>JBBJME010000077.1:0-27339 GCA_037719765.1 Planctomycetaceae bacterium
CCTGCGCAGCCCGATTTTAACGAAGCAAACAGTTCGCCGTCGAGTCACTCCGCTTCGATCTGGTATGCTGACCGCATGAATCTTCCTTCACCCGCCGACAATGAAGACACAGAATTTCAGTTGCTGGGCCTGCCCGTCAACGATGATTCACATACCTTGCGCTCGAGGGAACCCTTTGAATTGCTGGTCTCACAGTTTGTGGATGAACTGCGGCACGGCAAGAAGCCGTCGGTGGAACTGTACGCACGCCGGTTCCCGCCTCACGCGGCGCGAATTCGTGAAGTGTTCCCGGTACTCGCAATGCTGGAACACACACGCATCGCCAAAGAGGCCCAGGCGATCCGCCGCAACATGCCCGACAGATTTCCGTTTACGCGGATCGGCAACTGCGAACTCATCAGCGAACTGGGCCGCGGTGGCATGGGTGTCGTTTTTCAGGCCAGGGATCTGCAGTCCGGACATTTCGTGGCGGTGAAGATTCTGCCATGGCGCGTTTCCATCGTTCCCGAATGGGTTGCGAGGTTTGAACACGAAGCACGGACGACGGCGCAACTGCGGCATCGCAACATCGTGCCTGTGTTTCGGTACGGTCAGGAGAACGGTTACTGTTTTTTCGTCATGCAGTTTGTCAACGGCGTCGGCCTGGATCGCGTCACCGATCGCCTCCGTGAAACGGATGGCATCGTCTATGCCGAAGAAATTCAGCGTCAGGAATCGCAGCGACTGTCGGGAACGATGAAAGCGATTCCTGTGGCAAAAGCCATGTCAGATGCCGATGCCGAAAGATCCCGGCGTCGCAGGCTGACGCGCACTTCATGGAACAGCTTCGCCAAAATCGGAGTCCAGGCAACTCAAGCGCTGCGTGCCGCGCATGCTGCCGGCATTCTGCACAATGATATCAAGCCGGGAAACCTGTTGCTGGATGCAGACGACGAGAGTCTGGGTGACGGACTTCGATTGTCGCAACCCATCGAAGAACGCCGCTCAGACAAACCGGAACGTGCGATCAGCGGAACGCTGCGTTATATGGCTCCCGAGCAATGCTGGGGCAACAGAACGCCAATTGTGATCTCTATTCTATGGGAGCGACGCTGTATGAACTGTGCCTGCAGCGATCAGCGTTCGATCATCCGGATCGTGATGAACTCATGCGGAAGATCATGCAGGACCGTCCCGTTCGGCCGCGCGAAATCAACCGCGACATTCCCCGCGGGCTTGAGACGATCATTCTGAACTGTCTGGAAAAGCATCCGTCGGATCGGTACCCAACCGCCGATGCCCTGCTCGCCGACCTGCTGAGATATTCACGCGGCCAAAGCGTCCGTTCCACCAGCCGTCGCTCATTTTCCGGATTTTTTAAGGCCCTGCAAAAGCGGCTGTCGAGGCGTTCAAGCCCCGATGGCCCGGACGAAAAGCGGGGGCAATAGATTACGACATGAACTGGCTCGTCTATCACATCGTCAGCGGACAGGCATTCTTCACAGGAGTTGCCCTGCTGATTCTGTCTGCCGTATCATCCACTCAGTCCCGACCGATCTATAGCCGCATCACCGTGCTTTCGTTTCTGATCGGCGTCATCGCGGTTGTCATTTCATCAACGGCAATTTCATATTGGTACTACGGTATCGCGGTTGCCGTCACACTGCTGTGGATTGCGTCGCGGTTTAAACCAGACTGGCGGCGCCGGACATCTTATGCCGTCATTGCTGTGTGGCTGAGTGCAGCATTGATCGAACTTCCGTACCACATCATTCCCTCGCTTGAGCCCGCGCGAACTCGGACGGTGACGGTTATTGGCGATTCCGTCACGGCTGGCGTTGGCGGTGATGAGACTTCCGAGACATGGCCCCACCTGCTGGCTCGTCAGCATCAGCTTCAGGTGCAGGATATCTCGCACATGGGTGAAACTGCAGCATCGGCACTCAAGCGGGCAAAGTCTCAGACCATCGAGTCGTCCGTGGTGGTCGTTGAAATCGGTGGCAATGATGTGCTGGGCTCAACCACATCTGCACAGTTCGAATCTGATCTCGACGAACTGCTGGATCATCTTGAAGCGCCAGATCGGCAGGTAATCATGTTCGAACTGCCGTTACCTCCGTTTTGCAATGAGTTTGGTCGTGTCCAACGAACCGTCGCCGCAAAGCACAACGTGGTCCTGATTCCAAAGCGAGTCTTCCTGTCAGTGATTGCCGGCAGCGACTCAACACTGGATTCAATTCATCTTTCACAGTCCGGTCATCAGTTCATGGCGGACTGCGTGTGGAGTTTCGTCCAGTCGGCGTTTGACTGAAGCCACCTCTGAGGTCCGCCGCGCAACCATTAAGGCGAGCGGCACAAAAAGAATTCCGCCAGAAAACAGTACGCGAAGGCGGGCCGCTTCATGGCCTTTCTTCATTGGATTTAAGGACGATTGTCTTGCTCGCTGAAGACTTTTGGAGGCGAGTCCGCTAAACTGCCGACCTCACCTGAATCTCCTGCTACTCCCAGCCCGCCGTTTGCATCGTCAATGCGACTCCGTCCAAAGGCCAATTCATGTCGAATGTTGTTGCTACGATGCAGATCAACGATCAGCAGCGCGCTGTGAAACTGGTTGAAGCCTGTCGAAAGATTCGCGAACAGGTTGGCCGCATTGTGGTCGGCCAGGAAGAAGTGGTCGGGCAGTTGTTGATTGCCATTCTGGCCCGAGGTCACTGCCTGCTGGAAGGTGTGCCGGGCCTGGCGAAAACATTGATGGTGCGGTCGCTGGCGGATTCGATGAGCCTGTCGTTCCATCGGATTCAGTTTACTCCCGACCTGATGCCGGCTGACATCACCGGTACGGACATCATTCAGGAAAACCGCGAGACCGGACATCGCGATATGGTGTTCGAAAAGGGACCGGTCTTTTCGCAGATGCTGCTGGCGGATGAAATCAATCGAACGCCACCCAAGACTCAGGCCGCGCTGCTGGAAGCCATGCAGGAACACGAAGTCACCGTCGGTGGCACGACTTATCGACTGGAAGAGCCGTTCTTCGTCCTCGCGACGCAGAACCCGATTGAACAGGAAGGCACATACCCTCTGCCGGAAGCTCAGCGCGACCGCTTTCTGTTCAACGTGATTGTGGATTATCCGTCGCGCGATGAAGAAGGAGAGATCATTGATCGCACCACATCGACGATGTTCGCGAAGCCCGAGCCCGTTGTTTCCGGGGCAGAGATTATTGAATGCCAGCAGACGGTGAGACTGGTCCCGCTGCCGGAACACGTCAAGAATTTTGTGCTGGATCTGGTTCGCTCCGCTCGGCCCAAAGAACCATCCACGGCACCGTGGGTGCGCGAGCTGATCGAATGGGGCCCCGGTCCTCGCGCTTGCCAGCAGCTCGTGCTGGCCGCCAAAGCGCGTGCCCTTCTGCAGGGCCGTTACCATGTGACGCGCGACGACGTCGAAACGCTGGCGCTGCCTGTCCTGCGACACCGAATCGTCCCGACGTTCAATGCCGAAGCCGAAGGCGTCAGTGTGGATGACCTGATCCGCCGACTGCTGCGCGAATTGCCAAAGACGTCGAAGCAGCTTCTTTAAAATCCCGATGTCCAAATCTTAATGACCAGTGAATCGCAGCGAGGATCGTTGCTCATTGGCCCTGCCCTGACGAATCTTTAAATTGGTCATTTATCATTGGACATTGGTCATTCAATCCCATGCCACACGTCTCCGATGTTCTGTCGTCTCGCGACATCGCAAAATTCTCAAACCTCCAGGTTCTGGCCAGGGGAGTTGTTGAGGGTTTCTGCTCGGGGCTGCACCGATCACCGCATAAAGGTTTCAGCGTCGAATTCAAGGAGCATCGTGCGTACGTGCGGGGTGACGATATCCGCACGATTGACTGGAAACTGTTCGGCAAGACCGATCGCCTGTACATTCGCGAATACGAAGAAGAAACCAATCTGCGTTGCACCATTCTGCTGGATTCCAGCGGATCGATGGCCTACAGCGGGTCTCGCAGCAACGGCAGCACCAAACACGATTACGCCGTACGGACAGCCGCATGTCTGGCGTACCTGATGCTCCAGCAACAGGACAGCGTCGGCCTGGTGACGTTTGACAAGCAGGTCCGTCGCTATATCCCGCCGCGTGCTCGTCCAAAACACCTGCAGACGATCATCAGCGAACTCACGGTGCAGAAGCCGCACTTTGAAACGGAACTAAGCGACGTCTTCCACGAGATGGTCGTCAAGATCCAGCGTCGCGGGCTGTTGATCATTATTTCTGATCTGTTTGGGGATGTGGATCAGTTGATGAAATCACTGGCTCATTTCCGACACGCCAATCATGAGATGATGATCTTTCAGATCTGGGATCCGGATGAGCTCGACTTCCCGTTTCGCCAGTGGACACAGTTTGCCTCGCTGGAAGCCGCATCCAATCGTCACCTCGTCGATCCCGCCCAGATCCGCCGCGCTTACCTTGAGAAGCTGGCACAGTTCCGGGATCAACTTGCGAAGGGTTGCAGTCGTCACCGGATCAGCCTGGTGCCCATGACCACGGATCAACCCTACGCCGATTCTCTGGCCGCTTATCTGGCGCTGAGAAGGAAGGGGCGGTGATGACGTTCCGGGGCAAAGGATGAGTTCTGTGTCAACTCCGGCCCAAAGGGCCAGTCCTATGTCAGCCCAGGGCAACGCCCTGGGAAACGTAACCCCATCATCACCAAGCCCCAACGGGGCGGCCCTAAGCCAGACGAAAGGATCATGACCACATGCCGCAATCACTCGCGAAAGTCGCGATCCATATCGTCTACTCCACGAAAAGCCGACAACCGTGCCTTAAAAAAACCTCTCTGCGCGGGGAACTCTATGCCTATATGGCAACCATCCTGCGTGACAAAGTCGATTCCCCGGCCATTTTGATCGGCGGCATGCCGGACCATATACACGTCCTCTGTTTGCTGAGCCGCAAGTTCCCCATCATGTCCGTGATCGAAGAATCCAAAACAGAAACCAGCAAATGGCTGAAGAAGCAATCGCCGGATCTCGCAACCTTCGCATGGCAGGGAGGGTATGGTGCGTTCTCAGTCAGCGAGTCAAACATTCCGGAAGTTCGAAAGTACATTGAGGAACAAGAACAGCATCACCATCGCATGACGTTTCAGGACGAATTTCGTGCCTTGTGCCGTCGCCATGGACTTGAATTGGATGAACGTTATGCGTGGGATTAGGGTCGCCCCGTTGGGGCTGAATATTCTCGCGGGCCGGTTTCCCAGGGCGTTGCCCTGGGCTGACATAGGGCTGGCCCGTTGGGCCGGAACGCATAAGGCTGACATGCGGTTTGCCCGTTGGGCCCGAACTCATGAACCGCATCGTGGCGCGTCGAATTCTGACATCGCAATATCGTGCCAATGCCGGAGGAACATCCTATGACGTTCCTCAACGGCGCTCTTACCTTTGGTGCTTTGGCGTTTGCGATACCGCTGATCATTCATATTCTGAATCGCAGTCGCTTTCGTACGGTCGCATGGGGGGCGATGCACCTGCTGGAATCGGTGATCAAGGTCAATCACAAACGGTTTCGGATTGATCAGCTGATTCTGCTGCTCGTGCGATGTGCGATCCCCGTCTTGCTGGCCCTGTGTCTCGCGAAACCTGTGTTGACGGGGTCACGGTTACTCGAAGGTGACTCACCGGTGTCTCTGGTGATTCTGCTGGACACGAGTTACTCGATGGACACAGTCGATTCTTCCGGTTCGCGATTCCACAGCGCGGTGGATGCGGCATGTGCGATTGTCAGTGCGGTCAGCCGGGGCTCCGAAGTTTCCGTGATCCAAACGGGTGGCCGACCAACTCCTCTGTTTGATCAGCCGGTGTTTGATCCGGAGGCCGTCATTCGCAAACTGAAGCAGATACCAGCGGGTTATGGTGCGAGCGACATGCAGGCGTCGCTGGATGAAGCGCTGACAACATTGTCAGGGATGAAACACGCACGGCGGGAATTGATCGTAATCAGTGATTTTCAACCGGCGGACTGGGAAGCTATCGGAGCGAATGCGGCGGAATCGATTCGTCGGCAGGTCGAGGCGATGAGTATCAAACCGGAACTGACTTTGCTGCCGATTGGAAAACCTGTCGATGGAAATATCTCGGTGGATTCACTTGAGATTCCTCGGCGGGCACTCGGTGTCGGACAGCAGCTGGCGGTGCGTGCCAACGTAAAGAATCACGGGACAGCCGCCATCGATCATGCCCGCGTCTTGCTTCGGATCGATGGGACCGAATCTTCTGTGTCGCAGACTGCGCTGGGACCGAACGGGACGACACAGGTGCTGTTTTCGTGCACGTTTGACAAGTCAGGCTCGCATGTCGTAGAAGTCGAAGTTGTCGCCGACGATCCGCTGACTGACGACAATCGCTACGCCGCTGCCGTGACCGTCTGGGACAGTATCAATGTCCTGTTGGTGGACGGTGATCCAAGTGGTCAGCCGCTGCAGAGTGAAACTGATTACCTGTCGATCGCTCTGACTCCATACACATTTGGACGAGTGCGACTGGCAGATCTTGTGCAGACTCAAACGGTGCTGGTAAAGGATGTCACCGAAGAAAAACTCAAAACGGCCCGCGTGGTCGTCCTGGCCAACGTGTCAAAGCTGGAACCCGCTCAGGTCACGGCCCTGACCGCATTCGTTCAGGATGGTGGAGCGTTGCTGTTCTGCGCGGGAAATCGAATTGATCTGGCCTGGTATCGCGAACAGATGTTTGCCAACGGTACCGGTCTTCTCCCGGCGGCCATCGGGACACTTCGCGGACAGATTGATGATGCGGGTCAGAGTGCGCATGTTGTTGCGCAGCACTTCGACCACCCTGCACTGGAGTTCTTCAACGATGCCGCGAATGGCGATCTGTCTGCGGCGGAAATTCGGAAGTGGCATGAGTTGTCTGAGATTGACCTGAATGCCGGCGCGATCATTCTGGCTCGCCTCGATAACGGCGATCCGTTCCTGGTGGAACGCCGTTTCGGGGATGGTGTTGTGATGCAGCTGGCGACTGCCTGTGACGCCGACTGGACTGATCTGCCGATGCGGCCTTTCTTCGTTCCGCTCATGCAGCAGCTGGTGACGACAATGGCGTCCGGAATCTCGCCGCCCCGGAACATTGCGACGGGAGCAGCGGCGGTGGCGGTGTTGCCCGGCGACGAGTCCGCAATGACGCTGTCGGTCGTGACTCCCGATGGCTCGCGACGCACGGTGCAGACTGTTCCGCAGGGGAAAATGCAGTTAGCGAGGTTCGATGGAACTCAGCGGCCGGGTGTGTATGCCATGTCGACACCATCGACGGAGACGCTGCACTTCGTCGCTGAATCATCGCGTGAAGAGTCGAACCTGAGCGGACTGGACGAGCCCGGTCTGGTTGCGCTGGCCAGGCACACGGCATCGACGCTGGTCAGGACATCCGCTGAATATCTGGAGCAGGATCGGCTGCGCCGCCACGGTCAGGAAATCTGGCAATACGTGCTGGCGGCGTTCCTGGCGTTCATGTTTCTGGAACTCGTGCTGCAGCAGCGATTTGCGAGGGTCCGCGCATGACAAGCCTCCGATTTGTCGGTGATCTCCCGTTGTGGCTGGGTCTTGTGCTCGCGCTGATTGTGTGCGCATTGTCGTGGTTGTACTACAGTCGTGAGAGCTTTGATTTGCCGCGTCGCCTGAAGTGGTTCCTGCCACTGCTGCGTTCGCTGGCATTCTTTCTGGGAATCATGGTGCTGACGGGTCCGGTTCTGCATCACCGCACAATTATCGGAGAACTGGGCAGAGTCAAAATCTACCTGGATGCGTCTCGCAGTATGACGATGCAGGATCGTCACATGTCGCCCGGTCGCAAGCTCATGATTGCCGAACAGCTCGGCTGGATGACTACCGGGCATGTGGACGCGACGTTGTTGCACGTGGCAGATGAATTGGCCGATGCAAGGCGTGAATTGACGGAAGGGCTGGCGGCTCAACAGGAGCTTCGCCCTCCCGCAAATGTTGACGCCATAGCAATTCGCCCAATCGTCGGGAAGTTTCAGGGTCGTTTGAAATCACTGCAGCCGCAGTTGCCGACAGCGGTCATCGACAGATTCTCGACGGAATTGCTGCAACCGCTGGAATCTGCCACCGCCAGCATCAATGACAATGTGGATGCGGCGGTCACTCAACTGATATCATTGTCCAGCGTCTGTGAATCCATTGAGACGGCAGTTCGCAAAGCCTTCGACGATTCTGTCACTGATGTTGTCAATTCGGGCGATGAGTCCATTCAATCCGCACTGGCGATGTTTGATGAAACTCCTCGCTGGCGCCGAGCGGAACTGGGTCTGTCGGAGTCCTCAGCGAAAGTCCTTGCAACGCTTCGGGAACAACACGACGTCGAAGTGCTGATGCTGCACGGCGAAGAAGTAACGCCGCAGGATACCGTGGAACTGGCTTCGAGCCTGTCGTCTCAGAATGCCACTGCGTCGATCCAGACTCCACTTCCATCGATCGAAACGTTTTCCAACATCACCGATCTGAGCAGTGGCATTGCAGCGACTCAAATGGCGACTGCGTCAGCGACTGAATCCGAAGGCGCATCGCCGCAACCGAAAACGGCAGTCGTGCTGCTCACTGACGGACAGCACAATACTGGTCCGTCACCGCTGCAGACAGCCCGCGTGCTGGGCAGTCAGGGCGTCACGTTTTACAGCGTCTCTGTGGGAGCTTCTGAGCAGGCATCGGATCTCGCGGTGGTTGGATTGGAGCATCCCGATCTGGTCTTTCAAAAAGATATGGTCCGCGGAGTCATGGTTGTTCGCGATCAGATGCCGGCGGGTAAACCGTTTGTGGCGCAGATCCGCTATGAAGGTGAGGTCCTGTGGCAGCAGCAGTTGCTGACTCAGAACCTCCCCGAACGACGCATCGAGTTCGAATTCGCGATTGATGAACTGGTCACCCGACTTGGTGCTCAGTTTGCATCCGACATCAAACAGCACGCGATTCCGCTGGCGTTTGACGCGGCGATCGCTCCGCTTCCGGAGGAATCGGAGACCGACAACAACCAGCGGACCATGCGTCTGGCGGCGATTGTTTCCAGCTACAAAGTGCTGATCATCGATGGTCGGTCCCGCTGGGAAACCCGTTATCTTCGCAACGTGTTCGAACGTGATGAACAATGGTCGGTGAACACGATTATTGCCGGTACGGGCACAGAGGACGCGGTCCTGCGGCGCGGCGATCAGGATGGTCAGTTTCCGGCCAGCCGTGACGCATTATTTGACTATGACATGATCATCTTTGGTGAAGTTTCACCGGACCTGTTCAGCGCGCAAGACCTGGAATGGCTGCAGGAATTTGTCGAGATCCGCGGCGGCGGTATCGTGTTTATTGATGGACAACGAGGCACACTTCTTCAGCTGGCAGATACGAGTCTCGGCAGTCTGCTCCCCGTCGAATGGCTTCCGGAAACCATCGCCTCAAAGCCCACCTCACTTCAACTGACGGACAAAGGGGCGTCCGAGAGTGCCCTGACTCTTGCCGTTGACGTGCCGCAGAATCGCCGATTCTGGACAGAACTTCCCGCACCGCACACGCTGGTGGCCGTGGACGCGCTGCCGGGATCGGAAGTGCTGGTGGAAGTCAACGTGGATGGTCGACAGCGGCCGGCGATGGTGACGCGTGCCTTCGGAGCAGGCCGAGTCCTCTACCTGGCCTTCGACGAAACCTGGAGATGGCGTTATAAGGTCGCCGACACATGGCATCAGCGGATCTGGAATCAGCTGGCGAAATATGTCATGCCGCGTCCGTTTGCCGTCAGTGATGAGTACGTGTCGCTGGATACGGGATCGGTTCGTTATGACTTCGGTGCGTCGGTTGATGTGCGGGTTCGCTTGCTGGGGCTCGACGGAAAGCCCGCGCTGAACGCAACCGCCGATGCGCTGATCTGGAAAGATGGCCGCGTCGTTTCGACGGTCAGTCTGAATGCGGACAACGATGTGCCGGGAATCTATCGAGGTCGCTCAGGTGCGTTGCCGGAAGGGGAATACGAAGTGTCGGTTCGAGCGTCGGGATACAGCGAGTCGGCCCTGAAGGCCCGCAGCCGTTTCGTCGTGCTTCCGCCGGAGTCCGGCGAGATGACGCAGACAGCGGCCAACGAGCAACTGCTGAAGCAGATGGCCTTGGCCTCTGGCGGCGTGTTCCTGCGAGAGGAAGACATGGATCGACTGCCGGAATTACTGAGCCCGCTCAGCAGCGGCAGGGTGGTGGAATCAGAAACTTTGATCTGGCAGAGCTACTGGTGGTTCGCCTCGATCGTTATGCTGTTGACCGTGGAATGGGTGTTAAGAAAACGTGCCGGGTTATTGTGAATGTGACGGCGAGCGGCAGGGCGTCAGCCCTCCGAGTCACCGGTCGTCGAGGAATCTATTATGAGCATCACACTTGATCCCATCGTTTCCAGCAAGCTGCGACACTTTGCGCGGCGGCGGCTGTGGTTGATTGTCGCGCGAGGACTCTGCGCGGGGGTTGTGACGTTTCTGCTGTGTCTGGCGATCGTGGCAGCCATCGACTGGTATTGGCTGCTGAGTGACTACGTGCGCTGGAGTCTCAGCGGAGCCGTGTACATGGCTGTTGTCGTCGCGGTCTGGATGACCTGTCTGCGGCGGATGATGCATCTGCCGGCGAATGAAGAAATCGCATCGCAGGTTGAACAGACGGAACCGCAACTCCGGGAGCATCTGCTGTCCGCCGTTGAACTGGCCACGGATGATCCGGCGTCGCTGCATGACTCACCCGTCTTTCGGAGTCTGTTGCAGGGCAAAGTGGCTGAGCAGATGGGACGGATTCGGGTATCCCACCTGCTGCCGGTCAAGCTGGTGGCGAAGTGGATTCTGACCGCAATCGTGGTCGTAGCCGTGACGTTGCTGCTGCTGACCTCCGGCGATGCCCGGTTTCGACAACTCGCCGCGCGGGCCATGCTGCCAGGTGCCAACATCGCCCGCGTCTCGCGCGTCAATGTCGAAATACTGCAACCGACGCCACATTCACTGCTGCTCGCGGAAGACGAAACCATTGCAATTGTGGTGGAAGTGACCGGCGGCAGCTTCGAAGAAGTGACTCTGGCGACGTCCACCGAAAAACAGGGTGAGGTGCGTCAGTCCATGCGAGGTCGTACCGATTCTGAGTTTGCGGCAAACATCCACGTGATGGATGAATCCGTCGAATACCGAATCATGGCAGGCGATGCCGTGACGCAGAGATTCCGCATCGAAGCGCGGCCTCGTCCACGCGTGACGGCGTTTAGAAAAACTTACGAGTATCCGCCATACGCTTTGCTCCCTGCCGAGACCGTAACAGAAACGCACGGTGATCTGCTGGTGCTGGAAGGCACAAAGGTCGAACTGCTGCTGGAACTGGATCAGCAGGTTGCTGCGGCTGAACTTCGCATCGATCCTGCGGACTCCGAGGAGATGATCGTCATCCCGCTGACTCCGGATCCGGAAAGTCAGAACGGACTGCAGTGGCAGGCCACTGTGCCTGTTGACAAAGCGGCCATCTACAAAGTGCATCTTGTTTCCCGAGAAACGGGCTTTGAGAACATCTTCAGCCCGAAATACGAAATCCGTCCGCAGCCGGACCTGATTCCCCGCGCGGGTTTTGTTGAACAGCAGGAATCCACGCTGCTGGTGCCGCCGAACGACATTCTGGCGTTGAAGGCGATGGCCGAAGATGACCTGCCCCTGGTGAGTCTGGAACAACATGTTTCCGTGAACGGTCGCGACTGGATTGCCTTGCCGCTGGATGCCAGACCGGCTGAAGATGTAAACGGCCGTCATCTGACGGTCGCATGGCAATGGGACCTGCTGAATCACAAGCTGAAGACCGGCGACCAGGTGATGACGAAGTTGGTGGCCACGGACCGCAAGGGCAACAAGGGCGAATCCATCCCGCTGCGAATTATCGTGGCCGCTGCTGACTTCGATCCGGAACGCCACACGATCATGCAGCGCAAGGTTCGACTGTATGATGAGCTGGCAACGTTTTCAGCATCGCTGCAGGAACACAAGGTTTCAGCGCTGGAAGCCATTGAACGTCTCCGCAAGCCGGACCACACCGAAGAACAGGCAATCCTGGATCGCGCTGCATTGGCGGATCTCGCAGGCAAGCAGAGGGACCAGGCAACCAAACTGCTGTCTGAAATTCACGACGTTGAACGTGAGATGCCAGCCGGGGCGGATGCATACGATCTGGATCTGACTGGACGAGTCATCGGTCGCCTGCAGCGAGAATACTCGAACATTCCTGCTTTTGTGTTGAAGGCCATGCAGCACACAGAAGACCCGAATCGCGTCAACGGTGATCTCGATGTCCTGAAGCAGACTTTTGAGCGTACGGCGGACGATGCGAAAAACGTCGCCGAGCATTACCAAAGCATGATGGCATACAACTTTCTGAGTTCCGTGGCAGGTGATCTGGATGCACTTCTGAGGCAGCAGCGTTTTGTGGTCGATAGTCCGACTCAGTCATGGGATCGCTTACTGCGTCAGGAAACCGTCGCCGTCAATCTGCTGCAGGATATTGAACGATTGCTCCGCGATCAGCGCCGACGCATGCCCAACTACCTGGAAGGGCACATCAACGGCCTGCTGACGTGGGCTCAGTCACAGCGCGAGCGAATTCAGGATTCGATGGAATCGGAAGAAAAGCTGGATCAGCTGCGAAATGTGTCGAAGGATTTTCTCAATCAGCTGAACGACCGGCAGCGGTTTGATGTCGCCGATGGCGGTCTGCAAGGTCGCATCGTCAATGCCTGGCGAGACCTCGACAACCGTTCCGGCAGTCTGTATGCACCGCTCGAGCAGGTCGGACGCGCGGCGCAGCAGGAAAATCAATTGACCACTGAGGCGGGCAATTCGCCGGACTCCGCGGAAGGAAAAAAGCTGCTCGACCAGGCTGAACGTTTTGTCGCCGAGGTGGATCTGAAACTTTATCGCAGCGTCGATCAGCTGCGGACTCGCCGCGAATTGACTCAATCCCGAAAAGATGCCGATTCCCAGTATGCCTCTGATGCCGGATTGACGCACCGAGCCGCCATGTCGCTGCTGAATCAGCATCGCGAGCTGCCGCCACAGGACTCGACGATTCCAGCCAGTCTGCTGGAGATTGCACCGGCCTATCGCACGCTGGAAGCCGGTCACGATCTGATGATCGCCCGCGATGCACTCAACATCCTGCTGAATCAGGAGCGCTGGGATTCACAGAGCCTCCAGGCACACATGGATCACCCGCGTCAGTGGGATCTGGTTCAGCGAGGATTTGAACTGGGCAGCCAGCGACTGCGTGAAGCGGGCGTGAAAAATGAACTTGTCGGTCCACTGGATCAGGTCCGCTGGGCAACTCCTGTGCGTGACGCCGGTCGCAAGATTTCTGAACGCCGCTGGAAACGCGACGCCATGATCGGCGCGGGCCATGAACTCGTCCAGATTCGCGACGAGCTTGCAAAGGTGATTGACGATCTGCAGCCGGTCATGGCTGATGCTCGTGCTGTGATTGCGAAGTTTTCGCCCACGATTCCACAAATGGCTCAGCAGACGGCCGAACAGATTCGGGAGATGGAGGAAGCGACAACGGCCACTGCTGATGCCGTGGAATCCAAAAGGGGTCTGACCCTCTCCGGCAAGACGAGACAACGGACTTGTCTCCAAAGGGTCTGACCCCTTTTCGGATTCCCGACGCCGCACAACAACTGGCGGAACTTGCACAGCAGCAGGACGCCGTCAATCAGCAGATCGCCGATCTCACCGAAGCACTTGTTGAGGATGCCAATGCGCAAAACGTGCTGGAGGAATCTCAGCGCGAACGAGCGCGTGATGCCGATGACAGTATCGCCATGATTCAGGAACCCGCCACGCAGATGAATCGTGCCATGGAGAAGGCTCAGGAAAGTGAGTCCGGCGAACAGCAGGCGAAGGATCTGGCTCAGGCGGCTGAGCAACAGGAGAAAACCGCAAAGGCTCTCGATCTTGTCGCCGAACATTTCGACAGGCTCAAAGAGGGACTCGACGTGGCTGAATCGCGAGCCGAACTGCGGCAGGCGGAACGCGATCTTGGCATCGCTCGTCAGATGGAACAGCAGTACGAAAACTCTGAGCAGCTCGGCGAGCAGGCGAACAAGGATGCGCAGGAGCTGATGTCGGAACTGGAAGCCGAGCTTCAGCAGAACCCGGCCATGCAGCAAGCGCTGTCAGAGATCTCACAGAACACCTTGCAGGAAGCTCGCAACGCGCTGGAGTACGCCGCGCAGGATGATCAGAACATTCAGCAGGCGAACGAACGATCCGATGAGGATTTTCAGGCAAAGAAGCGTGAACTGGCCGAAAAACTGCGGGAGATGGGTGAAGAGGCTGCTCGCCTGTCGGGAGCTTTAGTGGCACAGGCAAATCAGTCGGCAGCTCAGGGGAAGACGCCCGAAGCTCAACAGAAATTTGCAGAGACTCAACAGAAGCTGAACGAAGCCGCTGCAAAAGCAAACACGGCTCGCGAAGAACAACTGCTGCCGGAACTCGCTCAGACGGCCCAGGAAGCGAAAGCCGCACTGGCGGAAGCGACTGAAACACTGAAGCAGGCAAAGCAACAATCTGAAGTCGGCAAGGACGCGCAGATTCATGCGGACGAGAAAGCCCGTGAAGCGCAAAAGAAGGATTCGGAAAACCGCCGCAAGCAGTTTCACGAACAACAGAAGGCACCGCAGCGGATCTTGCGACGCGCGGACGATGCCAGGAAACGGGCAGAGCAGGCCGTTCAAAACGCCGAAAAGGTGGCGAACGCGCCAGACACCCGAGTTCAACAGACAAAGGACAGATCAAACGCTAAGCCCGACGACGCAGGACTGAAGCGCAACGTCGAGCAGGAAGAGACTCGTCGGGCAGCGGAACAAAAAAAACTGACGTCGGCAAAGGAGACACTTCAGAAGTCCGAACTGAAAGCACAGCAGGAAAGCAAACGTGCCGAAGAAATCAACAGCCAGCCTCTGCCGCCTCTGGACGCGCCAAACCCCGCAACTCAACTGGCAAGTCAGTACGCCGAAGCAGCCGTCAAAGCGGCCGACGAGCTGAATCAAAAGGCTGACCAGCTTGCTGCTGCGGCTGACTTTGCCAACGAACTGGCTCCTCCGAAAAATCAACTGGCCTCTGCCGAACAGCAGCAACATGAAGTGACGCAGGATGTTGGAAAAGCGAGCGAAGATGTCGCGCGGGCGGCGCGACATGAGCGGCGCCTGAATAACGCAGCCGTGGCTGAACCTTTGCAGAATGCAGCAAACAACATTCAGCAGGTGGCGCGCAATGAATCCACCAACGCCGAACAACAACTCAATAAAGCAACGGCAGAAGCGGAACAGGCGGAAGCAAGTGCGAACGCAGATCCTCAGAACAATCAACCGCAGCCAAACGGCCAGTCTCTCAAAGCACAACAGGATCTTGCGGCGGCGGAAAACGCGATTACTCAACAGGCCGAGCAATTAACAGGCGTACTTGATCCGTTACTGGCTGCAGCGGCAAATCAGGAAGCCGGACAGCCGCCGGGCGCTCAGCCCAATGCCGAGCCGGGCCAGAATCCACCGGCGACCGGGGAACCGGCCAGCGGCGAACCAGCCGCTGGTCAGCCGGCGGCAGCGGCACCAGGGCCAGCGGCAGCGGCACCAGGGCAGGCTTTACCAGGGCCACCGGTCGCACCTTCATTTACACCGGAGCAACTGGCGCGCGGTCAGCAACTCGCCAGAACGCTCGACGAGCTGGATCGCCATGCTGCGGCCGCTGCCGCAAGTGCCGCACAACCTGGCCAACCAGCTCCGCCAGGACCCTCTCGTCTCGACACACTGGCTCAGGCGGCGCGGTCGCAACAGGCCGCACAGGCGGCCGCAAGAATTCAGGCTCAGCAGGAAGCCGCGATGGCTTTGGGTGAAGGGGGCACGGAATCGTCCGATAGTTCTCCAGAAGGAACGCAGAATGCGGAGTTCGGCATCATTGCGGTCAATCGGGATGAAGCCACCACATGGGGCAAACTGCGAAGCAAATCGGCCGAAGATCTGACCAAGGGAAGATCTGAAGCTGTCTCAGAAGAATATCGCAAGAGTGTCGAAACCTACTTCCGCGTTCTGGCCGAACGTGCAAAGAAAAAGTAGCCGTCTCGCTCCGTCGAGACGAGCGTGATGGCGACATTGGAACCCAAACAAGCGACCTTTGGAGTGCGGTGACTCGTCGCCGCTTTCTTTTTCAGGTAATTTGGTTCTGGGAAGGAAGTTCGTTTGTTCTGCCGACTTCACCTGAAATTGAAATGAAATGTTCGCTGTTTTCCCGCGCCGATTGACAAAAATGCCGTGTTGGAAAGGCAAAGCGACGACAAGTCGCCGCACTCCAAATGACTTTCGCTTGCATCAGGATTAGAAACCTATGAGCAGCACCAGATTCATGAAGCGGACAACCCTTGCCATCGTGCCTGCACTTCTGTTATCGATCGCCAGCAGTCCCATTCTGTGCGGCCAGGAGCCCGCCGACACTGCGGCAACTCCGTCCGTCTTCCAGAAAGACCAGACCGACATCGCGGTCGATAAAGCCATCGCATACCTCATCACCAAACAGCGAGACGACGGAGCGATCATCGACAAGGGCATCGACACGACAATGACGGCTCTGTCCATTATGGCGATGGCCAGCGTGGGTGTTCAGCCTGTGGACGTCAGTCCGGAAGGCCTCGCCATGCAGAAGGCGCTGGCGTTTGTGCTGAAAGACGATCGCATCGACGACAAAGGGTACTTCGGCAACAAGGACGGTTCACGCATGTACGGTCACGGGATTATCACGCTGATGCTCACCGAGATGCTGGGGATGGGTGCCACAGCGGAACAGGATCAGTTAATCCACGATCGCTGTCAGAAAGCCATCGATCTGATCCTGAGTTCACAGCAGGAAAAGAAGGCAACTCATTATCGCGGCGGCTGGCGCTACAATCCCAATTCGAATGACTCGGATCTGTCTGCAACTGTCTGGCAGTTGATGGCGTTGCGGTCGGCAAAGAATGACGGACTTCAGGTACCGGGCAGCGCGATTCGGGACGCGGTGGAATACCTGAAGCGATCTTATTCGTCACCGCTCGATGAGAATGGACTGCCAGACAAGAAAGCCAGCGGGTTCAGTTATGAACCTCATCAGAACAATCCCACATTCACGATGACCGCCGCCGGACTTCTGGCCATGCAGGTCTGCGGCGAATACGAATCTCCGCTGGTCGCCGGAGCCTCCGACTGGCTCCTGGCTCATCCGCCAAAATGGAACGAGCGTTTTTGTATGTACGGGACATACTACTATGCTCAAGGCATGTACCAGCGAGGTGGCGAGCATGCCAAAACTGCTCAGCAGCTGGTTCAGGAAATGCTCCTTGAAAAACAGTCGGCTGACGGGTCCTGGCTCGCTGAAAGCGGCGAAGAACGAAATCATGGAGCCGTCTATTCGACGTCCATGTCCGTGCTGAGCCTGTCGGTCAAGTATCACTACCTGCCGATTTATCAGAAGTAGCTGCAGCCTGTAGCCGAAGTTGTGAGACTTCGGAGACATTGCTGGATGATCTGAATTCTGACGAATGCCATTACGAGTGCGTCGCGATCGCTTGAATGCTTCTAATGCCGCGCACGTCGCAGCCCGTTTCGACGCCCGTTGCAATCCGGGTTATGCGGTCTGGTCGCCTGTTTCCGTCACGAGTCTTGATGCTGCCAGATACACCAGGAAGCAACCAATTGCCGGAAGCAATGAAACAGCCGGCCAGAAACCAAGTGTTTCGTACAACAGTGCGATTGGCGCCCAAAGCCTTGTGCTTTCGATCTCACCGGATTCGAGTCGCGACAACTCCTAACAGAACCAGCCGCCAAGACCAAACACGGCGAGTGCTCGCAGCATCGCCACCGGGAATGTTTCGTGGGTGGTTCGATTGCGGTTGCTGGACGACTGTTGATTGACGGCCTGGGGGTCGTTGACGGCAGCGGACACGGCGGTTTCCTTCGATGGTGCTGAGGTCCAAATCGGCAGGAAAAATTAGGCTATGGAAAAGGTTTCAGTTGGTATCCGACCGTGTTTCCTGAGGCGGCAAGCAGAAAAACACATTCGACTGTCGGTGTTATCAAAACCATCGTCCCAACTGTTATGAACCGGAAACACGTGATTTCACATGCGCCAATCTGCTCACGAGACGGTTTGAAAGTAACTGCCATTGCGTGTCGGCCGAAGCTACATTGCCGCCTTCCGACCGGGAAGGATTTTTATGTTTCGCTATGCCGTTACGATTTTTGTCAGTGCGTTCCTGCTGTTTCAGGTACAGCCGTTGATTGGTCGATTTATCCTGCCGTGGTTTGGCGGGGGGCCGTCGATCTGGACGAGCTGCATGTTGTTTTTTCAGATTCTGCTGCTGGGCGGATACCTGTACGCGCATCTGATCAGCGTGAAGCTCAAGCCTCGGACACAGGTTTTGACACATCTTAGTCTGCTGGCGATTTCGCTCGTGTTCCTGCCGATCATCCCGAGTGACTCCTGGAAACCAGTGGCGGATCAGTCGCCGTTGCTGCAGATTCTGTTCCTGCTGCTGGCGACGGTCGGTGGTCCGTACTTCATGCTGTCATCGACCGGGCCGCTGATGCAGAAGTGGTTCAGTCAGTCATCTGCCGGTCAATCCCCCTGGCGACTGTATGCACTGTCAAATATCGGATCGCTGCTGGCACTGTTGAGTTATCCGTTTGTGTTTGAACCGTGGCTGGCCCTGAAGCAGCAGGTCTGGTCGTGGTCAGTGGTGTATGGTGCCTACGTCGTGCTGGCGACATGGTGCGGCATCCGCTATCTGCAGCATCAGGCCGCGATTGCCACGGGGTTATTACCGTCCAGCGAAAACGTGGACGCATCGCCTGCGTTTGCGTCTGCCACAGATGCCACCAGAGCGACACGCCCCGGCATGGGCACGATGCTGCTCTGGCTGGGACTGGCGGCCTGCAGTTCTGCGATGCTGTTGGCGACGACGAATCAACTGTGCATCGACGTGGCAACGGTTCCATTCCTGTGGGTTTTGCCGCTGAGCCTCTATTTGATTTCATTCATCATCTGCTTCGACAGCCCGCAGTGGTACGATCGTCGAGCGTACGGATTGTTGCTGCTGGCCTGCAGCCCCGTGGCGTGCTGGGTAATTAACGAAGGAGCGGATGTGAATATCTCAAAGCAGGTGGCGATCTATGCGACCGTCCTCTTCACCTGCTGCATGACGTGCCACGGAGAACTTGTCAGCTGCAAACCAGACTCGCGGTATCTGACGCTTTTCTATGTGCTGATTTCTGCCGGCGGAGCTCTGGGCGGCGTCTTCGTCGCCATTGTCGCTCCGTATACGTTTCATGGTTACTGGGAATATCATCTGGGGCTTGTCGCGTGCTGTGCCATAACTCTGATCGCCTGGTGTGCACAACGAATCTGGCTGCGGACACCGTCAGCTGCGTTCTGGATCTGGGCTGTGATCACGGCAGCGAATGTCGCACTTGTGGCGTGGTTTGTGTATCTGCCGCTGGCCGATGTGATTGATGCGACCGACGAAACAATCGCCTTCGGCGTGTACGGTTTGATTCAGTTCGTGGGACTCATTGTGACAGGTGCCCTGGAACGGCGATGGAACTGGCTCATCGCCGTGTGGTCTGTGTTTTCCGCGGTGCTGTGTGCCTGGTTTATCGGCTATGGAACGTGGCAGTTCTCCGGCGTGATGAGCAAATCGATCTATGTCGCTCTGGCTTCGATAGCGATCGGTTCTCCGATCGCAGCCGGCACTCTGCTGGTGCTGAGCCGATCTCTGACAAACGCGTCAGTTCGTTTCTGCGCGCTGGGGGCGATCTATGTCGTTGCGGCAGGTATTTGCGGCTGGTTGCTCGTCATGCAGGGCATGGAATCACAGCCGTTGTTTGGTTCGCGAAGCGGAAACATGATGTTCGCACTGCTGGCCATCGTTGTTGCTGCACCTTTCATCGCTGCGGTTCGATTGTTCCTGTTTGGATTTTCACATGAACAGTCAATTCGGCTTTACGGCCTCGGAGCCATCTATGTGATTGCCACCTGCATCTGTGGCATACTGCTGCGGGCAGAGTGGCTGCAGGAATTGCTGGGGATCTCCTTCGCATCGACAACCGGCGCGGCCGTACTGATGGAGTGGTCGGCCGATGGCTTTCGAGGAAAGGATCGGTCATCGCTGGGGTTCTGGTTCTGGGTTCCAGCCATCACCCTGATACTGATTCTTTCCAATCGTCTGGCGGAGATCGTTAAATCTGACAATGCTGCAAGCGATGAGAAACAGACCGTCTATACGTCTCGCAATTTCTACGGCGTGCTGCGAGTCCAGAAGGAAGCATCTGAGGAGGAAGTGGATTTCATCGCGCCAAAGTATTCTTTGACGCATGGGCAAATCAAACACGGATTTCAATACATTGATGAATACTGGAAAACGCAGCCGACGACATATTACGGTCGAGAAAGCGGTGTGGGGATCGCGATTCAGATGATTCGTGAGCGACAGCAGGGGAATGACCAGCGGCCTCTGCGAGTCGGTGTGGTCGGCCTTGGAACCGGCACGATCGCAGCCTACGGCGAAAAAGGCGACACTTTTCGCTTTTACGATATCAATCCCGATGTCGTCGCGTTGTCCGAGAAGTTCTTCACCTATCTGCGAGATTCGCCCGCCAAAACTGAAGTTGTCATCGGTGACGCAAGAATCATGATGGAACGCGAAATCGCAGCCGGACAAAGTCAGCAATTTGACATTCTGGCGATCGACGCATTCAGCAGCGATGCGATTCCCGTACATTTGCTGACCAGCGAATGCGGCGACATCTATCGACAGCAACTGAACCGTTGGCATCCTCGCCGTCCATATCTCGATCGGTTTCTGGATCTCAATCCGTATCACGCGGCCTGGCAGAACATCTTGGCTGGAACGCATATCAAATCGAAAACTCAGAGGATGATCTGACCGGTGTCTTCAGCTCCACGTGGATTCTTGTGACTTCGGATGAACTCGGCAGCGACGCTGCGTTTCAGAAATCTGTGACACCGTGGAAAGACGAGGACAGAATTCTGCACTGGACTGACGACTACTCAGGACTGTGGCAGGTACTGTCGCTGTAGAACGAGTCTCCAGACTCGTACTGAAACATGAGCAACTCTCATCCCCAGGCTCAATCACCGATTGCCCCCACATCCCATGCTGCATCTTCAATCCACATCATCCGCACGCTGGCTCGGTCAGGTCGATCAACACCTGAACGAAATCCTGATTGATCATGCGCACTGCGAACAGAAGGCGGCTTCAACAGCAATGGATCTGATGTTTGACTATGTCGAGCACGATGACCTGTGCCGGGAGATGTCGGAAATTGTGCGGGAGGAACTGGAACATTTTCAACTTGTGCGTGATCTGCTGAAACAACGCGGCGTGCGTTTTCACCGACTGAAACCCGGTCCATACGGTCGAAAGCTCAAGGAACTCGTGCGGCGAACGGAACCGCATCGCGCGGTCGATCGCTTACTGGTCGGAGCACTGATCGAAGCCCGCAGCTGTGAGCGCTTCGTCCTGTTGCGAGATCATTTGCAGGATCACCAGCTGAAGGCATTCTACGGCAGTCTCTACGAATCCGAGGCAAGGCATCATGCGACGTATGTACGCCTGGCCAGGAACTTCGCCAGCGACTCAGACGTCAATACCCGCCTGCAGGAACTCGCCACTGCCGAAGCCGCCATTATTGCGGAAGGCTGCGAGCTGCCGCGCGTTCACAGCTGAGAATGTTTCCCATGATGAAATTCTCGTGAATCGCTGGAATGCGTTTGAAATCCGGATTTCCAGCGAAGAAGTACGGTTTTGGTTATACTGCACTGCGTAAATCTCGATTTGTTGAAGGAATTGAATGCATGGTCAGTACAATCTCGTGTCAGGAATTTGCACCGCTCAGTCAGAAGGGCGGTTTCGATCTGATCGATGTGCGGACACCGATGGAGTTCTACGAAGTTCATGCGGTTGGATCTCTGAACGCCCCCCTGGACAGGCTGAATCCCGAACTTATCATGGCGTCCCGCGGGGTGCGTGCACAGGAGCCACTGTATATCATCTGTCGCACCGGCGGGCGTTCGACCCAGGCGTGCAATGCCTTCGTCAAAGCGGGCTTTGAAAACGTGGTCAATATCGATGGCGGAACGCTGGCATGGGTTGCCGCCGGTCTGCCCGTCAATCGCGGCACAAAGAAGATGATCTCGCTGGAACGACAGGTCCGCATCGTCGCCGGGCTGTTGATCGTGGTCGGTACGCTGCTGGCAATCATCAGTCCCTGGTTCCTGGTGATCCCGGGCTTCGTCGGAGCCGGACTGACCTTCGCTGGCTTGAGCAACACCTGCGGCATGGGCATGATCCTCGCCAGAATGCCGTGGAACAAATCGCTGAAAGTGCAGGACTGTTCCGGCGGCGGTTGCTGTTCGCAGTGAACCGTGAGAACAAAATCTGTGAAATCCTTCTTTGACGCGATAGAATCGCAAGGATGCAGCTCAAGCTTTTCTGCGAACGAGGAACCTGAAATGCCAGTTCACGATTGGACGCGCGTCATTGCCGGTACGTTTCATGATTTCCACCATGAATGGATTACCACCATAAAACACACGTTGAACTCAGGGTTGCTGCCGTCGGAATACTACGCGATGGCGGAGCAAATTACCGGAGGACTGGGGCCGGATGTTGTGGCGCTGGGCAATACAGAATCGCTGTCTGCGGATGACGATGATGCAGGCGAAGGGATGGGAACACCGGGCGATGGCGGTCTGGCGATTGCGATGCCCAGGACGCGATTCACGGCCAGAGCCGAAGTGGATATTTATGCGGAGAAACGAAGCCGAGTTGTGATCCGCCATCGGAGCGGTGACGATGTCGCGGCGGTGATTGAGATCGTCTCACCGGGGAATAAATCGACTCGATACGCGTTGCGCTCCTTTGTGGAAAAAGCACTTGAGCTGCTTCGGGCAGGAATTCATTTACTAATCATTGATGTGATTCCTGCCGGCAGTCGCGATCCTCAGGGAATCCACGGCGCGATCTGGGAAAACATCGACGAGGAAGATCAGCCGTTTTCGCTGCCGCCCGGCGAACCGCTCACGATGGTGGCCTACACGGGCGGACTCGAGAGGCAGGCGTTTATCGAACCAGTTGCCGTGGGAAAACCACTTCCCGACATGCCGCTGTTCCTGCGACCTCCCCGCCATGTCATGGTTCCGCTGGAAGCAACGTATCAGGCTGCACTCGCGGGTGTCCCCGAACGCTGGCGCCGCGAATTATAGTGCTCTCTCACGCATTCATTGATGGGTTGCGTGCCACTGGCTTTGCCAGTGCTCCCCATTTTTGCAGAAAGCACTGGCAGAGCCAGTGGCACAAATCAGTATACGACTGACACAGCAATAGTGCGTTGTCGACTCATGGCATGGCAGGCCGAATTCCACGTCGGCGCTGGTGACTGGAAATTCGCGGCAGCTTCGACAGAATGCGGGTAGATTTGGCTGAGTGTCCGTGCGGGGCAGTCAGAATTGGCTGGGTTTTCTGCGGAAGCGTTTTTCAATGAATTCAATCATCTCAATTCGAAGCTGGATGTGGACACGCGCGGTTCTGGCCGCCCTGGTGCTGGCCTCAGTCGCGGGTTTTGCTCACGCGGAGGACGCAAAACTGGATTCCGGCATTGATCCGGATGGCTTTGATACCACGGTCCGGCCGCAGGACGATTTGTTTCTGCACGTGAACGGACGCTGGTTGTTGTCCACAGAAATCCCGTCAGACAAGTCCAACTACGGATCGTTCACGGCGCTCGATGATGCGGCTCGGGAGAATATCAGCCATCATTGAAGAGTCCGTCAAAACCGACCGACGACAACGGCCACAAAGTCGGCAACTTCTATCGCAGCTTTATGAACGAAGACTTAATTGCGGAGAAAGGACTGAAGCCCCTGCATGCACAGCTTGAAGCCATTGATTCGCTGTCCACGATCGAAGATGTCGTTCGGTATTTCGGCCGTGTCAACGTCTCTGGAATCGGCAGTCCGTTCGGATTTGGAATCGGGACGGACGACAAGAATTCATCACGCTATCTGGCGGCGATTTCCCAGGGCGGTACAACACTGCCTGACCGTGACTACTACCTCGAAGAAAACGAAAAGTACGCACAGGCCCGCGCCGCTTTAAAGGCGTATATCGTCAAACTTTATGAATTTGCAAAACTGCCGCACGGTGATGTTGCGGCTGAGAATATTCTGAAACTGGAAACCGCTCTGGCCAAAGCTCAGTGGTCGCGGACAGAGCTTCGCGACGCAGAGAAACGCTACAACCTTTATGAAGTGGCAAAGCTGGTTGACATCTCGGCCACGTTGCCGTGGTCAGCATTCTTCGGAGCGGTCGGTGCGCCGGATCTGAAAGAAGTCAACGTGATAACTCCCAGCTTCTTCGCGGCGCTGGAAACCATTCTCGCAGAAACACCGATTGACACATGGAAGCAGTATTGTCGATTTCGACTGCTGGATGCTGCCGCAGATTACCTGACGCCTGACTTTGTCGATGCACACTTTGAGCTGCATGATCGCACGATCACCGGCGTTCCCGAACAACAGCCTCGCTGGAAGCGCGCGGTCGATGCAACGTCAGGCGCAGGTGCCGGCGATTTTGGTATCCTGGGCGAATCGCTGGGACAGCTTTATGTACAAAAACATTTTCCGGCAGAATCACGTCGCCGCATGGATGAACTGGTCGCGAACCTGTTGAAAACTTACGAAACCAGCATTCATGAACTTTCATGGATGACTGACGCCACCAAAGAAAAGGCACTCGACAAGCTGAGCAAGATCACGACGAAAATCGGATACCCGGATGAATGGCGGGACTATTCCAAACTGGAAATCAAAGCCGACGACCTGGTCGGAAACATGATGCGTTCTGCGGAGTTTGAGCATCACCGTCAGCTGGATCGTCTCCACAAACCCGTCGATCGCAAGGAATGGGGCATGACGCCTCAGACGGTGAACGCGTACTACAATCCCGGCATGAATGAGATTGTTTTCCCGGCCGCCATCCTGCAGCCTCCGTTCTTTGATGCGCTGGCCGATGACGCGGCCAATTATGGCGGCATTGGTGCTGTCATTGGTCACGAAATCAGTCACGGCTTCGACGATGAAGGCAGCAAGTACGACGGTGACGGCAATCTACAGAACTGGTGGACCGCAGCAGACCGTGAGGCCTTCGAAAAACTCACCGGCCAGCTGGTCACACAATTTGAAGGATACGAACCACTGCCAGGTCGTAAGCTCAACGGCAAGCTGACGCTCGGTGAAAACATCGCGGACCTTAGCGGCATGGCGATCGCCTATAAGGCCTACCGCATGTCGCTGGGCGGCAAAGACGGCCCTGTGATTGATGGCCATACTTCGGCTCAGCGGTTCTTCCTCAGCTGGGCGCAGATCTGGCGGCGCAAGTACCGTGAGGATGAACTCATTCGCCGCCTTGTGATCGATCCGCATTCGCCGTCCAGCTTTCGAGCGAACGGACCGATCTCCAATCTGGATGCGTTTTATGAAGCCTTCGGCGTCAAACCTGGAGACAAGTTGTTTAAGCCTGAAGCAGACCGTATTCAGATCTGGTAGTGTGTGCGGTTATGCCGATGCAAATTGTTTCACCCGTGTATTATCCTGAAGGATTCCTTATGCGATTACTGATCGTACGCATCTTCGTCGTGCTGTTGGCAACGGCGATGACGTCGGTTGTTCGCGCAGACGACATCTCCGCCGCCATCGACGTTCTCCGAGCGGTTCAGCCGGGAGCCGCAGATTCCGCCGCGGCCCGCGACGCCGTGCATGCACTCAAAGCCGGAGGTGCGCAGACATTGATGCCGCTGCTGCACGGTTTTCGCGAAGCCAGTCCTCTGGCAGTCAATTGGCTGAGAAACGCTTTTGAACAGGTTGCCGATGCGGAGACCAAAGCGGGTCGTCAGTTGCCGCAACAGGAACTGGAAGCCTTTGTGCGGGATCAGAATCAGTCGCCGTTCGCGCGGCGACTGGTGTACGAAACGCTGAAGCGCTCAGATGCCGGAATTGAAATTCGGCTGATTCCGGAAATGCTGCTGGACGCCAGTCCGGAATTTCGTCGGGACGCGGTGGCGACGCTGATCAAAGAAGCAAGCGCCCTCGCTGATGCCGCTAAAGCCACACCGCTTTATCGCAAAGCATTCAGCGGAGCTGTCCATGAAGACCAGGTGAAAACAATCGCGGAGGCACTGCGCAAGAACAACGAAGTCGTAGATATACAGCAGCACTTTGGTTTCCTTCCACAATGGTCAATCGTCGGGCCGTTCGATAACAAGGAAGGAAAAGGCTTCGCGGTGGCTTACGGGCCGGAGCTGGACGTCAACGCTTCAAAGGCTCCGGACCTGGAGGCGGAATATGACGGACAAACGGACAAAGTTCGCTGGCAGGCCATTGCCACAACCGACGACTACGGCGTGGTCGATATCGCGAAACAAATCGAAAACTACAAGGGCTCGCTGATGTACGCTGCCACGACATGGATGAGCGACAAGGATCAGGAGGCTGAGATTCGCCTGGGCACGCCTAATTCATGGAAGCTGTGGGTGAATGGCAATCTGGTCTTTGAGCGGGAAGAGTACCATCGCAGTTCGCAACTGGATCAGTATCGAGTCCCGGTGACTCTGAAAGCAGGCAGCAACACGCTGTTGTTCAAGATCTGTCAGAATGAACAAACACAGGATTGGGCTCAGCGTTATCAGTTTCAGATTCGTATCTGCAACAGTACAGGTTCTGCACTGTTGCCAACGACCAGCACCGCGCGCCGCGAAGTGAGCTCAGGAGTTCAACAATGAAGCGGATCATCACTTTTCTGATTCTGGCTGCGGCCACACTGCAGACGTCCATGGCTGCGGACTGGCGACAGTTTCGCGGCAACGCCGCAAATTCCGTGGCGACAGGCGAAACTCTGCCGACGGAGCTGAGCGGTGATACGATCGCATGGAAGACCAGTCTTCCCGGACGAGGACTGTCCGGGCCGATTGTGGTGGGTGAACAGGTCTTCGTTTCAGCCAGTTCCGGATATACGCAGGATCGGCTGCATGTGATCAGCATTGACGCCGCGACCGGCACACAACAGTGGGAGCGGGAGTTTATCGCCACGGGACGCACGCTGACTCACGACAAAATGTGCAATGCCACGCCCACCATGGCCAGCGATGGTCAGCGGGTCTTTGCGTTCTTTTCCAGCAACGATCTGAT
>JBBJME010000273.1:0-9580 GCA_037719765.1 Planctomycetaceae bacterium
GTAGCGGGCGCTCGGCCGGGGCGAATTCGCGAAATGATCACCATTGTTACGGACGATGCCGCTAGTCCGAATGTTCCCTTGATGGTTGAAGGCGTCGTGAAGTCGGATATCACACTCGCAAACGACAATGTCAAGATTCGCGATTTGAAACCAGGCGAAGTGACGACCGTGAAAGTGGTCATTCAGGGCACAAAGCCATTCGTCGTGGAGGACGTAGATTGCCCTAAGATGCAGGACTATTTCAAAGTGAAGCTGGATTCGACCGAAAAGAAACTGCAGATTGTTGAACTTGAATTTACAGCCCCCAACACTCCCGGGAAATTCGCCGAGGAATTGATCGTCAGGATTAAAGGTCGGGAAGAGACCTACCGGTGTTTGGTCAGTGGCCAGATCCGCTGAATCTGCGTGCAGAGAATGTTTGAGCCAGATTTCTCGATCGCCTGGCAAAGCCGGCAGTGGTTCCAGGCGGGCTGATGCCTTTGGTTTCTTCAAATATCTTCACGGTTTCAGGCTGGCTTTGCCCGATTGAATCCACTGCTGAATCTCGTTCTGCACTTCCTTGCCATTTCGATTCAGTACGTCGTTGTGCCCCGTGCCTCGGAACAGCACGAACTTCTTTGGTACGCCACTTTGCGACTTTGCCAGAGTCATGTCGTGTAAACGCTGCGCAAGCGGCAGCGGCACAATCGAATCGGCCGTGCCGTGAAACTGCAGCACGGGACATGTGACGTGCGGAATCTCCAGATCCGAACGATATCGATCAATCAGCAGTAACCTGACCGGCAACCACCAAAAGCGATTGCGCGCCGCATCCAGCATGGAAGAAAACGTGGAAACCAGGATCAGACCCGCCGGCTGATCACCTTGCTGACAAACTGCTGACGCCAGTTTAACCCCAACGCCACCGCCCAACGATTCACCAGTGATCACAATCTGATCCGGCCTGTAACCCAATTCCTGCGTGGCGTACTTCCACGTGGCAGCCGCATCTTCCGTCAGAGCTTTCTCGGATGGTTGCCCTTCGGAGTCCGCATAGCCTCGATAGTCCATGGCCAGGACATCGACATGGATGGACCAGAAGAGTTCGTACCACGCCAGCCGTCGCGCACGATGACTCCCGTTGCCGTGGAAAAAGAGCATCAGGCGATCGCCGCGATTCTTTCCTGCCTGCAGAAACCAGCCCCGGATTTTTTCATTGCCGCCGGACACAATTTCAACATCCGCGGCTTTCGAAAACTTCCCTGTCGTCACGGGAAACTCAGCCACAGCCAGTTGCTCAGCGCGCCCGGCAGGATACATCATCGTGCGCTGAAACCACGTAAACACAGCAATCACCATCAGATAGAACAGCAGAACTCGCTTTGCGAAATGCATTGTCCGCTCCTGCCAGCGACCTGGCTTCGGCATTGAATCCATACAGACACCGGCTTTGGCCATGAGCCTGGTTGTTGGCGACGAGACAAGCAATTCAAACGTCGAACCGCAGTGATCCCGGAGTTTCGCGTTACTCGCTGGCGCTCGATTCAAGAAACCGAGCCAGCTGATGAAAATCGCTGCCCGGTGGAATGAAGCGTACAACCGTCACAAGTGTCTTCGGATCCACGAGCTTTTCGAATGGTACGTAATGCAGATCCAACTGACCAGACACCGACACCATCACACCATTGTGTTCTTTTTCACAAAGGGCTCGATAGGCCCCGACGCCCAGTTGACTTCCCAGCATCACGTCAAAGGCATGTGGTCTGGCACAGCGGCATTCGTAACCCAGTTGCAGTCCCGTTACTTTTCGTTTCAGGCCAGTCTGCTTTTGATATTCTGCGGAGACTTTTTTCGCAAACATCTTTCCGAGATCCACGCTTGCGACGGAAATGTGACCATGGTCGTCGCGCGGAACGTCCTTAAGAATTTCATCAGAGAGAAACTCTGCCAAACCTTCGGCAAGGACCACCACACCGTATTCTTTGCCCTCTTTCTCCTGTCGATGACGCATCATTCGCACGATTTTCTGGATTACCATCTCAGTGTCCATCACCCTGCGTTTGGGTGTCGATTCAGGTGACAGATACTTTCCGTTCATATCTTCGACACTCAATACCATATTGGCTTCACCGGCGATGGCCGCACCATAAGCCAGCCAGCCCGCACTGCGGCCCATGCTTTCAACAATAAAGTACGCTCGTGCCGCTTCGGCATCCGCGTGCAGATTGCGGATTTCTGTGCCAAGCGTCTCGACCGCAGTAAAGTATCCGAACGTGAAGTCGATACCCATATAGTCGTTGTCAATCGTCTTCGGGACATGCACGACGGGCATGCGTTTGAGGTCGCTCGGCAATCGATCCTGGTACATCTTGAGCTTATTCGCGGTCTTGAGTGTGTCGTCGCCACCGATCGAGACCAGCGCATCCACGCCAATGGATCGCAGCGCGTCATAGACACGCTTCATGGGAGCGGCCTTGTCTGGATCTTCCAGGTGTTCCGGACAGGTAATATGCTTGCCTGGATTGGCTCGAGCCGTGCCGATGATAATCCCTTCTTTGCTGCGCGTGCGTCGCAAAGATGGCTCCGTGAGATTTTTGTAGTGCACGCCTTCGACAAGCGGAGTGGCCGGTGAGTATTCCATCAGGTTGGAATAGCCGTAGCGAATTCCAACGACTTCAATTCCCTGGCGAATAAAAGAAATGGCACAAGTGGAAATAACGGCATTGGCTCCCGGAGCCGGGCCACCGGCAAACAACAAGGCGACGCGTTTTATACCGTGGGACATGGACAGGATTCCTTCAGGATTTCAGACTGGAAATTTCAGATTTGAGATATGAAATGTTTGGCCCGTCGTCGGAGACCCAACTGTTACACACGCCATCGCAGAAAACCAGGTCTGCGACCACGGGTTCAACTTGTAACGAGCATCACGCGAACTTTCGTTCGGGTTGCGCAGCATCCTAACTAAAACGTTCGTTCCACGAACGTCGTATCGATTGAAAAGTCCACGAAGTTGGCATGATTGAACATGCGTTTCGCCAGCGGCAGCGTCGTGGCGATGCCTTCAATGACAAATTCACGCAGACAGCGACGCATGCACTGAATGGCCTCATCGCGGGTTGGCTTATGGACAATCAGCTTGCCGATCATGGAGTCGTAGTACGGACTGATCGTGTAACCTTCGTAAACATGTGAATCAAATCGCACGCCTGGACCGCCAGGCAGCCGCAGCTTTGTGATCGTTCCTGGACTGCCACGAAAATTATTTTCCGGATCTTCCGCATTGACGCGCAGCTCGATCGCACAGCCGGTGTGGCGGATGTCTGCCTGAGTGAACGGCAGTTTTTCTCCCGCAGCGACGAGGATCTGCTGCTTAATCAGATCGATGCCGGTGACGAGTTCTGTCACCGGATGTTCCACCTGAATTCGGGCATTGACTTCGATAAAATAGAAGTTGTAGTTCTTATCGACAATGAATTCGCATGTGCCCGCATTCGTGTATCCGGATTCGCGGACCAGATTGACCGCACATTCGCAGATGCGCTGGCGGACTTCTTCCGGCAACTTAGGAGCCGGGCTTTCTTCAATCAACTTCTGATGGCGCCGCTGCATAGAACAGTCACGTTCAAACAAATGTACGACGTTGCCGTGATTGTCGGCCAGAATCTGGACTTCGACGTGGCGCGGACGTTCCACATACTTTTCGATGTACACTCCGGAATTCTTGAATGCCTTCTCCGCTTCGGCCGAAGCAGCCTGCAGTCCAGCGCGCAGCGAAATCTCATTGCCCGCCACGCGCATTCCCTTGCCACCTCCGCCCGCCGTGGCTTTGATCAGAACCGGATAGCCGATGCGATCGGCAATTTTGACCGCTTCGTCCACGTCCGAAACCAATCCGTCGCTGCCAGGGACGCAGGGTACGCCTGCCTTCATGGCAATTTCTCGAGCACTCACTTTGTCGCCGAGCTGCTGCATGGCCAGAACGGGCGGGCCGATGAATTCGATATTGCAGCTGCGGCAGACCTCCGCGAAGTGCGCGTTTTCGGCAAGGAATCCATAACCCGGATGCACGGCCTGGACATTGCCGATTTCCGCCGCACTGATGATGCGGTTGATCTGCAGATAGCTGTCGGATGCCGGAGCAGGTCCGATGCACCACGCTTCGTCCGCCAACTCGAGATAGTGCGCGCCGCGATCGGCTTCGCTGTAAACGGCAACCGTTTCGATTCCAAGTTCGCGGCACGCCCGAATGATTCGAAGGGCGATCTCGCCGCGGTTCGCAACCAGAATTCTTTGAAACATGTGATAACCGTTGCGAAGCCTGAAAACGTGAAACTGTTGAATGTGAACCTTTAAGGTGCCAACCTGGCAATCTGGAAACGTCCGTCCTCTGATCGTGTGGCGGGAAACAATCCAGAGGTTGACATGCCGTTGCTTGCGGCTCAGGGGCAAACGACCAATTTCAACAGCCCCTGGGGCCGAACTGTTGACTGTTTGACTGTCCCACTACGCTGGTTCAATGCGAAACAGTGGCTGACCGAAACCAACTGCATCCCCGTTCTCGACAAGAATCTCGACAATGCGTCCCGATTTTTCTGCCAGAATCTGGTTGAACACCTTCATCGCTTCGATCATGCAGATAACGGTGTCCGGTTTGACCACTGTGCCAACGGTAACAAACGGTGCGTCTTCCGGGCTGGCCGCTGCGTAGAATGTCCCCACGGTTGGGGCGTTGATTGTGACGCCGGCCGGGGCAGCCACAGGTGCTGCAGGAGCAGCTGCCGCCGGGGCGACAGCCGGGGCCGCATGTGTTGCCATCGGCATGGCGTAACCAGATGATGATGCAGGCTGAGCATAAGTCACCCGTGGGCCACGGCGGATTTTCCATGATTCGTCATCGTTCTGAAGATTGATCTCAGAAACGTCGAATTTTTCCATCAGCTGCAGCAGCTTTCGAATCCGGTCCAGATCGAAGGAGTCGCTTTTATCTTCGTTTTCCACAGGTTTCGCCATTTCAAAATTGCCTCCGAACGTTTCCTGCAACGTCCTCTACGGGTCAAACACGAGTTGGCACAGGATCGTGAAATACTGCAATTTATGCAAGGATTGGAACGATTGCCTGGTCGAATTCCCGCTCAAGATTCGACAAAATTTCGTTTCCATCGCTGGTTACCAGAATATCATCTTCGATTCGTATCCCGAATTTGCCCGGCAAATAGATGCCCGGCTCCATGGTCACAACCATTCCAGCTTCGAATTCCCGGTCAGAAACAGGACTGACACGCACGGATTCATGAATCTCCAGTCCGAAACCGTGGCCCAAACCATGTCCAAAGTATTTTCCAAAGCCCGCCCGTTCAATCAGACTTCGCGCAATTTTATCCACATCCGCACACTTCACGCCTGGGCGAATCGCCTTAATCGCGGCTTGCTGAGCCGCAAGAACCGTATTGTAAACCAGTTCCATCTGTTTCGTCGGCTTGCCCGTGATGAACACGCGAGTCAGATCACTCCGATATCCTGAATCTGTGGACGCGCCCCAGTCGATCAGCAACACCGCATGTTCAGCGATGCGTCGCATTCCTGCATGAGCGTGCGGCAATGCGGCCGTAGGACCAACACCCACGATCGGCTCAAATCCCGTACCGTTTGCCCCAAAACTTCGCATAGCAGCTTCGAGCAAATATCGGATCTCCGTCTCCGTCTGATCAACACGAAGTGAACTTCGCACAACGCCGAGGCCACGCTGAGCATACTCGATTGCAGCACGAATCTGTGTCAGTTCCCACGGGTCTTTCACCTCGCGCAGCCGTTCCACGAGACCGCTCGTGGCGACCAGTGTGGCGGTCGTCATCTTTTCTGACAACGAACTGTGCTGAGCAACAGTCATATGATCCGCTTCGAAGCCGACTCGCCTGGATTTGGCTTTGGCAACGACTTTTGCTGAAAGATCATTGATCGTGCTGCCCGAGTCGCGAATTTCGACTTCTAAGCCAGGGCACTCATCAGCCAATTGCGTTTCGTAACGCGTATCGCTGAGCAAAACACAGCTTGTCGAATTTAGAAATAACCACGAAGAGTCTCCGGTGAACCCCGTCAAATAGCGCACGTTTGCCAAACCGCTGATGATCAAGCCATCAACTTCGAAATCAGCCTTTTTCAATGCTCGCCGCAACTTTCCGCAGCGTGCCTGATAGTTGGGGCTCATGGGATTCCCGGGACGTACCACTCTGACCGACAAACGCCTACTTCGCGGCTGCCAGGACAGCGTCATAATTCGGATGTTCGGCGGTTTCCTTACAGTACTCGGCGTACTTCACGGTTCCGTCCGCATCGATTACGAAGACAGCCCGGCACAGGCAGCGGTCGAGCGGACCACCGCTGATCAGCACTCCGTAATCTTCGCCAAACTTCGTGCAGCGATGGGCACTCAGAGTCTTCACTTTGTCAACGTTCTCAGCACCGCACCATCGCTTTTGGCCGAACGGCAGGTCCATGCTGACGACGAGAATCTCGACGTTGGAGAGCGTAGCCGCCTGGTCGTTAAATTTTTTTGTCTCAGTGTGACAGACGGATGTGTCAAGCGACGGGATGGTGGCGATGATTCGTGTCTTGCCATTGCTGCTGGCAAGTGTCACTTCTTCAAGTCCATTATTCTGCAATGAAAATTCCGGTGCCTTTGAGCCGACCGCAAGTGCTTTCCCGGCAAGATCGACGGGGTTCCCCTTTAGAGTCACTGCACCTTTTCGAATGTCCGACATGAATCTCACTCCTTCGTAGAATGGTCTGTTGTCCACAATTGCCACAATTACCGACGCAGGTTATCGACCGCAGTAACAGACTTGCAACCCAAGGGCATAGCGATCTGGTTTGAGTGTGATATCCGGCAATCATGTGGCGTTGCAGAACCTTCAACTTCAAGTTCTGTCAGGAATCGTTCACAATGTCAGTTGTGCCGCTTTGTGAATCCGCCAATCCGCAGTTGCTGACCAGACTGTTTTGTCGAAAGTCAACATGCTCTCTCAAACTGTCGAATATGCACTTCGAGCCGTGGTGCATCTGGCCATGAGGGCTCCTGAACCGCAGACGACGGCCGCGATCGCCGAAGTCACGCAGGTTCCGCCCGCGTATCTGGCGAAAGTGCTGCAGGGACTGAAAGAAAGGAACATCGTCCATCTTCAACGAGGAATCGGCGGCGGTGTTTCGCTGGCTCAGTCACCGGATGAATTGACGATCCTGGACGTCGTGAATGCCGTCGATCCGATCAAACGCATCAACCAATGCCCGCTGGACCTGAAGTCGCATGGAACGCGGCTATGTGCCCTGCATTTTCGCATGGACAAAGCACTGCAGTCGATGGAAGAGGCCTTTCGCGCCACCACGCTGAGCGACTTGCTTCGCGACGAAAACCCCAGTGTGCCGTTGTGCGATAAGCATGAGCCGGAAGAACGCGTTTAGATCCCCTCACGCGAGCTTCGCCGCTCGCCTCTGTACAAAGCTGCGATTCCCGCAGCTTGGACATTCATGTCCGAGATATTGGCCAGGCACTCTGGCAGTATCGAAAGGCTGCCTTGGCGCAACATCCTTCGCTTCGGAAGTATTTCAAGGTCATGCGACGGACAAGAATGTCCATCCTGCAGACCAGCGCCCGCCGCTTAACATTTCCTGGGTCAGTCGATTGCAACTCAGGGGTACACTGCCGTACGCTGCGCATGACAAACGCGGATTGAATCTCAATCCATCAAGTTTTCGCAAAGACCACTGAAACAGGGCATGGTTTATGGCTTTTTCTCGAACGAACCAGTTTTGGATTTTTGGAACGATCATGGTGAGTATTCTCGGATCTCTGTCGGCGGCGAAGGCCGATGAATTCCGTGTCTATGTCGGGACATACAGCAAAGGGGACAGCATCAGCAAGGGAATCTACACTTGCCTGTTCGATTCCGACACCGGCAAGCTCACGGAACCAAAGTTAGCGATCGAACTGGCCAACCCTTCATTTCTGGCCGTTCATCCGACTCATAAGTTTCTGTACGCAGTGAACGAACTGAGTGAAGGGCCAGGCAAGGGCAACGGGGGCGTCACCGCGATGAAAATCAATCCCGACGGAACGCTGATGAAACTGAACGACCAGCCCTCGTTCGGCGGTGCTCCCTGCCATTGTAACGTCGATGCCACTGGCCGTACGTTAATGATCGCGAACTACACGGGGGGCAACGTCGTTGCATATCCGATTGACGTCGATGGCAAAATTGGAGCAGCGACCAGCAACATACACCACGAAGATCCAGGTCGCGAAAATGCGTCGGAACTCACACCGAGGGCGCATTCGATCAATCTGAGCAGCGACAATCGGTTCGCCTATGCAGCAGATTTGGGACTGGACAAGATCTTTATCTACAAACTTGATGCAGAGAATTCGACGTTGTCACCTGCAGATCCGCCGTCAGCCAGTGTGACACTCGGCGGTGGACCGCGACACTTTGCCATTCATCCGTCCGGTAACTTTGCGTACACCAACAACGAAACCTCGATGGTCGCAACCGCGTTTGCACGCAATGCGAAGACCGGGGCACTGCAGGCGATTCAGGATATCACCACGATCCCCGGCGGACATGAAGGCCAAAAGAGCACCGCAGAATGTCTGTGTCATCCGAGCGGCAAATTCCTCTACGTCAGCAATCGCGGTCCGGATTCGATCACCGTCTATTCGATCAATCAGAAAACAGGTTTGCTGACATGGGTGGAGAATGAGCCGACGGGGGGAAAGGAACCCCGCAACTTCTTTATTGAACCGGGTGGCAAATGGCTGCTCGCCGAAAACCAGAACTCGGATTCGATTCATGTGTTCGCCATTGATCAGGAAACCGGCGCACTCATGCCGACAGGCGATTCGATCAAAGTCGGCAAGCCCGTGTGTATTCGCATGGTGCCGGCGAAATGATTGTAACGTGTCCGAATTGCAGGAAGACTCTGAAAGCTCCGGACAGTGCGACGGGAAAAGAATCCGTTGTCCGGGGTGCGCAAGAGTCATTCCTGTGCGAGGAGAAGGCGGTGGTGGTGCAGAGTACGCCGGTTGCAAAGCCCGCAGTAACGCCGAAGCCACCGTCTGCATCATCAGCACCGCTCCATTACGCGCAACTGGTCGGCCAGCGAGTAACTCAAGTGCGGCAGGCAGTAAACCCGCAATGCCCGTGCGTCGCTCAACCTCAACGCCCGATGGCACGACAAGCGGCGCGCGAAGCGGTGCTCCAGCTCGACCGAAGTCAAAGCAGACCACCAGAAAATCCGGCACCGGTGGGGATTCTCGACCTCCGAAGCGACCGACGCCCGATGAGCCGACAGATTACGACGACGATTACGAATCCGGCTATGAGTCCGGAAGCGACGATCCGTGGAGTTCCGGTCCGTCGTGGGAAGAACCGAATCCCTACGCCGCCCCGACATCTCAAACATCGCCCCCGCGCAGCAGGAAAGCGACAGGAGGCGGCAATCTCCGACTGGCAGGAATCGGTTTGTTGGTTCAGGCATGGTCGTACATCGGCATCATCGCGATGTTTTTCTCACTCATCGCCATCGGGTTCATAGGTGCAGTCACGAG
>JBBJME010000274.1:0-9436 GCA_037719765.1 Planctomycetaceae bacterium
GTCGGCTCGATCACGCGGAATCCAGCTGCCTTTTCCGGGACCTTCGGTTTCCTGTCGGGCAATTAATTCGTCCCGCATGCGACCGTTCCAGCGATCCCATTCCGGGCCTCCCCAGTTCTTCAGGACCTGAGTGGCGAAATAATTGGTGTAGTAGTTTTCAGTCGATGTGCTTTTGTCGATCAACGTGATACCGGCGCGCAGATCTCCATCGTCGCGGCCCCAGCCGAGATACATCCGACTGAGCAGCGCCATTGAGGTGACGGACATGGCATAGGTTTTCTTTTCGAATTCGTAACCGTAGCGTCCGGCGCCATCAACAGCGACGTTATCCAGATAAAACGAAATGCCCTTCCATGCTGCGTCCGGGATTTTGATCCCGGCTTTTTCCGCCGCCTTGAGTGCCATCACCTGAATGGCTGTGGCGGATGTGGAACCACCCTGTTGAGGATTGTAACGCCAGCCACCGCCGTGTGGATCCTGTGAATTGATCAGGAACGAGACCGCTCCTTCTGCCGCGGGTTTCAGCTTGCGATCTTTCGTCATGCCATACGCTTCACAAAGTGCCAGGGTTGCCGCACCGTGAACGTAGTAGGCATAATTCGGATCCGTGTCGTCGTCCGCCTTGTTCAGAACCCCGCGCAGATCATATCCGGCGGGTGCTGCAACGCCGATACTGGTTAGAAATGCGAGTCCGGCCTGCACTTGTTTCTGGTATTGTCCTTCTTTATGAGTTTGTCCGGCAGCCAGAAACGGAAGTAACGCATACGCCGTGCCTCCGATGGGATTGTTTACCGAACCTTTGTGAGTGCATGGTCCCACGTCAACAAAATCCCACGTTCCGTTGACTCGTTGCCGTGCGGCCAGCCATTCAAGTGCGAAACCCACGGCAGATTCGCTGGCGGCTGAGCCCCCGAATTTCTCCAGCAGCACCTTGCGCCCGGATTCACTGCGATTGTCGATCGCTCCGAGGTCGGTGCTTTCCGATGGTTCCGCAGACGAAGGTGTCGTTCCCTCGGGAGTTTCCGGCAGCGCGGCATCGGCCATTTCCACATCCGGCATGGGCTCCGGCGTCGGTTCCGGATCAGGCATGGGTTCTGGAATTGGTTCGGGCTCAGGTTCCGGTTCTTCAACCATTTCTTCCGTCGGCTGTTCCAGTTGTTCACCTGTTTCCTCCGCCGGAGGTTGAATGGGAATTGATTCTTCAACTGGTTCGATCGCGCTGGAAATGCTGGCGATGATTGGCGGCGCGGGGACGTCTTCAAAGAATTCCATTTGTCTCAATGCAAGAATAAACAGCACAAGCCCAGTGAGCACAAGACTGATGCCGGCGGGTTTGGTGCCTCGTTTCAATTCCAGCGTGAGTTCTTCGGTTGTTGACCTCAGTTGTGGTTTGAGGTCTGATTTCTTCGCCTTCACGCGAACTTTTTCTGCAGTTTCGAGCCCAACCTGTCTCGCCCGTTCAAGCACCGATTTTACTGAGACCGGACGTCGTGTTTTCTTGCGTCTTGAGGGATTACCAGCCGCAAGGGGCGACTTGTCTGGTGCCTTATCGGCGGGTGGCAACGTTGCCGGACCGGTTGCCGCGTCCGCAAGTGGCGAAGCGTTCGTTGCTGCGGGTTCTGCTCCGATGGCCGCTGGTGTGAATCTCGCCGACGGAGAATAAAACGCCGTTCCGTTCTGTGCCGGATTCGGCACCTCAGACAATGCACTCGGGGGAATCGACGGCCCTGCGGCTGGATGCACTGCAATGGCTTCCGCAGTTGACAGCGCTGCCGCGATGGGTGCTGCCGGGATTCCAGTGTTGGCCTCTCGTTCCAGTTGGTGGACTGACTGAAAGGCGAGCGACGCATTTCCTGACGACGCCTGTTCTGCCAGTGCCGAAAACCGCTGCGACAAAGACAGGTACTGCTGCGACAAAGAGGCGTGGTGCACGGACGCCGAAATGGCTTCCTGCACTCGCTTCCTGAGAAACTCAGCAAACTGTTCCGGAGTTTGCGGAGCGGGCTGGCTGTCGGACGTTGGATTCATTACACGAAAGGAGGTGAGTAGTTTGGGACTCAACGATCAACTGGTGCGCCTGAGACGCCGCGCACAGCACGCAAGTGTATTCATGTTGAACCCCTGGGCAAACGTGCCGCCGCACAAGTTAAGAGATTCAGACGACTAATTGTCTGGCGACAGATTCCGTTATTGTCAATGATACCGCAAGTTGGCAGAATTGGCGGAAATGCGTCATTCGCGGCTTGCCAGGACCTTGCAAGCGGAATGGCGCGAGCCACCCGGTAACTGATTTTGAAAACGCTGCGAAACACCTGCGGCTAACGGGGTGTTGATTCAGGAGCAACCCGAAGTGTCAGCGAGGCAAAAATCCTGCAATCCTCGCTGACGCTTCGGGTTAGTATTGAGAATGCCACCCTGAACAACGATTAAATCAACACCCCGCTTGCGCCGTGCCGCTCATCAATAAAGATTTCCGCATGCCGACAATTCAGCTTTCATCCGGTACATTTCTGCAGATGCTGGCGCTGAGCGGTTTGCTGAGTGACGAGCAGATGAAGATCGTTAAGAAACGATTTTCATCAGTCGTCGGCAGCGCCTCGATCGAAGCATCCACTCAGGAGATCATGATCTGGCTGCTCAAGCGAAAGCTGATCACCCCGTGGCATGCCGAGAAACTGATTCAGGGCCGCTTTCGCGGATTCTTCCTGGGCGACTATAAACTGCTCAACCGCATCGCACGGGGCGGGATGAGCACCATCTACGCGGCCGAAGACAAACAGTCCGGCGAAATTCACGCACTGAAGGTCCTGCCGCTATCCAAGACCGGCAAAGCATCTTACCTGCAGCGATTTCAGCGTGAAGCGACAATTACGCAGCGTTTGAACCATCCCAATATCGTGCGCGTGTTTGGAATCTTTTCCGGAACAGACGGGCAGGCGGATGTGCATTTCATGGCGATGGAACTGCTCCATGGCCGCGATCTGTTTGAAATCGTCAACGCCGACGGTCCCATGCCCTGTCGCAAGGCGGTCGAGTTTATCCGGCAGGCAGCCCTGGGGCTTGAATACGCTCACAAAGCCGGGCTCGTGCATCGCGATATCAAGCCGGGTAATCTCTTCCTGTCGGACGATCAGACGGTCCGCATTCTGGATCTTGGATTGGCTCAGGATTTCGAGAGCGAAGAAAACCTGACACGGGAGTTCAACGAACGTGTGCTGGGAACTGCGGACTATCTGGCTCCTGAGCAGGCGGCAGACAGCCATACCGTGGACATTCGGGCGGACATCTACAGCTTGGGATGTTCGCTCTTTTTCCTGCTGACAGGACAGCCACCATTTACGGAAGGAACGCTGGTCCAGCGGCTGATCGCGCATCAGACGAAAACACCGCCGGCAGTCTCAGAATTCCGCAGAGATGTGCCGGAAGTACTGATTCAGATTCTCCTGAAGATGATGGCAAAGAATCGCAGCGACCGCATGGCGACTGCTGGTGATGTGGTTGAGCGACTGAGCAGTTTACTCAGGAACACGTCAAGGCGACCTGAGCTGGATGCCGTCCCGATTCTCCTGAAGCGTGCGAAACCAGTGGAGAGCGCCGCCGCAGCGTCGGTACCAGATGGTGATATTCCGGTTGATTCGGGATTGCTCCTCGCAGCAGAGACAACAGCAAACGCCAGCGACGATTCATCGCTGTCGAGCCCTCAATCTGCGGGCCGGAAGGATTCTGGGATTACGCCTGCACGGAACTTCTTACCGGAGTTTGCCATGCTGCTGAAACGGATCGAATCCGAATGCGATGTCAGAGGTGCGCTGAGCAAGGATTCGCGTTCTGCAGGATTGCTGGCACTGGCCAGAGAACTCCGCCAACAGGCAGAGGTTACCGCGCCGAAGCCTGACTTTTCTTCGATCGAGGCCATCTCACCATTGAAGTGGCCGGCGGAAGACACGGTGTTGAATGATATCGCGGCAGTGGATTTTCGATTCGATCCTAACGCTGTTCCGCCCGCGATCGAAAAAGAAGTTGCCAGCAAACTGATGATCGAAGAACTGCTGCATGCGGTGGAACTGGACAGCGTGCGTTTAACAAGTGATTCCAGTGTTCCGCTTCTGAAGACCACCGAGCTGCCTCTCAGAACAATCAAAGCGAGAACATCGAAGAGTCCTGCAAAGAGGCCGGTACTGTACTGGGTGATCGGCGGGATCTGCGTGCTGGCTGCTGCAGCCATCGGGTATGCGTTGATGTGAGCGGCACTGGCTCAATCGCTGTGACTTCGCAGCGCGGTTACGATCTCCTGGCGGACGGTTTCATCGACTTCCACAGTCAGACGTGTCCGCAGAGCGGAGTCGGCAACTGAAGATTGAAGTTGCCCAAGTGCCCAGGCGGCGGCACCGCGAATCATGGGCTCGGTGTCATCGAGCACAGCGATGAGCGCCTGTTCTGCGGAGCGATCTCCTGCATTGCCCAGCACGATCGCGGCGTTTCGCAACAGCCCTGCCCTGCCCGGTCGAGACAACGGAGAATCTTTGAAGCGAGTCTCGAACTGCTCGGCTGACAGCGTCAGCAGTTCACGACAAGCCACAGGATGCATCGACGAAAGATGCTGAAACTCGGGCAGCGTCTCTTCAGGAGCGAAGCGATTCCATGGACAGACGTCCTGACAAATGTCACAGCCAAACAGCCACTCTCCGATACCATGTCGCAGGTCAAGTGGTATCGGTTCCCTGCGATGCTCAATTGTCAGATAGCTGATACAGCGTCGCGCATCCAGAACACCGGGTTCAGGGAAAGCGTCGGTCGGACAGGCATCGAGGCAGCGTGTACATGAACCACAGTAGTTGTGTTCTGCAGGTTTGTCATAGGCAAGCTCCACGTCTGTGAGCACGGCACCCAGAAAGAACCAACTGCCGATTGCACGACTGATGAGCATCGTGTTTTTTCCAAACCAACCGATTCCGGCAAGGCGTCCGAAGTCACGTTCCAGGAGCGGAGCCGTGTCAATGACAACACGTGTGCGTGCTGTCGGTACTTCCGTACGCAGCAGTTCCGCCAGTTTCTGAAGTCGCGGCTTCAGCACGTTATGGTAGTCCGCCGATCCCCATGCGTACCGAGCCACACGTCCGCCGCCCGCAGGCGCTGCACCGTCGTTGTAGTTCATCGCAGCCATGATGACGCTGCGAGTTCCCTGCATGACGCCATCCGGATGGCGGTAAGCCGCCTTGCGGCGCTCGACCCACTGCATATCGGCTGAATGACCGTTATCAATCCACTGCAGTAATCGATTAAACCCCGTTGGAGTCACGGCCGGGGCGATCCCGATCTGTGTGAAGCCAAGTTCAAGGCCAAGGGATTTCAGTCTTTCGGAGATTGAGTTCAATGTCCAGCCTGGAGAGTGTGCAGATGTCTGCGACCGATCGATGCGATGTCATCTGCGGCGACTCGCAGCAGGGGCGAATAATGCGGATGGCGGCCTTCTTTGTACGGATTGTTACTGCGGGTGTTGTAGCAGCAGATGAAAGCCCAGCGAGGATTCTCACTCACGTTCTGGTCGGAGCGATGCAGCGTGTTCCCGTGAAACAGCACTGCCGATCCCGGTGCCATTTCCACATGGACCAGTTCCATGCGCTGCAAAGCCACATTGACGCGTTCCATATCGGCACCAGTTCGATCACCTCGCTTAATATGATCGAGGCGGCCCATGCGATGCGAACCGCGCAGAACCTGCAGACACCCGTTCTCTTTCGTGGCGCGATCAACCGCGAACATGCAGCTTGCCATGTCGGGCAGCAGACATCCGTTGTTGTACCAGTAGCCATAATCCTGATGCCACGTCCAGGCACCGCCAACACGCGGTTCCTTCAGGATCATCTTGTGATGGTAGTGATAAACTTCATCACCCAACAACGATTCCATCGCTGTGACAAGGGGTTCTGCCTGCACGATGGCCGAGTAGATGGAATCTGCCGGCAGCTCATTTTCCACGACGAGATCGACCGAACCGCCTTCACCGTCGGCACGCGATGTCCGGGCTGCCGCGAGTGCATGATCTCGCCGGGCAATTGTGCCGAGCAGTTCCGTTTCTTCGGCGTTCAGCAGGTTTTCAACGACGATGTAGCCGTCGCGGTCGAACGCTTCAATGGCGTCCAGAGTCAGAAATCCGGTCTTCATGAGTGCCTCATGCTTTCAGAAATGCAATCGCTTCACGAACGCCGATCGTGCCTTCATAAATCGCCCGACCCGTGATCGCTCCGATCAGCCTGGGATGCGATGCGGCGATCTTTTTCAAGGCGGCGATATCGTCCATTGTCGTGACACCTCCAGACGCAATGACTGGCAGCCCCATGTCGGCCAGAGTGCGGAAATCGTCCAGAGTCCGCTCGTCAATGCCCTGCATCATGCCGTCATTCGCGATGTTTGTATAGATTACAGCGGCTAGTGGCACGCCGACGAATCGCTGCGCCAGTTCTGTCACTGAGACTTGGGAAACCTCCAGCCAACCATCCGTGGCCACCATCGAATCCCTCGCGTCCAGGCCAAGAGCCAGTTGATTCGGGAATGCTGCGCACATTTCCGCAAACCAATCCGGTTCCCGGAGTGCCTTCGTGCCAATAATGACGCGATCGACACCAGTTTTTTCAATCGTGGAACGAACATTTTCTTCAGTTCGAATGCCGCCCCCCAGCTGGCAGGGTAGTCCGGTGGCCGTGACGATTCGCCGCACGACGTCCTGGTTTATGGGACGTCCGGCTTTCGCGCCGTCCAGGTCCACCAAATGCAGCCGTTCAGCACCTTCATCGCGCCAGCGCAGCGCCATCTCGACCGGATCGTCGGAGAACACGGTGCTGTCGTCGTAGTTCCCCTGACGGAGCCGAACGCATCGACCATCCAACAGGTCGATTGCAGGAAGCAGTTGGAGCATGTAGGAACTCAATAAGGCAATCAAAAGAATTGGAAAGTTGCGTCGAGACCCAGGTTGCACCCGCTGCCAGAGACGAGGATTCACCGACACAAGTCTCGCCGCCGGCACTGGATTTCACGACGAGGCGTGTTCGACGGCGTCCGCAGTCACTGCCAGAAAATTCCTGAGCAACTGCATTCCGCTCGACTGACTCTTTTCCGGATGGAATTGAGTTGCCATGACATTGTCTCTGGCGACGACCGACACAAACGGACGGCCATAGTCAGTTGTCGCGGCAATCCAGGATTGATCTTTCGGAACGACGTGATAGCTGTGCACAAAGTAGAACCAGGGTTCAGGGCCAAGACCATGCAGAAATCCATGATCCGGCTGCGAAGAGCGTTCCAACTGATTCCAGCCCATGTGCGGGATCTTGTATTCGGAAGGCAGGACAAAACGCTGGACAGTGCCGGGGATGATTCCAAGTCCCTCGTGTTCGCCGTCTTCCAGCGACACATCCATCAGTAACTGCAGTCCCAGACAGATTCCAAGGAACGGGCGATCTACGGCAATATGATCCTTGATCACGCCAATCAGATCGTGTTGACGAAGTGCGGCAATCGCATCTCGAAACGCTCCAACGCCCGGCAACACGACGCGCGTCGCCGAAGCAATCGAAGCCGCGTGAGAACTGATAATTGCGGGTTCTCCGATGCGTTCGAATGCTTTCTGAACACTGCGAAGGTTGCCCATTCCGTAGTCTATAATAATTGTTGAAGACATAAACCTGCTTGGGAAACGCTAAAGTTGCAAGGCATTGTTACAGATTGATTTTGAGTTCATTGTCCCCGTCTTCTTTTACGGTCAATGACAGGACTTCGGATTGCTCGATCGGGCGGCCATTCTCATCCGTCAAACCAATCCTGTAATCACCGGCAGGAGCACCGTAAAAGATCAGGCCGTCGTACATGACGCGGAAGTTTCCATCCGCATCGCTGACGGCATTTCCAAGGTGCCGCGGATCGTCGATGCCTCGTCCAACAGGCTCCAGCAGGATCTTAATTCCCGGCGCAGGCTTGCCGTCTTTCAGTGTCTGTCCAGTGACTTCATAAAGTGGCAGACCAGTGTATTCGACTCTGTTTATCCACCAGGAATAAGAGAAGACAAGGAGAGCGACAATCAGAATCCCCGGGGCAGCTCGCTTCTTGATGAAATCCATCATCAATGTACGTTCTTCAGCCGCTTTCACGTCTTTGACACTCATTGTCGGAGCAGACGCGGAATCCCGTTTCTGCTGATATGCCCGCGAAAGGGCATTTGCGGCGGAACCAGATGTCTGATCGGCGGACGCTGGTGCGGTGGTCGGTACGCTGACGTCGCTGGCAGAATCTCTCTTTCGCTCTTTCTTCTTTCCCGCTTCGAAGTCACGCATGAGCTCTGCCACGGAAGGTTTCTTTTCCGAGACAGCAGGCGAATTTCGTTGCGCAACAGTTCGTGCAGATGCGGCTGCCGGACCACTCAGGACATCCAGTGGATCAAAATCCGAATTGTCTTCAACTTCAGGGGTCAATTCAATCGGCATATCCACGTCATCAACGGGCGTATCAACGGGAACGGATGCTTTTGATGCAACATGGACTTCGACGTCATTGTCATCATCTTCAGCGGGGAAAGGCACCACGAATTCTGTTTTGCACTTTGGGCATCTTCCATTGGTGCCGGCCTTTTCGTCCTTGATCTTCAGGACCGATTCGCAGCCGGCGCAGGTGTATCGAATGGTCATACTCAGAACTCAATTAAAAAACACACAACAAAAAAATTGTTCTTAAAAAGCGTTCAGGAACAAATAGTGCGGAGCACCCTTTGGGCCATTTGGCTATTGGTTCCTAGTATCTCAATTCAGAAGAAATCAGTTTTGGGTTGCAAGCGACGGTCGAAGTGGGTCTGATTTCGGTCTGCAGCCGGAATCAGGCGGCCATACAGATCGATTTTTCCGTTGGTGCATTGACACCGCGGGTCAGCGTGATCGTATGGCTATTGTTTTTAGAACCCGAACCGTCGCTTGAGCGGTCGATTCAACTGACCAGCTCGTATTCACCAGGATGGGACAATGACAAGCTCAAAACTGGCTACTCGTGTGATTGGGATTGATGTATCAAAAGACAAACTCGACATCTCGGACTCCGAGGGGAAAATCAAAAAGGAGGTGAAAAATTCAACAGCATCCATAGTCAAATACATCGTGAAGAAGTTCGCGGAACCTGGCGAAACCTTCGTCGTCTGCGAAGCCACAGGCGGCTATGAACGCACGCTTGTAAAAGCCATGCAAACAGCTGGTGTTGCCGTGTGTATCGCGAATCCGCTTCAGGTGCGGCAGTTCGCCGAGGGAATCGGTGTGCTGGAAAAATCTGACCCTGATCAGCATGGAGCAAAAATCGGCGAGCACAATCGTACGACCCGACTGTCACCTCGATGATTGATAAAATCCTGAACTCGGCAAATTGAATCGCAGTGAAATTGCGAAGCTGGCCGGGGTCGCTC
>JBBJME010000078.1:0-26961 GCA_037719765.1 Planctomycetaceae bacterium
GTCTGACGGCGGTTTCGCAGAGCGATCGCGATGAGGACCGGCAGCACCAGACCGAAAAAGGAAAAGAACACAGCAGGCACAGCGCGTTCAAGCAGGACAAATGCCATGCCACCGCACGCCAACGCAGATAACAGACACAATGCGAGCCAGAGCATCGGCGACGTTTGAATGCCCGATTGCATCATCAGACGATCGAACCAGCCATTAACGGATTCGCTCATCCCTTGTCCGGAGCCGGTTGCGAACTGTTGATTCTCGCGCAGCAGACCGGCAAACTCAGGGCGTCGTTCCACAGTTGGCAATGGATGGTTGGGAGCAATCATGACGTCTGTTTCCGATGTTTCTGGAAAACTATGTTCTGCATCGCAACTTCGGTGAGCAGGCTGCGGCTGGTGGATTTGCTGCGATTCATTTCGCCGAGTCTCTCGGGGATTCGCAGAGGGTCGGGCTCCGTGATTCTCGTTCTCCGAGAGACAAAGATCCGTGGATCGCGGCGAAGTCCGGTCAGTTCTTGGTCATTTTCAGTTCGCGGGCTTCGAACAGCGGGAGATACTGTTCAATATTCGCACCGGTCAGTGCCAGGCGTCGCAGGGCAACCGGCTGATAACCGGTGGCAAAGAAACTGCCGACAGGGTGACCGTCTTTGTCTTCTCCGTTGATCCGATAAACAAAGATGTCGTCCATACGGTACTCGCCATCTTTCAGTCCGGACACTTCCGAGATGCGCGTGATGCGACGTTCACCAGTGTGCAGGCGTGTGACGTGAATCACAATGTCGATCGCATTGGCGATGTACTGTCGGGCGATGCGGGAAGGCAGATCGACGCCCGCAAGCGCGATCATCAGTTCCAGTCGGTCAAGAGTTTCGCGTGTGTCATTGGCATGAACGGTACTCATGGAACCATCATGGCCGGTGTTCATGGCCTGCAACATGTCCAGCACTTCACCGCCTCGGGATTCGCCGACGATGATGCGGTCAGGTCGCATACGCAACGCGTTTCGCAACAGATCGCGCTGCGTCACCGCACCCTTGCCTTCGAGATTAGGCAGACGAGTCTCCAGAGGAATGACATCTGTCTGCTGCAAACTGAGTTCCGCGGTTTCTTCGATCGTCACGACACGCTGAGAATCGGGAATAAAGCGGCTCATGCAGTTCAGCAACGTAGTTTTGCCGGCCCCCGTGCCTCCGCTGACGATCACATTCATGCGACCGCGAATCGCCAGAATCAGAAAGTCGGCCATGGCCGGTGCCAATGAGCCGTAGGTGATCATATCTTCCAACTGCAGGCGCCGATTGCCGAACCGACGAATGGAAACAGTCGGACCACACAGTGCGAGCGGCGGAATCACAGCATTGAAACGTGAACCATCCGGCAGCCGCGCGTCAACAATCGGACTTGATTCGTCGATACGACGACCGGCGCGACCGACCAGACGATGAATAAACTGCATCAAGTGGTTCGAATCCGCGAACCGGATGTTCGTCGATTCCAGTACGCCTTTGCGTTCAACCAGAATCCTGTCCGGGCCATTGATCAGAATATCGGTGACCTGCGGATCAACCATCAGAGACTCGATCGGGCCGAAGCCGTAGATCTCATCCATAATCTCCGACACCATCGTTTCGCGCTGCTGAGCGTCGAGGCTCAACGACTGCTGAGTACACAGATAATCGGCGAGTGAACGCAGCTGTCCGCGGAGTTCGACTTCGGACAGACTTTCCGCCTTGTTGAAGTCGATCACATCCACCATCTGACGATGGAGCGAAGTTTTCAGTTTTTGAAATTCGCGGACCGTGTTGTCCATTGCTTCAGTTGCAGCGACCATGATGTGTCCTCAGTTCAGAATGAGTATCTGCGATGCCATCAGCCAGCGACCGGCGTGCAGGCAAAGCGCAACAGACCGGAATCTGTTATCGAGCGATCAGTACGGGGAAATCCAGAATGTCCAGAACTGCCATTGAAGGCAGCCCCTTCCGGGAAACAGACAAAAACGGCAAAATCTGCATGATGATTAGTCACACAGTCGAACACTGTAGACATAACGGTTCGATGTCGCCTGCGAAGTCGGAGACATCACCGCTGTGGAGGTAATCAGCACACACGGTTGCAGACAGATCCGAACTTCGCCGCCCGCAGAAAACCCGGAAGCCATGATTCTAGCGGCGACGGCACGGTGCAGCTGAACCGTTGATAATACGGAGCCGACCGTCAATTGTTTCTCTGAACCTGCAGGACCGACTGTTGAATTGCACAAGCACACGATAAACGACTGCCCTGTGTGTGACTGCAACCATGCCGCAATCTCAGCACATTCCGTTTTTGACAGTGTCGATGCCGACATCGTGGACGGAAAGGTCAGTTGATTCAATCCCAGTGTTTTCAGATCGTCGGCTGTTACGCCATGCTGCATCCAGTTCACGGTCTGGCACGAGTTGCCCGTTGGAGATGCTGCGGAAAACTTCAATGGCACTAAGCTGTCCGGCTTGTTGCCAGAGGAACTCGGCGAAAGCGTCAGCGTGATTTCCGGCAGTCCATCCGGTCCGTTTTCCACGGCTCGTTGCTCCGGATTCCAGCTCAGATTATCACACCCTTTGCCGGATTCAATCTGCTGTGACCATTGTCCACCGCCACTCTTCATCGAATCATCGCCATAACTTTGATCGACAATCGAAAACGGCAGCACTGGGATCGTGACATTTCCTCCCGGCAGAAACCCGACAGGCGAATGTTCAATCCTTGCCGCCGCAGAAACGCCCAGACGAGCATGGCGGACTCCGGTCAGCCCGCTGAAGAACATTCGCAGCTGATCGTTCGACTGACCTTTACCGAACGTAACTCGAATCCGTTCCGGGACGATGGCTGCCGGCTGCATCTGTCCCATGTTCTCGGACTGAGTGACTGTCGGGGGCTGAATAAATTCCACGTCGTTCTCACAGATCATCGGGATCAGAGAACTGTCGCCTGCGTGGCGGACATAATCGACTGTCGCATTGCGTGACCGCACCGCTCGGCCTTCATTCTCAAACGGTTGTTGACACGGTCGCAGGATGTCATCGGACAGAAACGCATGGCCTCCGACAATTACGGCCGATTCCGCATGCCGCCGCGCTTCGGCTCGAACACACGACAACCACATGACGTTGAAAAAGCACGCCACGATCATAAGCATCGCCAGAAACACCCAGACACTCCAGATCATCATCGTGCCACGACGGGCACGATGGTGTCCAGGTTGTATTTCCTGCAATCGACGTCGCAATTCTTGTGATGGGCTGATTTTCATTTCAGAACCTGGAAGCATTCCGCTGGAAAGGAGGCACTGAACTTTGAACGAAACCAGGCTCCGTCCCGAATCATTCGTTCACAGCGTTCCGGAAACCGCAGGCTGCTTTTGTTGAGTCAGGTTCTTGCTGTCTGCTGGAGCAGCGTTGGTCTGAAAGCCGCCGCCCGAACCACCGGTGCTCTGAAGACTTGTGCCATCTGAGTCGTTGCCGCCGCCTTGATATTCGATGCGTTCGCCGTCACGCCAGTAGGAGGATGACTGTCCGGCCCCACGATATTGTTCCGTCTTGAAAGGCTTCTTTTCCGCAGGTTCGTCAGTCATCCCCAATAGTTGCTCCATGGTGACTCGATCACTTTCTGTCTTCACGTTCACGCCACCAGGTCCGGCACCGGTGGGATTATAGGTCAGCGCGATCTGGCCCTTCTGCTCAGCCAGCAGCATATAGAGTGCCTGTTTTTCGTCCAGTTCGAGAGTCACGTTGTGAGACGACCCGCCGCCTTGTAACGCGGAACTCGAACCTCCACGATTCATGGCCACGACTTTAACACCCTTGAACAGCGTCGTTGTCATACCCGTTCGTCCGCTCACAACGGATCCACCAGTTGACTGCAATCGGTTGCTCGCGCCGGCATCGGTCGTCATATGCACATCCACATATTGCCCGGTCTTGATCATTCCACTCAGGATCGCAGTGGCGTCATCGACATTGATCGTCACACCACGTTTGCCGTCTTCGATCTGCAGACTTGGATAGTCTCCGATGGCATAGAACATCGAGCCTTGCAGCGGAACAGCAGATGGAATCTGCTCTTTTGCGATACGGCCAACGAGAGAGTCCAGACTCTTGATGGTATCCGCTGCCAGCTTTTCATCGGGGCCCACAGGACCATTGCCGATGTGCTTCATGGTGATCATGGTCCCTGGCTCAATTTCAGTGATTGCCATTGGGAATGTACGAGCCGGAACTGGCGGTACTTCAACGACTTCCTGTGCCATGAGCTTCTGGAACAAATAAGTCACTGCCAGAACACAAATCACGGCAAAGGCAGCTACGCTGAGCAACCACGGAGTAAGCTTCACGACGATTCTCCAGTCAAAATCAGTTCAACACACGGGAAGTTCGATTGTGATGAGATTGGCTGTCGGCACAGGTTGACTCCTGTGCGACATCAGATCCCTGCACATTCCCTGCGCAGTGACGATTGCAGAATTCCGACTGCAAGTTAAGTTTCATACGATGAATCACCAGACGACAACATTTCGGGACATTCAATATCATTGACGCTGGAGGTCAGCGGCTGAAGCTGTGCGCTCCATCGCCATCGCGGCATCGCAGTTGATTGAACGATTCGCCACGCTGAATCCGGTCATCCACAACAAATCCGGACACGCATTTCGCATTGGAACCTGAACGTAAACATGTCCCAGATCCGATGCATAGTTTCCCGGATCAATTGTGATGACGCATTGCCGGGCCAGGGAGGGGCCGAGCAGTCGTTCGACTCGGGTTTTGACCTCCGCTTCTGCCGCCACCGACGGCATTCCGCAGATGCTCAGCAGGCGGGCTCCGTTCTGAGCAGCATTGGCCACTCGGGTCTGAGCCGACATGAGCATGGAAAACTCGACGATGGAAAAAATAAGCATCAGGAATATTGGCAGAACAAGAACCAGCTCCATCGACAAGATCGCGCCTTTGCGATTTGATAATCTGGAGCAATGAGCTTTCATGGGCCGCACTCGCTGGCAAAATGTTGCTGAACCAATACGCGATGAGAAGAACCGGACCTCGCCGTTCTTGTTGATCGGCAGAACATGCCGCTCAATCTGAGCGTTTTGTGCATGGGCGTTACTACCCTCGGTTTCCGAATAACTGCAACGCCAGGATACACCACGTTGCGAATGCGACCGGAACAGCAAATGCCATGACTCGCCGCTTCTGACGCTGTTCAGTGGTTTCTCCCTTTCCCGTCCCATTCTTTGTCAGATATTGATTCTTCGTACGACGAAGGCCCTGCGACAGCAGACCCATCATGACAATGCACACTGTTCCCATGGTCACAAAGATGAGACTGCAGAACAGGACCTGGAGTGTCGTCAGCCAGCCCAGCCATGTGCCGAGAGCGGCCATGAGTTTCACGTCGCCGCCACCAGCCGTCGCGATCATCCAAAGTACGAACAGAATTCCAAATCCGGCCGCAAATCCCAGCAGCGACGCCCAGAGACCATCCATTCCGTAGAATGCGACCTGATAAACGATGCCGGCTGCGCACATCGGTGCTGTCATCTTGTTCGGGATCTTGCGAAACCGCAGATCACAAATCGCTGCAACCAGCGTAAACACGCCGACACACAGCAACAACACGACTTGAGCAATAGTCAATTCAGGCATGGCACGACATTTCAGTTAAATTCAAGGTGAAGTGGCTCATTGGCCACCATGTTTGTCCAATTGTTGTATCCGAAGGCTTCCGACAAACGTGTTTTCTGACGAAACCACCTGCAGATCCGTTGACACAAAGGACGCAGTCGCGACGATCGTTACAATCGCTGCCATCGGGACCATCAGCTGAAACGGCTCCATCCACACAATCGTTGAAAACCTGACTATGAACACCACAGATCAAGGATCGTCAGCTCAGCAGATCTACCTCTCAGCAGCCATCGACGCGGCGCATGTCGGAGGGCGCGTTCTTCAGGACTGGATCGGTCGTTTTTCCGTGCGGGAAAAGAGTCGTGCCAATCTGGTGACAGAAGCCGATGAAGCGTCACAGTCGGCGATTGTGCAAACTCTGAAGAATCGGTTTCCTCAGCACGGTTTTCTGGGGGAAGAAAACCTTAATGATCGTGACGCAACCACCGAAGCCTTCTGGATTATCGATCCGCTCGACGGAACTTCCAACTACGTTCATGGTTTTCCGTATTACGCCGTTTCTATCGGACTCTGGGTTCGCGATCACATCGAAGTCGGCGTGATTTTTGATCCGACGCGAAACGAAACGTTCGCAGCCGCCTTTGGAAGCGGGGCAACGCTGAACGGTCAGCCGATCAGGACTTCCGGAGAATGCGACCTGAAATCGGCCATGGCGATGGCCAGCCTGCCTGTGGCAACCGACCGCGAGAATCCGGCCGTCAAACGGTTTCTGAATGCACTCACAAAACTGCAAACCGTTCAGAGGAGTGGTTCGGCAGCATTGAATCTGGCCTATGTCGCCAGTGGTCGCATTGACTGCTTCTGGTCCAGCAGCCTACATCCCTGGGACGTTGCAGCCGGTGCCCTGCTGGTGGCGGAATCCGGTGGAACCATCACAACGCTCAACGGCAGCACATTCAACATTTTCGTTCCAGACCTGCTGGCCGCCGCCACTGCGTCACTAGGCCGAGAACTCGTAACCGCCTTGCGCTGATTTTCCTCAACGTCTTCTCCAACCGCCGAATCCCGCGTAGACTATCAGCATGGCAATTGTGCGATTTCTGCTCTTGGTTTTGTTTTCGCTCTCCGGGCTTACCGGATCTGTGGCCTTGCGCGCCCAGGATTCCGGAACGGTGCCGCCCGCAACATTGCCCATTGCAGCCTCAGACGATGTCCCAGCGGAATCAGTTCCGCAACCAGGTAAGTCTGATGTATTGCTTCGAACAGAATCGGGCGATCTCATTCCACTCCGAGAGCTGTTGGGTGATCAAGTCATCGACGAGTTGCTGCTGCGAGGCCTGGAACAGCGGACCGTGCCGCGTTATACACTCGCGCAGCAGGAACTTTCAGCAGCCATCGATCGCGATGAAATGACGATCCAGCTGGAGTTGCAGATTCAGGTCCACCCGGCGAACGAGTGGGTGACGATCCCGATGTCATTTGGCGACGTGTTTGTCAAACGCTTCGATCACAAATCCGACGCGTCGAATACAAAGGCCGTTCCGACATTTGGTGAGCAGAACGCGCGGCAATTGCATCTTTTCGGAGCTGGTCTGCATACGATCACGCTGGAAATGATGGGCAAGGCGCGATCACTGGTGCCAGGTGTACGTCAGCTGAGTCTGAATCTTCCATCCGCCACGGCATCGCACGCTGATATCAAGTTTGCCGGGCCAGTGGAACTTCAGAGTTTGCCGGTTGGCTCCGTCGACAGGCCCACGCGCGACGAAAAAGGTATTCGCTCAGTAGAGTTCTGGGGGCTGGCGCAGACGTTCAGTCTGTCGTGGTCGGACGTGGTCCAGCGCGTCGCTCAGAAGCCCGTGATTCAGGTGCAGAATCGCATGAAGCTGGATTTGACAACGATTCCCGTGAACCTCACAGGGACTCAGCAGCTGCAGATCAGCGGCAGTCCCATCAACGAAGTTCGCATCACATTCCCGGAAGGATTTCAACTGCAGGAAGTCGATGCCAGGAATGCGAGCGGTATCTCTGTGCTCAACAATTTCGAAAGAACATCAACTTCCGGTCCCGTGACAGCACTGGTTCGACTCACGACCGCCACTGACGGTCCGCTGACGCTCTCGTTTGATCTGGAACTTGCAAATCGCGCTTTTCCGCAGGATATCCGCGTTGCGCTGCCTGCGATTCTGGATGCCAATGTGCAGTCCGGAGATCTGGACATCCTGTTTCCGACTGGCCTGCTGGTGCAACAGACCGTCATTGAAGGAGCCCAGCGAAAGCGTGTGACTTCTGAGACGGATCTCAGCGTCGCGGCCACGGCGTTTCGGATGCGTTCGACAGAATCACACGTCGTGCTGCATGTGGAGGAAACAGAGTCCCAGTTTGCTGTTTCGCCCGAAATTACGCTGCAACCCGACCCGCAAAACGTGATCCTGACCGCGCGTTATCCGATCAGTGTTTTGACTGGTTCACTGCTGGATCTGGCAATTTACTGGCCTGGCTATTCAAGTGGCGAATGGCAGATTCTGCCAGGGACGACGCGGCTGATTTCCGGAAAGTCCAGTGTCCCGCTTTCACTGCAGCAGTCGGACAGCGAAACGGATGTGCTGCAGATGACGTTTCGCGAACGGCAGTCCGGGGAATTCATCGTGGAATTCCGCGCGTTTGCACCTTTGGCGGCCGTGCGTTCCGGAGCGATCCAGTTGCGTTGTCCTGAGATTCAGGCACGTCTCGGTCAGCCGTTTGTGCTGACGACGATTGAATCTGACGAATACTCCATTCGTCCGATCAGCATGGGAACCGGGGAACCTTTACCGACAGTTCCGCTGCCAGCTCCAGCGACCGCAGTCGCCGTGGGATCAGGGCTCAAATCAGAAAGCTGGCTGCACGACGATGCATCGATTCCGATTCGACTGGAGCTTCCGGCGCAAGCTCCTTCCGTACGCGCGAACATCCGTCTTGGAATGCAGCCTCGCGGTTCCGGGATTGAAGTCCATGAGACAATCGGTTTTGAAATCGAACACCGAGACCTGGCCAGTTTGTCTCTGACCGTTCCCGCCCGCATTATTCCGACTGTACGCATTTCCGGACAGAGCGAGATTCTGCGTGCGACAATTGATTCTGACACGCACTGGAGTTTCCGTCTCCCGGAAGCTCGCCGTGGAAGTCTGACTTTCGAAGTCAATTACCTTTGGACGCCGACCGTCACAACGGACCCCTTGCCACTGATCCTGCCAGAAGCTGCGGAAGTGCTGAGCATCGAAGCGGGAACGGGATCGGGCAGCGGATTGACGGTGCAGGATGTTGCAAACTGGCAACCCGTATACTCCGAAAAATTTGACGCGGCATGGCAAACCAGCCACCCCGTCACGACGGTTCCAGTCCGCTGGCAACAGGGCCTGGCGCTGACATCCGGCGACAGTCCGGATTTGATTCTCGCGCGGACTCAGATCCTTGGAAATCAAATCATCACGTCGACCCTGGCGATGTACGAAAACGTTCCAGACATGCTCAGCTTAGAGATACCGCTCGATGCCAGTCTGGATGTCATTCTGATTGATCAGCAGTCGTTGACATCACATGACGCCCTGCTGCTTGGAAACGTGACACGGGAGAAGATTGTCGAACGCGGCATTAGTCGCTGGACGATCCGGACATTCAGGACGGGACTGCCCACAGACTCTGCAGCCGAGGCCAAGGTCGGGCCGCGAATTGTGGAAATCAGAATCCGTGACCGCATTCCACAGCAATCATCACTCTGGCTGGCTGCGACCCTGGAGCGAGCGACGATCGTGGGTGAATCACCTGCTGTTCCGGTCGTCTGGTACACTGGTTCGCAGGAAGAATTTCAAACCGCCAGTGCCTCGTCCGACTTTATCTCACTCACGCATCTCGGGGCGACTTTTCTGCCGTGGGGCGAGAGGGCTCGTCTGATTGCAGATCGACAACTGAAAGCCATTCTGTCGCCGTATCCGGCTGAGATGCAGTTGGCCGCAACGGAAACGCTGGATAACTGGATTGCAGCGTCTGACCATCACGATTTATTCTTTGGTTCTGCAGAATCCGGAGTGTTGCGGTTGAATTTGATTCCCTTCGTTTCGCTGCTGCTCATCAGCGCGTCTGTTTGCGTCATCTTCTTTGTCGTGTTATCCGTGCTGCGGCGGATAACCATCGTCGTCCCGGTGCTGCTGATCGGATGCGGGGGACTCGTCGCGTGGCTGTTTGTTCCTGAATGGACTTCACTCCTGGCACCCTATGTGGCGATGGGAGTCGTGCCGGCGGTATCGGTAACGTTTCAACGGCTGATTTCTGACCGGCGGATGCGGTTCCCGAAAGCGTCACAGGTCGGTGAGTATCCGACGGTCTTCGGTTATTCAGGCATGCTGTCACATGCAACCACGGAACGGTCCGAACCCGCAGCAACTCCCTCCGGAACGAGATCTGAGTTCAACGTCAGTTCTTTCGTCTGACGTTACTTTTCTCAAAGAGTCGACGTTCGACTCGGCGAGTCAAGCTGCTGAATTTCAATGAATCCGAACAACCTCGACTCGGAGAGTCAGCCTCGGGAATAACTTCATGACGTTTTGGCACCTCCTGCTGTTCGCAATACTGCAAAACCCGATCGATGTGTCGACCGACGACGTTGCTGCGCGCGACGCTGAACTGCCGGGCGTGCTGGTGGAACGTGTGCCACTGGATCAACTGCGACAGCGGGTTGCCGGCACGGACTATGTTCCCGTACCTCGCAATCAGCTTCGGGATCTGCTCCAAAACGACCAAAGCTCCGCACCCGCAGCCGAAACACAGCCTCGGATTCGCGAAGCACGTTATGCGGCCCGCCTGAATGGAACGCATCTGGATCAGGGTCATCTGGAGTTTGAAATCTATCCCGATTCACGCTCATCCGATACTGGCCCATTGCTGATTGGCCAGACGAACTTACAACAGTTGCAAATCACCGATCATCAGGGTTCCATCGAACTGGCTTCCGATTCTGCGCGACGCCTGTTTCTGCTCAAATCCGGGTTTCCAGGAAATCTGACGGGATCCTGGACATCGGATGGCCTGGTGACGGGCGACGTGATCACATTCCGACTTGAACTGCCAGCGGCGACGATATCACGGTTTGAACTGCTGACGAATTCAAACATTCTGCTGACGAGTGGCGGCAGTCTGGTGCTGGACCCGGAACCTGTGCCAGCCACCAGCGACACTGGTGAGCTTAAAAAGTGGACCATCCTGCCCGGCGATGCCGCTCGGCTGACCTTTAGTTGCCGCGAACAACGCCAGTTGCAGTCGCTGGACCCGATGCGACTTGCATCGTTCAATGCGGCTCATGAGCTGGCGGGCGACATTCTGAAGTCCCGCTGGAAGATTGGCCTGCCAACGGAACTGAATGGCCGCGCTCGTGTGACAGCGAGGATTTCCAGCGAGGTACGTGTGGCCGACGTCACTCTGGAGGATCATCGTCCGGTCGAATGGCAGGTCACCGAAGAAAACCGACAACAGATTCTGAGCATGTTGTTACCCGGAGCATCAGAATCCACAATCCTGAACATTTCCGCGGCCTCCGTGTTGCCTCAGACGGAATCCTGGGAACTGCCCATGCTGTCTCTGGCCCAGTGGTTCAGTCGCAACGACGAACTGCGAGGTCCGATCCAGTCACCCATCGGTCAGATCAGTGTGTTGATGCCGAAAACCGTTCATCTTGACGAATGGACACTCGTCGGTATTCAGGAACGCGACATTGTGAACGGCCCCGATCAAAGTCGTGAATACCAGCTCACGCAGTTTTTGCCCGAAGCGTCCGCCATTGCGCGGACTTCCACGAGTGAACCCCGATTGACGGATTCCGTCGTCACGCTCGTTGAACCAGCCGGACGCCTCGCAACAGTTCGATGTCTGGTGAATGTGCACTGCGAAGGAGCATCGGTGGTGGAACTGCAGTGGCCAGTGTCACAGGGCTGGCAGGTGATCGCGGCTCGTTATGCGTCGAATTCCCGTGCGTTGTTCTTTGAATTTCCGCAGCGTGATCCCGAAGCAGCCACCTCGCCATTGACGCTGCATTTGCCCGAATCTCTCGAACCCGAAGCGTCTCGTGTCGTTGAGATTCAGTTTCGCCAATCAGATGACTCAGACACGCGTACGATCAATCTGCCACTCGCAGAAAACCGCCGCATCGAACGCATCAATGCGGTCGTTGTCTTTCCGCCCGCGTTTACGCTCAGCACCGAATTGCAGCGTCGCTGGAGCGCCGGACGACCTTCGCTCTCACCCGAAGAAATTCGCCGCTCAATGGCATGGCTGCCGGAATCGAAACTGAGTGGCGGCGGGCAATTCTATGCGGTCGGTGCGTCCCAAACGAAGCATCTGGCCACTGAAGTGGCCACCGACACACCACACAGGAATGTCGTCCAACTGGAACATGCCGTACGGATTGTGGAAGGCAACATTGTAGAAACATCCCGCATCCTGCTGCCCGCTGACCGCCAGTTTGGTGAATCTCTGACGCTGCTGATCCCGTCTCGTGCCGCCAATGAACTGCGGTGGTCCATGGACGGAGAACCGGTTCCGGCACGACGCGACGACGCGGCTGGTGAACCGCAGGAATGGCGGCGCTGGTCGCTGAATCTGGCAGGACGTCGATCAGGCGTGGCAACCGTGATTCGCTGCGAATCCCGACAACCCGCCGGGCAGGATATTGTCGCAACCATTCCGATGCCCGGCACGGACCTTCCAGTTCACGGAACTCTGCAACTGTTCTCTTCTGATGAAGGACAACTCACATCGCCGGGACTGAAACCGACTGCATCAGACAATTCCGCGAACACAAATGGTGACGATCAATCGACCACCTGGGAACTTCCAGCTGCACCTGAAGTCGTGCGGCTGGTGCTGGGTCAGAACCCCAGGATTCAGTTCGGTCAGACGATCGAAGTACACATGCTGCACATGATCGATGAACACCGCGGTGGCCTGAATCAGCAGGTCCTCGCCGTCGCCAACGTCAGTCGCAGTGCGGGACAGAATTCCCTGCCACTCGCGCTGCCTGCGGGCATTCGACCACTGGTTCTGGTGAACGGCCATCGAGTGCAGTTACAGGAAGCAGAAGAAGGGTTTGCCATCCCGCTGCCTGTTTCGTCTGTTGATTGTCAGGTTCTGTTGACATGGACCGAACCGGCGAAGCGACCGGATACCGTCACCGGCCATCGCGAACTCCCTCGACTGTTTCTGCGCGAACTTTCTGTGCCGCAGTGTACACATCATTTACTCGTGAGTCCCCAACTGGAACTCAGCGCCGCCGCGACCGAGTTTGCAGCCTCCGATTCGACCGATGTGCTGCGCATTCTTGATCGGCTGATGACGTCAGTTGAATACCCGGATGGAAATCTTCGGCCGATCCCGGGCACCAACGCGCCGTCGGAGATTCGCAGTTTCATCTCGCGCTGGCAACTCGCGACTACGCAGGACTGGCAGCAGCGCACACTCATCGACACGGTGCAGTCTGAGATGCCGATAACAATTCAGATCACTCAGTTGCGTCGCAGCGTTGCGATTGCAGTCGGCATGGCATTGCTGCTGGTGGCGCTGTGCATCGTCCTGCGAGACACGGTGCTGGAATACCGCCTGGCGTATGCATTCACGGCGTTCACCCTGCTGGGACTCAGTTTCCTGATGACCGCTTCCATCGCAGCAGCAATCCTCACAGGAATATTCTGGGGACTGCTGATCGGCCTGACTGTCATCACCATGGCGCGCTGGCAGTGGCTGCAATCGTTCAGCCGACAGACACTTGTGCGATCGACAGCGGCGGCAATTCTGCTGCTGATCACAATCCATTCATGCTCCGGCCAACAGCCCGCCGACGCAGGAGAATCCGAAATTGCGGTTCCTGTTCAGCAGGACACGGAAACTCTGCCGGATGTGCTGTTGCCGGATACGCCGCTCCCGGACAGCGACATCGCGTATGTCCGAAAAACGGTGCTCGAAAAATGGCAGAAGAAGTTCGGGGGGGACCAATCGACTTTGCCCGCTGCGGTCGTCACGTCGCTGCACACAGAGATTGTTGCGGAATCAGCCGAATCGGTCGAGCTGCTGCTCAGACTGGATGTCGCTGCTGTGAGCGGCGACAAGCTCTGCTATCTGCGAATTCCTTTGCAGGGTTCCAGACTTGTGCGATGTACGATTGACGGTAACAAGGTGCTGCCCGAGCCTGAGGGACCAAACGCCATTCTCATTCCGGTCCCTGCTTCATCGCTGCTGCCAACTCGCACGCTGGCACATTCTACCGACGCTGCGCATGGCAATCGTGGCGACGACAGTCTGCAGAACGACGCGCCCGATTACGATCGCGACAATCATTCAGTGACTTCTGGTGCTGTTGATGCGGGACCACTCGCCGCCTTCACCTTGCATCAGATCGAATGTCGCTTGCGGCCCGTGACGACACGCCAGGCTTCCGGTCTGCAGTTTCGCCTTCCCGCCCTGCCCTGCCCCGTCGCTGAAATCCGCAGTCACCGCGCCAGAAGGACTGTTTACCGGCGTTCGCGCGCAGACTCCGGCCGGCGTCGTACAGTGGAAACCGACTGACGGTGCAATTCGACTTAGCAGCCTGGCCATGTCCGAAGGCATCGACATGCGATTGTTTCAGGCGGGCATCGAAAAAGGCAGCCCGCAACTGGCCACCGTCGATATCCTGACGATTGCTGAAGTCGTCGCCGAACAACCGATGCTTTCCTGCTTCTGCCGCTTTTCCCGCTGGAATCCGCTCTCCCCTGAAGTCCGTTATTATGTGCCTCAGGGCTATCAACTGGTTTCTGTGGAAAGTGTCAACGGCGGAGACCTGTTGTGGTCCACGCAGGAGCGGATTGCCACGATTCTGCTGCCAAATGCCATAGGAAACGAGTTTGTCCTTTCGCTGCAACTCAAGTCGATTGCATCCTCACCACTGCAGCAGCGCAGCATTCCGATCGCTGAACTGATTCAGTTTGCCGACTGTGTGGTCTCCCCGAATCTATTGCTGGCGGTGCGGGTCAATCCCGTGTTCTCTGTGTTACCGATCGAAGGCAATCAGGTCACCACTCTGGCTTTTGCCGACGCCCAGGCGGCATGGGGACAATGGCTGCGTCGTTCGGACAGCGTCTTTACAGTCCCCAGCGGAATTCCGGAATGCGTGGTCCGCCTGAAAGCTCGCAGCAGCGTGAACGAAATGCGGATCGATCAGAGTTTCACAATCCAGAATCAGCGTATTGACTGGAAGTGTCAAGTCGATATTGACACCTCGGTACTGCCCGTGTTTCGACATCGTCTCACGATTAGTTCCGACATTGAAATTACCGATGTGCAGGTCACTGCCGGTGAAGCGAATCGACTGGCGACGTGGCATCGTCGCGGCGATCGACTGGTCGTACAGTTGAAGGAAGGAACCACGGGGCTGCACATTCTCAGGATTTCCGGACGACAACTTCTGCGTCCGGACGATACAAGAATCGCACTCCGCAGCCCTCATGTCCACGATGCACAGATTCTGGAATCTCGCCTGGAGCTGACCGATCAGGACGGCCTGGGGCTGGCGTTTGAAAAACTGGGCACCGCAGTTCCGAATGAACGTATTAACGTTAATGATCTGCTTCAGCCTGGCGTTCCCGTCAGAATGCAGATCCTCAATGAATCGGACCCCATTGTCCTGCAACGCCTGCGGCCCGTCGAACCTTTCGGTTCAATTGCCGTAATACGTTCTGTCGATCAGGCTGCTTTTGTAATCCATCTGACTCAATGGTCCGGCAGCCTAGGCCCGCTCGAAATGACGTTCGCTGACGGCATGGAGTTTCTGACCGAACCATCGGTACTGGTCGATGGCCGACAGTTGCCGTTGATCCGCACTGCCAATGAATTCGTCGCGGGGCAGGAAGTCATCCGAGAACTTTTCGACCAACCGGATTTCTCGATCGTGTGGAGCATGCCCATCCCTGAATCCCTGCGCAGTGAGGAATCCATGACGTTTCCATGGCCGGAGATCTCCGACCGTATTCAATGGACCGAACGACTGCTGATTCCGCTCGATACCACGCCAGGCACGAGCAACACCGCAGCAGCCAACACGATCATTCCAGCCTGGCTGAAGGATTCCAGCGCGCTGGGATTCGGCAAGGATCTGGCCACGCTGAAAGTGCGTATTTTCGAACAGGCGGTTCAGTTGTCCGAATCCGGAATGCAATTGATCGTTCCCCTGAATTCCGTCGCAGATGCGCCGAAAACAGAACCCGTCCGTACGTTGTTTGCAGTGTCTGATTCCACGCTCTGGTCCAATCCAAATCAGTCTGCAGTGGGTCAGACGACACTCATTATTTTCGCAACCCGCACGCCTGGACGCTGTTCGCTGATTATCCCGAACGGAACCGTCGTCACGGAACTGGAGACGGCAGAAGCGATTCGCTGGGAAGACGCTGCACGCGAAAAAGTGACGGTGGACCTCACGAAACCGGTGACCGTGATTCAGATTCGCTGGATGAGCGAACGTGCGAAAAATGGCTTCGCATCCACGACACTGCAGTTTACCGCTCCATTCCCGGCTGACTGCGAAACGCGTCGCAGCGTAACGGTGGCCAGCTCCGAAGGCGAACGGCCACAGTTTTTAGGAGACGTGCGAAACGTTCCGGTCGGCGAACTGGACTCTGTGCTGCTCGCAGAACTGGCGGCCGGTTTGACTCGCTCACAGCCAGACGATTCGAAGGCAGTTGGCGCGACCGAACCACTCCCCACGTCTGACGAAATGGCAACGCTGTTGAGTGCCTCACGCGCGGAATTCATTCAGGGCTTCACAGGCAAGTCGCAGCCGACTGTTGCGATTGCCAGTTGCCGTCCGATCGATAGCTCACAGACTGAGGTGTTCAGCCGCAAGCGATTGCAGTGGCCCACCGTCGTTTCGATTGCCGCCGGATTTCTGGCGATCGCCGGTGCCGCGTTCGGACAAACCATGCGATCCGATGTCACGGTATCAATAACCCGGATTGCCACGCAATCGTCAGACTTCCCACGATCAGACAGTAAATCGCAAACCAGTGCAGGCGGTCGGCCACCAGCAGGCGAATCAGCCAGCGCAGACACATCACGCCGACCACAAAACTGATCACCGCGCCCAGCGTCGCTCCACCAATCGCCGGGATTGCGATGAAGAATGAAAAACCAGCTGCATCCGGCCGCTTCAGTCCGCAGACAAGCCCCGTAGCCACCGTGCTCCCTGCGCGGGATACACCGGGGAGAATGGCGATCGCCTGGAATATCCCGATGACCCACGCCGCCCATATCGGGATTTGGTTCAGATCTGTGGTTCCACTCTGCCATTTTTTGCAAACATCAGGAATGCGGCCGTGACCAGCAGACAACATCCTGCTGCCATCGAGCTGTCGAACATCGCTTCGATATTGTCCTTGAACATCAAACCGACCACAGCCACCGCGACCGACGCCATCACGATCATCGCCATGAGACGCACATTCTTCCGCAACTCCAGCAGATCTTTGAAGTAGACATCCATCCTGTCAGAATTTTCATTGACCGGGATCCAGTCACGAATGAATGGAGCGTTTATCCACCGCCATGGCCGCTTCCTTGATGGCTTCAGATAACGTCGGATGAGCGTGGCAACAACGCGCAATGTCTTCGCTGCTGGCACCGAATTCCATGGCGACGGCGGCCTCGTGAATGAGTTCACCCGCATGGGCTCCGATGATGTGAACTCCCAGCACACGATCCGTAACTTCGTCGGCGAGAACTTTTACCAGGCCGTCCGTGTGTCCGGCAGCACGGGCTCGCCCGTTGGCGGCGAAGCTGAATCGTCCGGACCTGTATTTGACTCCGGCCTGCTTGAGAGCATCCTCATTGGCCCCGGTCGAAGCAATTTCGGGTTGTGTGTAAATGACGGAAGGAATTGTTCCGTAGTTGATATGACTGTGACCCGTCACCATCTTTTCGATACACGCAATGCCCTCTTCTTCCGCTTTGTGAGCCAACATGGCTCCGCCGATCACATCGCCCACAGCGTAAACGCCCGTTGCGCTCGTCTGGTAGCCCGAATTGACCTGAATAAAGCCGCGTTGATCAGTCTGAACACCCGCGTCTTCAAGCCCCAGACTGTCGGTACAAGGCTTCCGCCCCACAGCAATGAGGACTCGGTCACAGGTGATCGGTTCTGCACCATCCATTTGAATGGTACACGTCTTCCCGGCTGCCGTAACGGATGTGACCTTTGTTCCCAACCGGAACGTGAGTCCCTGCTTTTCAAAGATCTTCTTTGCTTCTGTTGCCACCTGTTCATCGACACCTGGCAGAATGCGCGGCAGATATTCCAGGACCGTCACCTGCGATCCCAGCCGACGCCAGACCGTGCCCAGTTCCAGCCCGATCACTCCTGCACCGATGACAACCAGGTGCTGTGGCACTTCCGGCCAGGCAATGGCTTCAGTACTGGTCCCGATCCGATCTCCGTCCGGCTGGATGCCTGGCAGTGCGGTCGATACGCTGCCGGTAGCGATCAGGATCTTCTTTCCGGTCAGTGTTGCAGGTGCTTCGCCGGCCACTTCCACCGCGCCATTGCCCTTCAGCTTTCCGTGGCCGAAGAATCTCGCGATCTTGTTCTTCTTCAGCAGCCCCTGGATGCCACCGTCCAGCGTACTCACCACGCCGTCCTTGTGCTTCATCATCTGCGCGATGTCAAGCGATACACCCTGTACCACAAGGCCTCGTTCGGCAAAGTGTTTTTGAGACTGTTCATACAGCTCGCTCGTTTCCAGTAATGCCTTGCTGGGAATACAGCCAACTCGCAGGCACGTCCCACCGAGCTGTTTCTCGCGTTCCACGACGGCAACTTTCATCCCAAGTTGCGACGCACGAATTGCTGCGACATAACCGCCAGGACCAGCACCCACAACAACCAGATCAAACGCTTCGGACATTGAGGAAACACCTGAGTCAATGACAGCATACGAGGTTGGGAAAAATCGTCTAACGGCGAGCCGCAGACGCAGGCGCACTGAATTATTCGGATTCGTCTTGCCTGCGCCTGCGGCTCGCCGTTAAACAAAGACGCGGACCATTGTTCTCCGTCACACTTCCAGAATCAATCGAGTTGGATCTTCGATCAGATCCTTCACGAGCTTCAGGAACGATACGGCTTCGCGGCCATCCACAACGCGATGGTCGTATGTCAGAGCAAGATACATCATCGGGCGAATCACAACCTGGCCATTGACAGCCACCGGTCGATCGAAGATGCCGTGCATTCCCAGGACACCGCTTTGAGGAGGATTCACGATGGGTGTGGACAGCAGCGAGCCATACACACCGCCATTCGTAATCGTAAACGTGCCGCCTTCCAGTTCCTCCAGAGTAATCTGGTTGTTCTTAGCACGGCCCGCAAGCTCAACAATGGCCAGTTCGATGTCGGCAAAGCTCATGTTCTCGGCATTTCGCAGCACGGGAACGACCAGTCCCTTGCCCCCGCCAATCGCAATACCCACGTCACAATAATTGAAATAAGTCAGCTCGCGACCGTGCATCTGAGCATTCAGCAGCGGAAACTGCTGCAGCCCGGAGACGACAGCGCGGACAAAGAACGACATAAACCCCAGTTTGGCGCCGTATTTCTTTTCAAAGACGTCCTTATAGGATTCGCGCAGTTTCTTAATGGCCGACATATCAACTTCGTTGAACGTCGTCAGCAGCGCCGCCGTCTGTTGCGCATCAACAAGACGTTTGGCGATCGTCTGACGAATCGGGCTGAGCGGCATTTTGCGGGTTTCACGAATTCCGCCGACGCGTACCGGAGCTGCTCCTGACTGCACCGTGCGCACAACATCTTCCTTGAGGACTCGGCCGCCTGGCCCTGTGCCTTGCACTGAACCTGCGGCCAGTTTGTTTTCTGCCATCAGGCGCTCTGCCGCAGGCATTACATGTCCGCCGCCTTTAGTATCCGCGGACTTCGCGGCGGACGCGGCTGGGGTCGGCGCCGGCGGAGCGACTGCTGGTGCCGCACTCGCCGCTGGCGCTTCGGCGCGGCGCAGGAATCCAATGACTTCGCCGATCGTGGCGGTCTCGCCGGCGTTCTTCAGGATTTTGCTGACGATACCGCCGGCCTGCGCAGGGATATCAAACGTTGCCTTGTCCGTTTCCAGTCCCACAACTCTGGCATCCGGTGCGACATACGCGCCTTCCTTGACGTACCATTCGCCGACAAAGGCTTCGGAAATGGACTCACCCAGTTGAGGAACTTTGATTTCAATGTCCTGCGTGCTCATACCAGTTCAAATGCCTGTTTCAGAATGTTTTGTTGTTCGATCTTATGGCTGGTTGCGGAACCCGTCGCGGGGCTGGCAGCTTCCGGGCGACAGATTCCCCGATAAGGATACTGGTCCAGCAGACGTTCGCCGTGACGAGTTCTTAAGAAACTCCAAGCACCCATGTTGCGAGGTTCTTCCTGAACCCAGAACAACGGTGCGGCTGTTGAATACTTCGATAACTCTGCTGCCAGTGCCTTCGCCGGAAACGGATAGAGCTGCTCAATGCGGATGATGGCCACGTCATCACGTTTGGCTTCCTCCCGATACGCCATCAGATCGTAATAGACCTTGCCTGAACACAGGAGGATTCGCTTGACATCTTCCGGGGATTTCGCAACATCCGGCAAAACTTCGTGAAACGCACCGTGGGACAGTTCGGCCAGCGGTGAGACAGCATCCTTGTGACGCAGCAGACTTTTCGGCGTCATCACGATCAGCGGCTTTTTCCAGCGTCGCAGCGTCTGACGCCGCAACATGTGAAAACACTGAGCCGGAGTGGTCGGATTCACAATCTGAATATTGTCGTCGGCGGCCATCGCCAGAAATCGTTCCAGTCTCGCGCTGGAATGTTCAGGCCCCTGCCCTTCCATGCCGTGGGGCAGCAGCAGCACGATGCCGCTCAGACGTTTCCATTTGTCTTCGCCGCTGGCGATAAACTGATCACTGATGACCTGGGCCACATTGACAAAGTCCCCGAACTGAGCCTCCCACATCACGAGCCCGTCGGGGGAGTCCAGGCTGGAGCCATATGCAAAGCCCAGAACGCCGGCTTCTGACAGCGGGCTGTTGAATCTCCACACGCTCAGGATGCGCTGTCAGATCCTGCAATCCCATCAAGACCCGACCATCATTTGCATCGTAGAGCAGGGCGTGGCGATGACTGAACGTACCGCGTCGAACGTCCTGACCACTGAAACGTAATGGAATTCCTTCGGCGACAAGGGTTCCCATCGCCGCGATCTCGGCACCGCCCCAGTCGAAAAGTTTGTCACCAGCGGCCATTTCACGGCGCGATTTCAGGACCAGCTCCACCTTCGCGTGTGGCGTGAAACCTTCCGGTGGAGTCGTCAGCGCGTGCATCACGCGCTGAATGACATCGGAGGCAACAGCGGTGGGCGGCGAATCGGCTTCGCGTGAGTCTCCGCCGAAGTAACCTTTCCACATGCCGCCGCCGCTTTCTTCAAGATACCGGAAACCGTCTTTGCGGGCTTCCAGCAACTCTTCCTCCAGCATCTGCCCGCGCCGCACGACGATCTCTGCACCTTCTTCTTTCGACACTTCGCGAAGTGAGACGAGAGATTCAAGGAAGCTGTTGAACACGGTCTGGCGGCTGCGGATCAGCTTGTACATTGCGGGCTGCGTGAACGCGGGCTCATCGCCTTCGTTGTGGCCTCGCCGACGGAAACAGTACATATCAATAATCACGTCGCGATGAAACTTCGCTCGGAAGTCCATCGCCAGGTGCACCACCTGAGCGACCGCTTCCGGATCTTCGCCGTTCACATGGAAGATCGGAATCTGCAGCATGCGGGCGACATCGGTTGCATACGTGCAGGAACGGGCTTCGGAAGGCGAAGTCGTAAAACCGATCTGATTGTTCACGATGATGTGAACTGTGCCGCCCGTTTGATAGCCGGGAAGTTCGCTCAGGTTCAGCGTTTCCTGACTGACGCCTTCGCCGGCAAACGCCGCGTCGCCGTGAATCAGAATGACGAAACTCTTGCGACGGTCGATATCGCCGCTGCGATCCTGCTTGGCACGCAACCGCCCCAGTGCCACCGGATTCACGAACTCCAGGTGGCTGGGATTGAAGCACAGCGTGAGGTGAACTTTCTGACCGGACGACGTGATCCGATCCGTGCTGTATCCAAGGTGATATTTCACGTCACCGCGACCCATTTTCAATTGCGGGTCCACATCGTCAAATTCGCGGAAGATTTTTGACGGCTTTTTACCCATGATGTTGGCGAGAATGTTGAGTCGCCCGCGATGTGCCATTGCCAGCACAATCAGTTCAGTGCCCAGACTTCCCGCTCGTTCAATCGCCATGTCCAGAAGAGGAACCAGACTCTCCGCTCCTTCGAGCGAAAAGCTCTTCGCGCCAATGTATTTCTTCTGCACGAACTCTTCGAAGACGACGGCGTCGCTGAGTCGTTCCAGAATCCGGATTTGCTCAGATCGCGACAGCTTCAGGCGATTCGCCGTGCGTTCCATCCGATCCTGCAGCCACTGACGAACCTGCATACTGTCGATGTGCATAAACTGCACACCAATCGAACGACAGTACGTTGTCTGCAACCACGTCAGCATTTCATGCAACGTCCGACTGTCCGGACCGCCGGCCCATTGAGTCGAGAACTTGCGACTCATGTGTTCATCGGTGAATCCATAGAACTCAGGATCAAGTTCGGCAGGCTTCGGCCGTTCGGCGTTGAGCGGATCGATCGTCGCAATAATGTGGCCGCGTACGCGGTAGCTGCGGATCAACTGTTCGAGTCGCTCCTGAAGGATCACCGCGTCGGACGTTGACGGATCGATCCGTGCTGCCGTGGACCTGCGAAAAATACTGTGCGCCTGAAAAGGAACCTGCATACTTTCCGTTGTCAGTCCGGAATCCACAATCTTCAGGTCGTCGAAATATTCGCGCCAGTCCGGCGACACAGCGTTACGATCGCGGAGATAGTTCTCCAGCTGCGATTCGGCAAACTCAAGGTTTTGAGCGCCCAGCTGAAACTGAATTTTCGCAGGTTGAGCTCCAGACGCATGGCCAGGCTCGGTACTTGAAGCCGAAGTCTCCAGAAACGAAGGAGACGAAGATGGAGTTGAAGTTGGGTTGGGCATTGTCAGTCAGCTCTGTATGAGCAACTCTTCAGGTGGTTGGATCGCGGTGCAAAAGTGTAACAGAAGATTGCCAGGAATCTCATCGCTGTTTTTGGAACCATTCGCAGCAATTCATTGCTGCAAATAGTTGCTGCATGATAGACGGACTGCCATGATTGGGAAGCAGTTCAGGGAAGACTCATCCGGATTTCCAGGCAGCACAATTCGCCGCCGGTTGCGTCGCCCGATCTGTCCGTTTGAGTTCCCATCCATGCAAACAATGACCCGAATTGGTGTCCTCACCGTATCAGACCGAGCCAGTCGAGGTGAATACGAAGATCTTGGCGGTCCCGCAATCACCCAATACCTGCAAGAAACGCTGGTTTCAGAGTGGATTCGGGAGTACCAGGTTATTTCCGACGACCGTCAGCTGATCGCGTCCAGCCTGCGAAAAATGGCCGACGAATTGCACTGCTGCCTGATTATTACGACCGGTGGAACCGGCCCGGAGAACCGAGACGTGACGCCAGAGGCGACTGCGGACGTCTGCGAAAAAATGATGCCAGGATTCGGGGAACTCATGCGAAAAGTGTCTTTGGAGAAAGTCCCCACGGCCATCCTGAGCCGCCAGACAGCCGGAATTCGCGGTTCCTGCCTGATTGTGAACCTGCCTGGCCAGCCCAAAGCCATCCGCGAGTGCCTGGACGCCGTGATGCCCGCGATTCCCTACTGCATCGACCTGATCGGTGGTCCACGGCTGGAAACCAACCCGGAACAGATCGTGGCATTTCGGCCAAAATCAAAGTGAAAATATGGCTGCAACAGGTAGGATGGACATTCATGTCCGTCGTGTTTTTCCACGATGTGCACTTAAGTACAGACGTGCCGTAACCATCGAATCAAGTATCATTCAAATCGGCTGATCGTCAGGAAAATTCTCCATGCCCTCACCCTTCCCCGGAATGAACCCATGGCTCGAACAAGTCGATGTCTGGCATGATTTTCATCAACGATTCATTACGCGAATCGGCGATGCGCTCGCTCAGCACATTCGGCCAGCCTATCTGACGAAAATTGATGAGAACGTGTACATCCACGAAATGTCAGTCGAACAGCGACTGCTTCTCGGACGTCCCGACATCGCTGTCTTCGAAGGCTCCGGAATCGCAGCATCTCTTCGTCAGAATACAGCGACGCTGCCCATTGCTTATGGAAGACTTTTGCCCAGAACCGATCGAATCAGCGAATCGTTCATCGAAATCCGCGACACCAATTATCGCGATCTGATCACCGTGATCGAACTGCTCAGCCCAACAAACAAACAATCTGGTCCTGACCGAGAACAATACCTTGCCAAACGCAAACTGCTGTTGTCCGGCAACGTACATTTTGTCGAAATCGATCTGCTGCGTGGCGGCGCAAAGATGCCGGTTGAAGGACTGGCTCAATGCGACTACGCTGTCATGGTCAGCCGCAGTTATGAACGCCCGAAAGTCGGTCTGTGGCCAATGAGAATTCGTGAAGCATTGCCGGTGATTCCGGTTCCGCTCAGGCAGGAAGATCCCGATGCCGTCCTTGATCTTCAGCAACTGCTTCACGAGACCTTTGACGCCGCCGGTTACGCCGACTACATCTATCATGGTCGCCCTCGTCCGCCGCTGCATCCGGATGAAGAGGAGTGGGCGAAGCAATGCCTGTCTTCTGCGCCAACCGCGTAGTTGCATGCACTTTGAGTGTGCCGTGGCTTGATGCTGACTGAAAACTCCTGCGATACGCCCGCCGGATTTCACGTTAATCTTACACGCGAGCACGACAACCGGAATGGGACGAAACGACCATAAACGCCGGAACGCGGCAATTCACGCCAAGGTTCTCACTTCTCCGGCGAAAGCGGTCGACAGGCCGGATGTCCACGCAATCGACACGCCAACAGGACATGTCGACAATTGAAGGAAAATTCGACACGTTTTGTCGATATGTCTCACGCATCGACATAACGAAGCGCCTCACGATCTCGGAAAAAACCGAATCGCTGGACACCGGCCAACAGCCGGGATGACGGGAAAAAAACAGCGAGCGGATGCGGTCGATCTCATCACGGAAGGCAGAAGCCACATGATGAGTGCGCGGGATGCTCAGAGAGGGGGTGGTCATGGCAGGTCCAGGGGCAACAAGAATGATTCAACGCCGAACCAAGTGCCCAAATGAGACGATTGGTTATCGGGATGGAATTTCGTTGACGGTATAGAACGCATTCCGATGAAGCAGTTCTTCCTTGTCGCGGGAACGCAGACGTGCCAGATCAAGCTCGTACACAAATCCCTGGTCGAGTTTTTCCAGCGTGATTCTGGCCGAGAGTCCTTCTTCGGTCAGCGAGACCTCTTTCACGCCTGGCTGATGCTGCTCGATCTCCGCCCCGCCGTAGCCGTTGTGATAGGGGTGAGTAAACGCCGAGATCACATAGGAGTCCGTTGAGGTGCCGGTCGCTCGATCAACGGGTTTGGTAAACGTGACCTTGAATCCATCAGGTTCGATCGTGATTCGGTTGATTTCGAAAGGCATCTTGCCACTCCATTCGAGTCGTTCGAGCGCGAACGGTTTGATCCCTCGAACGGGCCAGCCGCGATTGGTACCGCCGCAGAGCAACTTGCCACCGGGAGTGAACTCGACATTGAGAATTCCGGTGGAAAGGCCCTCGCGAAACGGGTAACACGCTCCCTGCCAGACACCGTTCACCTTTTCCGTCGTGGCCCGCATCAGGATCGATTGAGTGTAGTCGCCCAGGAACATCTGGTTTTCAAAAGGGCCAAACTTGCCCTGCGTCTGATTCACGCTGAAAGCCGTGATCGATCGTCCCATGCGAATGTACGGAAAAATGACGGCATAGGGGACCAATTGTTTGACGCGATTCTTCTCGGTCGCGATGCGGGTTCCTGACTTTGGCGTCTCCGGCACAGGCCCGAGTTCGGGCGCGTACTTATACCAATTGAAGCTCGCGGGGTGACCGTGAAAGCTGTTCTGCGAAACGGCCTTCAGACTGCAGGAACAATTCCACGGCCCCTGGCTTTCGACATAAAACAACGATCCATGCTCATCATGCCCAATGCCGCCGGGACTGCGCAAACCGCTGGCGAATGCCGTCGTTTTTCCATCGGGCGCAATTTTCATGATGAAGCCACGGTTCAGAGCATACGAGTAGTAAGACTCCGACAGGCCGAGCGACACGAACTGGTTTCCGTCCGCATCGAGTTTTGAGCCGAACGCGTATTCGTGGTAATTCGCATATCCCCAGGCATCCGAGATGGTTTCGAAGCGATCCGCCACGCCGTCATTGTTCGAGTCACTGACGCGAGTCAATTCACCACTTTGCGTGACGCGGAAAGCATTGTCTCTCCAGGTCAGCCCGAAGATCTCGTCCAGCCCCGTTGCAAACCGATGAAACGAAGGAGATGGCTTAGCCGCATCGACTCCGTCAATCAGATAAATCTCACCATGCCGCGTTCCCACCGCGACTCGGCGATCAGGGAGCACCGCAAAGGCACCGGCCTCGACGACCGTATCTTCAGGCAGAGGAATATTCACGATCGGATAATATTCACGTTCGCGTTCTTCGGTTCCCCATCGTTCTCCAACCTCCTCGGCGCGCAGTATACCCAGCTCAGACACTGCGATCAGAATCAGTAGGCAGAGAAGACGCATCTGACTACTTTGCAAGTGGTTCATAGAGGAACTCCAGAGTTGATTTGCCTTGAGGAATTTCCAGTCGCAGCAGCAACTCGGATCGCCCGGGCTCGTCGGCCAACGATCTCAAATGCGTTTCGGTCTGAGGAATTGTCAAACGTAGTCGGCCACTGCGGAAAACACGTTCGGACTCCCGGCTGATGTCTCCGGTGAGTGCTCGAAACCAAACAGCTTGTGGCATGGGCGAGTCACACTGCAGAACGCGATTGAGCTGTTGCTGTTCTGAGGAACCCGTCGCCTTCGACCGATCCTCGATCTCAATGTTTCCGCTGCGATACATGAACGTGGGAATCGACGATTCGTCGAGGAAGTATCCACGGAATTGATACCCGACGTTTTTGGGATAGAGCGGGGTGGGATTGGTTCGAGCCTCTTTAGTTATCACCGGCAGCAGCGGCCACAGAGTAT
>JBBJME010000079.1:0-26911 GCA_037719765.1 Planctomycetaceae bacterium
ACAGCTTAATGTCCTGGGGAATGTGCGACAACTTGCTCCCCAGACCCACGACAGTCCACTGCAGCGACGCGTTGCTGCTGACTACACCAGCCTGATGTGCGAAATGCCAGGAATTTTGATTCCAGTTCTGCAACTGCACGTATCTCAAATTCGCATTCTTCCCGACGATCAACTCGACACAGCCAACATGCAGACCTGCGATGCTGTCTGATGCGGAGGACGTTTCTTCCAGCAGCGTCGCGCGGGCGCCGTCTTCAAGAATGATCAGCGTGTGGCTGAATTCCGCTACGCCATCGCGGCTGTGAGCGATCAAACTGTGCAGCGGCAGAGCCACTTCAACGTTGCGCGGAACATACAAGAGTGTCCCGCCAGTCCAAAACGCCGCGTGCCATGCCGAAAACCTGTCAGAATCAGGCCGCACCGCCTGCTTCATGAAGTACGGTTCGAGCAACTCGCGATGACTGGTCAGCAAGGTCTGCAACTCTCCGAACAGCACTCCTTGTCCTTTGATTTCATCAGACACCTGAGAATAAGTCGACTGGCCGTTTACATGGGCGATTGAGCCACCAAATTCCGTCTTGTCACTCAGCAGCGTTGCAATCGAAGTCGAATCGACCGCCTCGGCAGTCGGACGAAACTTGCCTGCATTGAAGACTCGCAAATCAACTCGCTTGAATTCCTCAGGATCAAGATCTTCCTGAAGTAAGTTTTGATAAATCTCAAACGCCGTTCGACGCGCGTCCGTGATCCATGACGGCTCGTTGCGTGTTGCAAGGAACTGTTCGAAAACTTCGGTACTGAAGCCGATACGAGAAACACCGATGATTGTGGATAACATAACTGAATGAGCCAACATACTTAATGCTATGGATGACGAACGTCTACAGGTCCAAGTTGGCCTTGCGATGCTCTCAACACACGGAGAACAACAATCGTATCGTCGGTGACAGTAAAAACCGCCCGGTAACTACCGCGTTTTCCCTTACCAATAAGAGCATCCCGGATCTCATACGGAAAGGCATCATTCTCAATCGACAGGGGATAACTCTCGGGGTTCAACGAAATCTGCCTGATCTGCTTCTGAACAACCAGATGCCACTCCAGTGCTTCGTCTGTCGAATGGTGCTTGGCCCACCAGAGTAAGTTCCTCAGGATATCGTCTTCGGCTTCCGGTTGCAGCCTAATGCTGAGCAACATCCACCACCCTCTGAATCAGCTTTTCGCGAATGTCGTCCATGGCTTCATCAAGTGGCCTCCCCATGCCAGCTTCCATCTGCTGAACTCCCACCCGAATCGCGGCAACATTACGCTGGTATTCCAGCGCCGCTATCGCTTCGTCGTACGTCGCTTGTTCGACGAGGACAAAACGCTGGTCTGACCCCGGCACTTCGACTGAAAGCGGTTCCCCATGACATTTTATCAACGCCTGGGCAACCTCTTCGTTGAGTTTTACCATTGCGATTCTTACTCCTTTGAGGCACGAGTTTTCGGATCGGAAACTCCAACCTTAACAAAGTTGAGCGAAGACATGACTTCCGGCGAAATCTTCAGCTCGACTTCTCCGATATCGTGCAACTTGGAATTCAATGTCACCTTTTCACGCAATATCCGACCACCAAGCTCATGCCATATCTGTAGGCGTTGTGTCCCTGTCGGAACTTTCTCAATGGAAAACGAACCCTCGGCTCTTGTGACGGCCATGTATGGATGATTCTGCACCAGTACGTATGAGGACATCCACGGATGATAGTCACAGGTGATTTTCATCGGGCCTGGTTCAGATACACTGAAATTATGAATGAATCCGTCCAGATTATCGCCGCGTAAATCAACCGTCAACGCCACACAACCCGCTGGATTCAGTAGTGGATAGTCACGCGGATTGTGTGCAATCGGATCCGACGTTGTAACTCTCATTCCCGTGCGAGTCTGAACGCAAAGAGAATGGGGTTTGATGCGATAGCCTTCAAACACCAATTGCGGCGGAGTCAAGTGTTCGTTCGTTAGATCCGGGTGGATCGAATCCTGATCGATCTTGTCGAACCACACGAATACGTTGCTGACTCCTTGCGTTTTTGAATCAACAATCAGCCTCTCATCCGGCATGTCTTCCGCGCCGCAAATTGCTGCATCCTTCACCCCACTGCCCTTCAGGAACAAAGGAGCAAGCTTCGTCCGGTCGCCGGAGTACACAACTTGACCTGTCACGGTCGAGTATTCAAGGTCCTCGTCGGCGATCAACGGCACAGACAAAGATGCGACGACCGTTGCGACAATTATGAGATGGCGAAGTGCGGTATTCATTTCATCACGAATCAATCGAAGGATGGACGTCCGGCAGCTCGCAGGAAATACTACCCAACCGATCCTTCCATCTGCAGTTCGATCAGCCGATTCATTTCGACTGCGTATTCCATCGGCAGTTCCTTGACGAGAGGTTCGATGAAGCCCGTTACGATCATGGCGGACGCTTCAGCTTCCGTCAGCCCGCGACTCATCAGGTAGAACAATTGCTCTTCACCGATCTTCGAAACGCTGGCTTCGTGCTCAATGGACACATCCTGTTCTTCGATTTCGATGTAAGGATAGGTATCACTGCGGCTGGCAGGGTCCAGAATCAAAGCATCACAGACGACATTCGAACGGCAGTTCTTTGCGTCTTTGTGAACTTTGACCAGACCACGATAGCTGGAGCGTCCACCGCCTCGGGAAATACTCTTGCTGATAATGCGGCTGGATGTGTTTGGGGCACAATGAACCATCTTGGCGCCGGCGTCCTGATGCTGTCCTGGCCCGGCAAATGCAATCGACAGCGTTTCGCCACGAGCTCCCGGCTCCATCAACCAGATCGCAGGATATTTCATTGTCAGTTTGGAACCGAGATTTCCGTCGATCCATTCCATCAACGAATCGCCGTAGGCCATGGCTCGCTTCGTCACCAGGTTATACACGTTGCTCGACCAGTTCTGGATCGTGGTATAACGACACCGCGCGCCGCGTTTGACGACGATTTCAACAACCGCCGAATGCAGGCTGTTGCTGCTGTAGGTCGGAGCCGTACAGCCTTCAACGTAGTGCACGGACGCACCTTCATCGACGATGATCAGTGTGCGTTCAAACTGTCCCATGTTCTGGCTGTTGATGCGAAAATACGCCTGCAGCGGGAATTCAATTTTCACGCCCTTTGGGATGTAGATAAACGAACCGCCGGACCATACGGCCGAATTCAACGCGGCAAACTTGTTATCGCCTGGAGGAATGATGGTCGCGAAATACTCACGAAATAATTCGGGATGATCCCGCAAAGCAGAATCGGTGTCGGTGAAAATGACGCCCTGCTTTGAGAGATCCTCCTGCAGGCTGCCATACACAACCTCGGAATCGTACTGGGCTTTGACTCCGGACAGGTACTTCTTTTCTGCTTCCGGAATTCCGAGCCGATCGTAGGTTCGACGAATATCTTCCGGAACATCGTCCCATGACGTTTCCTGTTCGTTCGCAGCCTTCATGTAGTAGAAAATGTCCTGAAAATTCAGGTCACTCATGTCGCCGCCCCATTTGGCATGGGGCGTGATTCAAAAATGGCGAGTGAATCCAGGCGGAAGTTGGTCATCCATTCCGGCTCACCTTTCATTTCAGAAATCTGGCGGACAATCTGCGGGTCGAGCCCTTTCCGGCTTTTGAACGCATAGTTATCCATTGAGTCATGGAATCCGTACTTATACGAACCAAACTCAACGTCTGACTTCTTGGCATCAGGCTTTACAGGAGCATCTGTGGACATGGCTGACTCGCTTCGTGTGATAACACAAACTTCAAAATCTGTCTGTTCGCGGAACACGCTTCCAGACCGGCAAAGAGTCCATAAGGACTACACTGCTGCCGCTACCACTTTTGTATTTTCTGTTTCAACTTCCGGATGACGTTCCCGCACAGTGGCATAACCGTTGGCATGCAGATCGTGAGCGAGTGCTGCATCGCCCGTTTCAACGATCCGTCCACCGAGCATGACATGTGTAAACTGAGGCGGATTGAATTCCAGCAATCGTTCGTGGTGCGTAATAATCAGCACACCCATTTGTGGCCCGGCCAGTTTCGCAAGTCCCTCACTGACGACTCTTACGGCATCGCTGTCGAGCCCGCTGTCGGTTTCGTCCAAAATCGCGAATCGCGGCTGAAGCATGGCCAGCTGCAGAATTTCCATCCGCTTCTTTTCGCCACCGGAGAATCCATCGTTCAGGTAGCGGCGAGCGAACTCATGATCCATACCAAGTTCGGTCAACCGTTCACGGATTTCCTTACGGAATTCCCGCATCCCGAGGAGACCTTCACCTTCTTTGCGTTCCGGATTGCGAACATTGGACACCGCATGTCGGAGGAAGTCAGCAACTTTGACACCCGGAATCACTACGGGATACTGGAACGCGAGAAACATGCCCAGACGAGCCCGTTCATCCGCTCCCATTTCGGTGACGTTGATACCATCGATTTCGATGCTTCCCTGCGTCACGTTGTAATTTGGATGACCCGCCAATGCGTACGCCAGAGTGCTCTTCCCGGAACCGTTCGGGCCCATCAGAGCATGAATTTCCCCTTGGCGAATCTCCATGTCCACGCCATTCAGAATAGGCGTTTCACCAACCGAAACATGAAGATCAGAGATTTTTAAGACACTGTTCATTGCGTTCGCACTTCCTCACAGACACCAGGAGTCCGGCTCAGATTGAAGCCATCACCCTTGTGCAAAAATATTCAACAGGATTCAGTCAGACTTAATTCAACTCATCAAACCGGCAGTGGCAGGGCCGGAGGTCTATCACACATTCAGCGCCGAGTAACCCGAATGGTGCGGCACAGGCAATGACGATTCACCTCGTGTCACCTTGCGAGCTTTGATCTTGTCCTGAATTCTCATCAGGCCTTCCAGCAGTGCCTCCGGCCGCGGAGGACATCCAGGAACATACACATCCACAGGGACCACAAGGTCTACCCCCTTGACGACATGATAACCGTGTTTGAAGTACGGACCACCACCGACGGTGCAAGCACCCATCGCGATGACGTACTTTGGGTCCGGCATTTGTTCATAAAGACGACGTACACGACTTGCCATCTTGAAAGTGACAGTCCCCGCCACGATCATCAGGTCCGCCTGACGAGGAGTTGCGCGGAACGCTCCGGCTCCAAACCGGTCGATGTCGTACTTGCTGGCCCCTGCGGCCATCATCTCAATCGCGCAACACGCCAGACCGAACGTCATCGGCCAGATGCTGGACTGCTGGCCCCAATTCAGGGCCTGCTCCATCGTGGTCGTGATCATGTTTTCTTCGAATCGACCTTCAATCCATGTCATGTCGCTCAAACCTCTTCTTGAAACCTCTTACAAACTCACGTAAAGCACTAACTGAACCCCGCAATTGCCACGTCACAGGAGTGCAGTCCGCACTCTATCAGCATGATTTCGTCTTTCAATCGGCCCCGGAACTTTCCAAACTCTGACTAGCCGCCACTGGCACTTCCAAAACCTGAAATTCGCAGCAGCCCTGGCCATCGCGACAACGTGACCGAAACTGCACCGGAGCCCCCAACACCTGCTCCAACACACGCCGCTCCACCTGGCAAATGGCTTCATCCACATCTACCAGCATCGGAAACGGACACGAAGTCTCCCGAAGAATCCGTAATCCTCCGGAATGATCACTCTCCACATTGAATCCACTTGACTTCATTTCATCGGCCAACTGGTCAAGCCGATCATCGATCAAATCACAACCGACCAGCTGCTTGCGACATCGTTCCGCCAAAGCATTCTGAACGCGACTGATCAGTAATTCCCGCACCGGGGCATCTTCGTAACCAGCAATTGCCTCCCAGAGGACAACCGCCATCTCACGGTAGTTTTCTCCCAGTTCGTGGAGCCCTTCAGGCGTGACACGGTACAAATGTCTAGGCCTACCCCGCAACTGTCCCTTCAGCTCCGAGATCACAAAACCTGCAGACTCCAACCGCCCGATCCGCTGCCGAATCGCGTTTCGAGTCACCCCCAAGACGTCACAGAGTGTTTGAACATCACCGCTTGCCGTCTGATGCAAGTGTTCAAGAATCTCGCGATCCCGTGCATCTAGAGGCGATGACATGTGAAAAACTCCGAAAAATCAACGGCAACACGCTCCAGGAGAATCGCGGGGTGTGGCTTCCAGACAGTGTCCCGACGTGATGATACGGAGCGATTTATTTTTGGCAATTAACGTTGCCAAAAATGCCTGAAAGTGAGACAGCATCCTTAGGCATCAGCTCTGGACTGCAAACGTTCAGAAAATACAACACTCTGAATAACATCATGTGGCCCAATCGCAACGTTGGGTGGTACGCCCGTTCGTGATGTTTCGAGATTCATGTTTGCGCAAGTGACTTGTTCATAATCACTTACGTCACTGTTAGGTCGACGGTTGGCAAATCGTCTTCGATCGGGTTCACCCTTTGCAATGTGGATTGAGTCCCCTCAAGCACGATGTACCGTGGGCACCCAGGATTGGAAGAAGGCTGAGATGAGTTTACGAAAAAAGCAGCGTCTGACCGTTCGCACCAAGGAAGATTTTGCGATTGTTGCACTTGACGATATGGAAATCTGGGACGGTGCAGACCTGGCACTCATCCGTGAAGCACTCACCAATCTGATCGAACAGGATGGATTCCGAGCAATCGGTGTCGATCTGTCGACGGTGAAGTATATTCCTAGCGGTTTTTTCGGCATGCTCTTTGAATGGTATGAGCAGGGCCTGAGAGTCCGCTTGTATTACCCACAGAAGAATGTTGAGCAGATGCTGTGGTTCCGCATGTTCTTCATCGGCGACGATGAAGGTGCCTATAAACTCAACGATGACGAAATGCGTGGCAATTCGCCAAACGAGCAGGTCGCCTACCATCGCCGCGAGTTCATGGCTGACGACGAATCACTTGACGATGACGACGTTGAAGATCAGATCAAGTCAGTCCGCTATGGCGTTCGCGCTCAGGTTTGATCGAAGCGCCAGGATCATGGATCACTCTTTCCGCGGGCTCTGTGGCGAATTTGCCCCGAGCGGACGTTAGTGAGAGAATTGGCGAGCGGCATGGCGTCAGCTTGCCGGTACAAAAACGAGGTACCGGAGGGCTCACGCCACTCCGCTCGCCGGACTCATTTCCGGCCGCGTGGAGCATCATTCCTGGCCTGTCAGGCGGCCGGCGATGCAAAAAAGAGCAGGCACTACTTCCATCGAAGGCTTGCCGAATTCAGGCTGATTGCGTTAGATTTCGTCAGTTCGGGTGGTTTGCCGATTCTGGCAAAGCATCACAGCTGGCATAAACAACAACGGGCAGGAGGCCATTCCTTATGACAACTTCACACGGGCGAAGAATACAGGGTCGCCGCGCACTTGCCATTATGGCATGGGCGTCGCTGGTGATCGTCGCCGGGCTGCTCTGGTATGGGCAGGAAGAAGATGTCATCCGGATTCAGGCATGGGAACCTGCCGCGTTGCTGCTGTCGGCATACTCGGCGTTTCTGGCAATCTTCGGCTGGCTGCTGTTTGCGCCAGAGAGAAAATCGGCAGAAGAATCACCCGCCCTCTTTTTCTCCGGCATGTTGACACTCATACCTCCCTGTTTTATCGCTTATCACCTGATGCCGCCGTCGTCGCCACTCCGGGGTTGGCTCACACTGGGTGTGTTTGTGTTTGGGCTGTTTGCGATCTTAAGTCCGCTGCCGGCCGAAGTGTTCGCTGTCCCACGCGATCGAAAGTCATACCTGCAGCCGCTCACTGATAGTTACCTTTCCGTCCTTGATGTCGAGGAACGGCCACTTGATCTTCAAAGCCTGGTGCCGCGTTCCTATTACTCGCTCACCACTCCAGACGTCGCACGATCACCAGCGACACCCGGAAGCACTGCGCGCGATCCGTGGACCGATCCGTTTTACGGGACGGGGCGTGCGATGAGCGAAGTCGGTTCCGCGCGACGATCGACGTATTCCGAAAGTCGATCTCATGGTTCTGATCGACGATCGGAGTCGGCACATGTGCGCGAATCTGCTGTACGAGAATCCAGTCATGATGCGGCAGCCCACGATCAACGTTATGGTGACTCAGAAAGCCTCGGCCGGACTCTGGTGGTCGATCGCGATCGATCGTTGCCTCAATCTCGTGAAACGCAGCGAGCAACTGGACTTGGATATACGGTGCCTCGAATCAGCGTGCCGCCTGTGCCACCGATGCCGCCTGCAATTCCTTCCGATCCTGTCGTTCCGACGAATTCGGGTGTGACGCGACCTCCGATGACCGCGCGTTCTGCCTTCGCTCCGCGCGAATCCAGAGCGCCCAATTATCAGCCACAGTCCACAGCGCCGGTGACCAGCATTGCTGAGAGCGGAGTATCAGGGTCAATTCAACCAATCGCAACATCGGCTTCCACTACGGCCACACGCCGACCTTTGACGGAACCTGGCACGCGAATCGCGGCACCTGTGGGATTTCAGACGCCACCCGCCTCACGGCCCGTCACTTTATCACCGCCGCCCATGCGTTGGGAACAGCCTGTTCGACCGGCAGCACCGGTGGCTGGTCCTTCATTGGGTTCCGGGACAATTGCAGCGACGACCCCACCGGCCTCAGCGGCAAGTTACGATGACGTCTTGAAGTCTGCCGTGTCCGAATTCCGTTCGATCACTGATCCTGCTCCACACACGGCGCGACCTCAGGAAACAACTCGCCCACTCCTGGAGACGGAGCCAGGAACGTCCGAAACTCGGCCAGCGATCGATCAGTATTCGCGAGCCGCGGAAACAGATTTGCGCGAACTGGATCGCCGGATCAGGGAACAGGAAGCGGACGATGAACAGGACGAGAACCTTGAAGGCGACTCGGCCATGCCGTCAGCGATGTCACCAGCAGCTCGCACTTCGCCTCTGAACGATGTCAAAATGGAGCGGCTCAAGGATGAACTTGGCGGGGAAATGATCGACGGCACAATCCGCGTCTTCTTTGAAGTCGGACAGAAGCGGGCTCATCTGCACGTTCCGTTTTCCCCACCGCTGGCCGGGTTGCCGGAAGTGGAGTGTGAAGCGGTCAGTGACAGTTCCGCGCTGCAAAGTCGCAGTCCGCCAGCCGTATGGCATCCGTATTGAAGCTCGACGATCCGACGCATCCCGTGCCCTGCAGACCGACATAGGATTTGCCGCGGTGTACACGCCATCGCCGCGACGCGGATGAGGACGTCGTTCGCTACTTCGCCGGAAGTGACTCAAAGTCGCCGGCGGAGACGATGAAGAGGCGTTCTGGTTTCAGATGCTTCTTCAACGCCTTGTTGACATCTTCCACGGTCAGGTTGCGGACTTTTGATTCAAACTCAGCGACATACTTCATGTCTCGTCCGATAAAAGCATACGCTTCCAGCATGGGAATTAATGAATTTTCATCGGTGCGGGAAACCTGCTGTGACTGGAGGTAGCCTTCTTTGGCCCGGTCAAGTTCCTCCTGAGTGATCCCGTCGGCGACCAGTCGCTTGAGTTCTTCCTGAATGGCTTCGTGCAGTTTTGCGGAATTGGCGGGATTGGAAATCGCGAAGACATAAAACGCCGTGCGCTCATCAACCGCAGATGCCTGCAGGTTGGACTGCACCGTGTAGGACAATCCATCTTTCTGACGAACACGATCCGCAAGACGCGACGACAGTCCGCCCGAACCAAGGATAAAGTTCCCGATGGCTAATGCCGGATAGTCGGGATGACTGTCCTTCATGGGCAACGTCATGGCGGCGAAATACGCGGCGTTGGCCTTATCCGGCGTATTGATCTGGACGAAATTGCCGGTCAGATTGTTGACGGAGATTCGAGGAATCCGTTCAAACACCACCTTCGAGGTCCAGCCCTTCGTGAATTCATCGACGGCCGGAACGACGAGATCCTTGTCGAAGTCGCCGATGATCGTCAGTTCGCCGACGGTCGATCCGACCAGTCGCTGATACACATCCTGTATCTGTTCGATTGTAACGGCCCTGGTACGTTCCATGTCCTCTTTGAGTTCTGCGATGTAGCGAGGATCATCGACCTCATACGGTGCCATTTTTCGGGTGACGGCATTCATGGCGATGGCGACCGGATCGTTGACACGTTCCGCTGCATTTGACAGCATCTCTTCGCGAATCAGTTCCAGCTCTTCCGCCGGCAGTTTTGGTCGTCTGAACACTTCCTCAATGATGCGCAGCACGGGAATGAGGTTTTCCCGATTTGTTTGCACCGTGACCGACAGATTGCCCGCGTCCCCCGACACGTTCATTTCGGCTCGGTAGTTGTTGAGTTCGTCGCTGATCTGCTGACGCGTCAGATTCTCGGTGCCGCGATCCAGCAGCCCTGGAAGCAATTTTGCGGCGACGGCCAGGCCCTTCAGGTCATTGAGGTTCGCGTAACGCAGATTGAGCTTCAGCGTGACGGAGGATCCTCGTGTCTTGCGAGGCAGCAGCGTCACTTTGATGCCTGATGAGAGCTGGCTTCGTTCCAGACGCGATTCAATACCTTCCGGGGATGCATCAAATTCTTCACCCTGTACGACATCCGAGCGTCCCGCGTAGTCGCCGATCGTCTCGGCGAGATTGGGCGTGGGAGGTACAGTCGCACGTTCTGCTTCCTTTGTTGGTTCAAACAATCCCGCAGTCCGATTGCTTCGCACCAGGTACGCAGCGGCGACGCGGTTTACTTCTTCCGCAGTGACTTTCTCCAGCTGGTCGCGATAGATGAAGAACAGTCGCCAGTCGCCCTGCGCCGCCCAGTCGCTCAGTTGAATTGCGAGTCCCTGAGAATCAGTGACCTGAATTTCCCGCTGCCGCAGCATTTCCGACCGCGCTCGATCGACTTCTTCTGCGGTGAATGGTTTCTGGACAGAACCTTCAACGGTGTCAATCAGGTTTTGCAACATGGTTGTGCCGTCCGTTCCCGGAGCGGCCTGGGCTCCAAACATGATGATGCCTGGATCGTGCAGAGCGAAGCTGCTTCCGAAGACTCCCGCAGCGAGGCGACGCTTGACCAGCGAGTCGTAGAGTCGTCCCGACGGTTCACTGCCCATGATGGTGGTCATCACGTCGATCGTGGCAAAGTCCGGATGGCCTCCGGCGGGGATATGATATGCCAGAGCCGCAACCGCGACTTCCCCGACACGTCGCACGATGACCATGCGGTCACCGTCCTGTGCAGGTTCTTCGGTGTATGTCCTGTCAAGTTCGCGTTCGGGTTTCGGAATCGCACCAAAGTACTGCTGGATGAGAGCCACCGCCTTTTTCGGGTCAAACTTCCCTGCGACGATCAGCATCGCGTTGTCGGGCTGATAAAATCGTTTGTAAAAACGTCGGAGGTTTTCCACAGGAACTCGTTCGATGTCGGCACGATTGCCGATCGTGGACTTGCCGTAGTTGTGCCATTCGTAGGCCGTCGAGAAAACTCGCTGCATCAGGACACGCTGGGGGTTGTTTTCTCCGCGTTCAAACTCATTGCGGACGACTGTCATTTCTGACGCCAGATCTTCCGCTTTGATTAAGCTGTTGATCATGCGATCCGCTTCCATCGAGATCGCAAATTCCAGATTCTCATCGCTGGCCGAAAGAGTTTCGTAATAGTTGGTGCGATCCAGCCATGTCGTCCCGTTAAACTGTGCCCCGCGTTTTGTGAGTTCCGCGGGGATCGCGGGCCGTGACGGCGTGCCTTTGAAAACCATATGTTCGAGCAGATGTGCCATGCCCGCTTCGCCGTAACCTTCGTGCCGGGACCCGACGAAAAGCGTCAGATTGACGGTGACGTTTGGCCGCGAAACGTCCGGAAACAACAGCACCTGCATCCCGTTCGCAAGTTTCAATTCTGTAATCCCTTCCACGGCACGGACAAATGCCGGACCCTCATCCGCACGGGCCGTATTGACGACAACGGACATCAGAATTGCAACGACTAAACATCGAGCCATGGAAAACATCCTTATCGTATCACTGCTCTCAAACGAACCTTTAACTGTGCCGAATCTTCGGCATTCGGATTTCGCGGTCGCCGTATGCTACCGATTCACAAGCAATGCAGAAAGGAAACACACGGCATTTCTTGAATGGTGCTGGCCTCAATTGACTGTCGTGATCAGCCCTCCCGGCGATCGACTGCCAGTGACGCGCAGCGGAAACACACTGTCCATTCTGGAAAAGCGAGCTGATGCGTGGTTGATCGTGCGGGATGCCAATATGCTGACAGTCGCTCAATCGTGATCATTGCTTCGCGGCAGGATTGTGATGTCTTCGTCGCGGATCGAGGATTCCTGTGATCCCTGGAGCAGTGTCGTCTGATGTGGAGTAGAACCATCTTTTCGGATGCTGACAACCAATCTGTCGCAAGAGGCATTATCGGCATTCGATTCCTGGCTGCTGAGTTCGTATGTGATCCGCATCTTCTCGACGTCGTCGGGACCTTCTGCCGCAGCACGCTGACGCACGATCCAGCAATGGTCACCGATGACGAGCCGGTCTCCGGTTTGCATCTGCAGTGACCGGCCCTGGCTACCGACGATGCGGACTCGATCGGAATTCACCCAGCTTCGAAGCGTCTGCCTGAGTGACGAAAAAAACGAGTCGCCGGAGTCTGCGATTGACACGGCACTGGTCCTTTCAACGATGTTTGCACTCAATCCTTGAGCCTGCAGCTGAACATACCGCAGGTGGCCCCAAAGAATCACAGTCGGCGGCGCAACTGCGCTACGCAGGCGACGTCACTCCGTGACTCGCATTCTTGTCAATGTACGCACCGAAAACAACGCCGTGTGATTCGCAGTGCAAACTCTCGTCACAGAAAACGTCATCAGCGTCGATGAGTCATGATGAGTGTTCCAATGTCTGCGCGTTCTTCTGCGATTTCTTTGCCACGTTGAATCCATATCGTGGAGGCTAAACATTCGTTGCTGCGTGCAGTATAAACCGCCGCTCTGAACCGATGTTTCAGCTTCCAGTTTTTGTCAATGAATCTGTTTTCGGACGACACGTTATGAAGATCCGTGAAATTCGCTGTGCCGGTTTGCGCGGGGCGACTCCTGAAGGTGGCTGGAGTAACGAGCTGCGGCCCGACGACTGCGTGCATACTCTCATCGCCGTGCATACGGACGACGGTGCCGTGGGACTGGGCAGCGTCTTTACCAACGACGCGCTCGTCCGCGCTTCGCTGGCAATGCTGGAGCCGCTGTATCGCGGTGAGAATGCACTTGAGCCGGAACGTGTGAGTGAAAAACTGCATCAGAACATGTTCTGGCTCGGACGTGGCGGCTCCATCACGCACACCATCAGTGGCATCGACATCGCGCTGTGGGATCTGCTCGGAAAAGCCACCGGGCAACCGGTCGGGCGACTTTTGGGCGGTCGATATCGGGAACGCGTCCAGCCGTATGCGTCAATGCTGATGGATGAACCGGACAATCTGCGGGCCCATTTGCTGGCGGTGAAGGCGCAGGGATTTCGAGCGTTCAAGATTGGCTGGGGACCGTTTGGTCGTCGAAATGCGGCGACCGATGAAGCCATCGTCAAAGCGGCACGCGAAGCGGTTGGCTCTGAATCCCGATTGATGGTCGATGCCGGTGGCAGTGATGCGTATTGGACCAACGGCTACAAGTGGGCGCTGAACACGGCAAAGATGCTGGCAGATTATGATGTCCATTGGTTTGAAGAAGCGTTGAATCCGGATGCCTTGGAAGACTACGTCAAACTTCGTGAACACTCGCCCGTGCCGATCGCCGGAGGAGAAGTGCTCACACGGCGTCAGGCGTTCCAGCCGTGGCTGCAGGCCCGAGCGTTTGATATCGTGCAGCCGGACGTCACGAAGGTCGGGGGCATCAGCGAAGAACGTCGCATCGGCTGGATGGCTCAGGAACACGGCGTGCGATTCATCCCGCACGGCTGGAACACAGCGGTCGGACTAGCCGCTGACCTGCACCTGGCATCTGCGTTTTCGGGAACGGATCTGGTCGAATACCTCACCGGTTCCCCATTCATCGACGAAATCACGGTCGGCGGCTGGAAACTGGATGCGGACGGAATGCTGGCCATCCCCGATGCACCCGGCCTCGGCCTGAAACTCGATCCCGATGTCGTGAAGAAATACACTGGCGTTGATAACCTGCTGTCGTGAGATCCGCCTGCGGGTTGAAAAATGTGTCTGGAACTCTCCGGCATCAGGATCTTCTCGTAAGTTTTGATGCCTCCAAAGTTCCAGACACCTTTTTCAACGCAATTTCCTGCACCTGGTCGTGAATCCGGGACAGTTGAACTATACCTGCCGCCTTACGAGCCGCCCATGCCCAAAGGTCTTTCCGAGAAATCTAAACAACTCCGCCGCCATCTGCTCAACCACAACGCTCCGGACGTTATGCACCGGATGCAGGAATCCGGCATGTCAGATCCGGTCGGGCTCATCATCGAGATGACCGACGATATCGGCAAACAGCTGACCTACGCAGCCCTTGAGAAACAAGGCATACCCAGGCACGAGATCCCGGAACTCATCGCATCCTACTGCAAGAACGCCATCCCGACCTTCAAAGCCGTAATCTCCTTCGAGACCGCCAAAAAGATCCTTCACATCACCTCCGAAACCGCGATCCAAAACCTGGCCGCCCCACGCAAACCGGGCGTCCACTGGATCGTCGTCGTGGCAGACGGCGGGAACAGTTACGCACAGGTTCCAGTAATGAAGCGTTAAACGAATCACTTCAACACGCGATAACGGCCAACCGTTCCAACGCCCTGATCGACGCCTCTTCACACGGGAAAATTTCTGGCATTCTCATCGAGCGTTTCTCCAGGTAGGTCCTTTCTGCCGGACTCATCCTTACCCGGAAAAAGTTACAAGTTTTAGCACAATTTACAAAGCTGGTGATCGAGGATCAGCGGATTTGCCGGGATTTTTCGGGTGATTCTGATTGGCGTCCGTATTGCGGTATGTCCCGGAGTTGCCACTCAGAGACGGGGGGCAGGAGAGCCACGACGGAGTTGCGAAGGAGTCTGATCTGGAGACCGTCTGATGACATCACTCATCGAGCTGGAGCCTGCGGTGTGGAGTGAAAAGCAATTCGGTGCCTGTGACCTTGGCGATGTGCGGCGGACGCAGCGGCTTGTCCGTTATGCGCAGCAAATGGCAGAGAAGCCGGACGCTTCGACACCGCATCAGACCGAAGACTGGGCCGGTTGCAAAGCCGTATATCGACTGTTCGAACGGCCGGAAGTTACGTTTGAAGCCGTCACCGCAACGCATTATCAGCACACGCGAACTCTGCCGCCGGGACGATATCTGGTCATCAGCGACACGACCGAAATCGACTATGGATACAAGAGCGAACGCAAGGGGCTTGGACCGCTCACGGCCAAGCACCGCCGGGGATTCTTTCTGCATTCGGCACTCGTCGTCGATGCGGAAAGTTATCAGGTGATGGGACTCGGCATGCAGGAACTCTGGGCACGAGCGGGGGGAAAACGGAGCCGTGTACATCGTGTCAACTGTCGCAAACGTCCGACAGAATCGGAAGTCTGGGGCCGCGTCATAGACAAGGTGAATGGAGTCGGCTCGGGCATTCATTTCATTCACGTGTGTGATCGCGGAGCTGACAACTTCGACGTATTCGCTCATCTGTATTTGAAAGGTGATAGTTGGGTCATCCGCGCGGCTCAAATGAAACGCAAGCTTCGCACTGCCGAGGGGACAGTGCTGAAACTGGATGAGATCCTTGCTGCGGCGACGTTGAAAGGCAGCTATCAGATCTGGGTCTCCGCGAACAAAAATCAGAAAGCTCGCTGGGCTCACGTAGAAGTGCGCAGTACGTCGGTGACGATGCTGCGTCCACGCGAAGGCGCTACGGCGTTCGTGATGGATAATGAGGTTCGCGAGGTCCCCACAAACATTGTGGAAGTTCTGGAAGTGAAAGCTCCGAAGGGTTCCGCGGCGATTCGCTGGGTGCTGTACACACACGAGTCAGTTGCATCATTTGCGCATTGCATCCGCGTGGTTGAACACTACGAGCAACGTCCGGTGGTGGAGGAATATCACAAGTGCCTGAAAACCGGTTTGCAGGTTGAAGGCCGTCAATACGAAACCGCTGATCGACTGGAGCCCGTGATTGGTGTGATCTGCGTACAGGCCGTGCGTCTGTTACAGCTTCGCGATGTGGCACGCCAGGCTCCGGAGACTCCGGCAAAAAAACTGGTGCCGCTGGAATGGGTGGAAGTTCTTGGCAAGATCACACGTCGGCCTCGAGCGATCAACACGGTGCGAGAATTCATGAGGGCTCTCGCTGGCCTCGGTGGCTTCCTCGGTCGAAAGTCCGACGGCGAACCCGGCTGGCAAACTATCTGGCGCGGACTCGAAACCCTCATCCTCGCTCTCCGCGGTTACCACGCCGCCCTCAAAAAATGTGGGTAAGGATGAGCCCGGCAGGAAGGACCTACCTCAACTACCTGAACTCGATTCACCATCGCAACCCAGGTACGTGGTTGAGGGACGGGCCATTCACTGAGCGACTCGCGAGATTCTTCGTTTCCAGACGTTCTGCGCCTCGAATTGCTAACGGCTATTGGGCGCTCGCCGCATCCTCGAATCGTGAGGATGCCAGTCATCATTGTCAACTCGGTTGCTCCGTCGACAGTCTTGACGACTTCCGCTACAGAGCCAGGCTACACGACCGGGACCAGAGCCGACTTGACCACCGGTGTTGCCGCCTTCGTCCAGCGGTATACGCTGACCGGAGGAATATTCCATGGCACGAAGCAGACTTCCGGTTCCCCGAAAAGGCGTTCGGCAAGACTGTTGATTTGATCGCGAACTTGATAGGCAACGAATGTGCCGCCCGGCGTGAGCGCCCGATAAACGGCATCAATAATCAGCGTCGCCTGTTCCGGAGCGAGATTCGAGAACGGAATTCCCGACACAATGACGTCGGCCTGCCCTAGTTCATGGCGCCGCATGAGAGATTCCAAATCAGCGGCATCCCCATGTTCGACAATGCAGCGAGCGTCATCGATCGTCTGCATAATATCGACCAGTCCCCCAACGAGTTCAATCGCCAGCAGTTTCGCGTCGGGTGGCATGGCGATTAACAGTGCCCGAGTTGTACTACCATCTCCGGGTCCCAGTTCAACCACGCTGCGGGCGCATTCAAGGCGGGAAAGTTCGCGAAGCTTGCGAGTCAGGATCGGTGAACTGGGAACCAGCGTCGCCACCTCTGTCGGTCGCTTCACGAACAAACCCACATAACGCCACAGGCGAGTCAGCAGGTTCGGGTAAGAATCTGGATCCGACACGATAAATACGCTCTCCTTTCGTCGCGAAAGTCGTCAAGACCTTCGAGTGTTCCATTATGCCATCCCGCGCCTCCCGAAAATCTTGACGAATTTCGCGACTCGAAAGCCCGTGGAGACAACCGCGATGAAGTTGCGAAGTCGATCGTTATTCGTCGCGGTCACCGGTTCGGGCCGGAGGGCCTGGTGGCTTCGCCAGCATAAGGCCGCCAACGCTTCAGACGACTGTCTTTGAGCAAGTGCAACTCCCATTCCGATCCAGGCCACCGCATTCCGATTCAGTCTGATGGCTGGGGACTTCGACGCTGAACACGGACGGAACCAGTTCGGTCCAGTGTTGGTGATCGAACGATCAGCGACCATAGCGGTGGATCAACGCACAGAAAAGCCGATCGCCGCAGTTGACTCTGCCGCGTCGCGTGGCAAGATGGCACAACAAATCGGCGGCAGCCTGAATCTGGCCTGCCGAACCGATCTTTCCGTACCTGTTTCTCCAGGATCAACCGTGCAGTTCTTTGTCCCGAAAGACATCGGAGGAGCCATGATCGAGACACTTGTCGGCGACGTTCCCGACAAGAATATTGCCGTTGTGTTTGGAACAGGCTGCGGCCGAGGGCTTTGATCGGAGAAGCAATTCTGACAAATATCTATGGTTTGACGCGCTCTTTGAAATGGCATGACAAGGTCAGCCTGGTGACCGATTGTATGCTGAACGTCACTTTTTTCGGAATCGCTGCGGTTCGCTGATTTCTACAGCCTGTGTCGCCAGCCGGTCGATTGTCATTAGATCAGTCGTCAGACAAAATGTGACTAAGAACCCCTAAAAAAAAACTCCGTGGCCGCGTTGTGTCGAGAGTGGTCGAGCTGCAAGGAAGAACGACGAGACGACAAATGTCGTCGAGGAGTGATGACGCCGCAGATCGGCCGCTATCGACGCAACCCTCCGGGACGCTTGTGTTTGCGTCTCAGGCTGCGTCGTTCGTCATCGACGGGGTGGCCCGTCTCTTCCTCTCTTCTTTCCTGAAACGCAACAACAAACGTCGCGGCTCACGCAGGTTTTTTTAGGGGTTCTTGTTCAAACGTTGATTCACACTGCCTTTCACTCACCAATTTCGCCGAGAGATCTGATGAAAAACACTGAAATGCCCACGCTGGCTCGCCGTCATTTCCTGGGTGCGACCGCGCTCAGTTTCGCGGCCCCCATGATTGTTGGACGTCGCGTCCTTGCCGGTTCGGGGCAGACCCCACCCAGTGAGCGCATTCGAGTGGGTGCGATCGGCGTCGGAGGACGTGGCTCGCTGCTCCTCCAACAGCTTCCGGAATCAGCCGAGTTGGTGGCATTGTGTGACTGCAATGAGTCTCGAGCGATTGCCTTCAGGAATAAGGCCAAAGGGGACTGGCCGATCTACACGGACTATCACAGGATTCTGGAGCGACAGGATATCGATGCAGTCATTGTTGCGACGGGCGAGTTTCAGCGTATCCTGCCGTGTATCGAAGCGTGCCAGGCTGGCAAAGATGTTTATGCCGAGAAACCTCTTTCGTTGTACATTCAAGAGGGACGAGCCCTCGTGAAAGCCGTACGGCAGTACGACCGCATCCTTCAAGTTGGCACGCAACAACGGTCGATGGAGATGAATCGCGTGGCGTGCGAAATCGTGCGCAATGGAGGGCTTGGCAAGATCCTCGAAGTCCGCGCCATCAGCTACGCGGGTGCCGAAGCATCCCCGCAAAATCCGTTTCCAGCGCAAAGTGCGCCTGCCGGACTGGACTGGAACATGTGGCTGAATCAGGCCGCCGATCGCCCCTACAACGATCAATGGATGTCATGGATGCGCTGGAGAGATTTTGCGGGAGGCGAAATGACCAATTGGGGCGCGCATGGAGTTGACCAAATCCAGTGGGCACTCGGGATGGATGAGACAGGACCGCTTGAGATTACGCCGTTGACGCCCGGGCCAAACGGGAATCTCAGTATGATGTACGCTGGCGGAATTCAAGTAAATTACGTCATCGAACCCGGCAAAGGGCCCATGGGTGGCGCGATCTTCGTTTGTGAAAAGGGCAAACTGGAAATCAATCGGAATAAGTTCACTTCCAATCCTCCCGAAATTGCTCAGGAGCTGCTTCAAAAGCTCGACGTCGCGGAAGAAGAGCGAAAATGGAGCGACAACCTGGCGTTGTGGCAGGCAAGATGGCATATGCAAAACTGGATCGACTGCATCAAAAGTCGCAAGCTTCCCGTCGCAGATGTCGAGATTGGACACCGATCGATTTCCGTATGTCATCTCGCAAATATTGCTCGAGCTGCAGGACGTCGGCTGCGATGGGATCCGAAGGAAGAAAAATTTGTCGGAGATGATGAGGCCAACGGCTCCTTGCAGCGACAGCGCCGCTCGGACTTTGAACTACCACGCCTTGGCTAATTGGACAGCGCCATTTTCGTCGCTGCGAAGGATCACGCGGAAGCCATCGGGCTCATCGACGAATCCGGGATGCACAAAAGTGGCCGCAAAACGGCGGGTGTCGGGCGGCAGTACAACGGCAATCGAGGCAAGGTTGAAGCCGGATGTCATCACACACGAAGAACACACCATGTGTCGGACTTACAGTCCTCTGGAATCGTTAGCGCGGCAAGACGGGAAGTTCGAAGCAGGCAGCTTCCCGATCATTGCGGACAAGGAGATGTCGCCCGGAAATGACAGGCTGATTCCAGGTGCGATCGTTGAGGGCCTTCAGAGTGTCGATCTCCAGAAACGAGTGTGGATCTGCTTTCACGATGGCGAGGCTTCCCGATTCAGCCTGAATGATCAGGCAATCATTAACTAGTATTAACTGGCCAAAACCGTAGCGACCGTTTTTCCAGCGGCGCGTTCCATCCTCCAGCGCAATGCAGCAGAGAATTCCGTCGTCCAGTCCATAGGCATGATTGTCCCGAATGACGACTGAACTGAACTTGGATTTGAGTGCCTTGCTTGTCCACAATTCCTGCGCCTTCCACTCGCCCGAAGAATCACGCGCGATAGAAAGCAAGGCACTCCCTCGGCCATAACCCGACGAAATGAGGAGCCGATGGGTTTCCGACCCCGCCTGACTGTCTCGCATCGCTTCGGGGACGATGACTGGCTAGCCGACGTTCACCTGCTCGTCAGAATTGTCACCCCATGGAAAACTCCACCGCGTGGCGCCGGTCGCTGCATCATGACCATGCAGCCCGATCGCATCAAAGACGAGAACCTGTGCCATGTTCTGCCTGAGGAACAAATGCGGGGAACTGTAGCCCGGCTTACGTGATCCTTCCGACCAAAGAAGATCGCCGGTAAGACAGTCAAGAGCGACGAGTGAACCGGCCGCGCCGCCGGGACTGACGAACACCCGCTGACCGTAAACCAATGGCGAACTCACGTCACCGAACAGACTGGGAGAGACGTCTGGGCCGATCTGGCGAGTCCACACCACGCTGCCAGTGCTGCCATCCAGACAATTCAAAGTGCCCGTCGCACCGTATGTGTACACCCTGCCTTCATACATCGTCGGAGTCGCCCTCGGCCCGGGACCACTCGTGTATTCTTCAAACCGAGTGGCATCGAGATGACACCAGACTTCGTTGCCGGTGCCTAACTCGTAACACACTACGGCCTCCAAATTCTCCCGTTGTTCCTGCGTCACACAATAGGCGCCAACCACCGCAAACGATGACCATCCCCGCCCCACGGGATGTCGCCACAATTCGCGGGGAGGATGCGACTGCCAATCTAATTGCAACACCGGGACTCCGTACAGTCCAGCCCGATCAGCGCCGCGAAAACCGGGAGAATCCGTGTCAAAGGTCTGCGCAAGATTGGCACGTGACAGGTCGCTGGTCGTTCTCGTTGAAAACTCCGCAAGCCGTTCTTCGGGAGTCGGTGTCCAACGCCACTGGACAACGATTCGACCGTCTCCGGCGAAACCGTCCAGCCGGAGCATCACAAGCAAAATGGCCTGAGCAATGAGCAGGAACACGATCGCACTGATTTGAGCTCGCCTCCGGAGATTCGACCAGGCTCTGACCCAAATATAGACAGCCAGATTAAAGAGCCCGACAAAAATCTGGATATCGATCCCCGGTCGTATCAGGCTCCATCCGCGGACTTGTACGACAAAGAATATTCCACAGCCGATCAACGCGATCAGAAACATCGGCCAACAGCGAATCGAACGGACTGGCGAATGTTGTGAATCGCGATCCGACATGCATTGCTCCCTTCGGCTCGCAGCCTGTACCTGAACCGACATTATGTGGCAAGGTCAGAGTTGAGATGATTGAGAAGTCAGAATTTGCCTGCAGAAGCCCGGATTTTTTGAAAAGCCGTGCTCAAACCTCGTTCCAGGGCTCCAGCCCAGGAACGCGCTGCCCGGTGAAACTTTCAGAATTCACAGTTTTCGGTGTGCAGCCATGTGTGCTAGAATCATCACATGCAAAGACCTTCGCCAACAACCGAATCAGCCGAGACGGTCGCGATTCCCGCGACGTGGCTTGAGGAGTTTGAAGCGGCTCGGAAACGGCCTCTCGAACAGCGGTTTCGATATGCCTTCATTAAGACATACAAGCCTGTCCTTGACGATGCAGGTTTTCGTGCGTTTGATACGATGCAGGATTATCGACAGTGGTGCCAGGAAAACCTGCCGGATTGGCTAGGGTATGGCCGCGTTTGAATACCGTCAGGCCGAAGAAGTTCGCGATTGTTTCGCCCGGCACAACGTGCGGTATCTCTTCATTGGAAAATCAGGAGCGATCCTGCTTGGTTTTCCTGACACAACGCAGGACGCAGATCTGTTCGTCGAGAAGTCGCCGGAGAATGGTCGTGGAACAATTCTGGCCCTTCGTGAAATTGGCTTCGAATTGTCCGACCTCCAGGCGGCTCAAATCGAGCAGGGAAAAGACTTCATTCAACTCAAGAACGGTCCATTCGACCTCGACCTGATCTTTGCGCCCGACGGAATTGAAGCGTTCGAAGATGCATGGAAACGTCGCATCGAAGTTGAAGGATTTCCGGTCTGCAATATTGACGACATCATTGCAAGCAAAGAAGCGGCCGGTCGCAGCAAAGACATCGAATCGTTGCCACGTTTGAGATCATTCCGCGAGTATCTGCGAAACAGATAGCCGCAGCAATTTCACGCTGATCCACCTCCGACGCAGTGCACGGAGGCTGCTGCCTGCAGACTTGTGCGTGGAGGCAGGAGCCTCCGGGGCAGTGTGTTCCGAGGCTGGAGCCTCGGAACAAGTTGCTGTCAGTTGCCAGCGGAAGAAGAACACGGCGCACGTCAACGCCCCTCATCCGGCCTTCGTCCACCTTCTCCTCCGATCTCGCGGGGGGAGAAGGGACAGGGGTGCGACATGTGATCAATGGTCAATGGCTTTGGAGGAGTTCCAGGTAGTCCAGTGTGATGTGGACGACTTCCTGGTTGTAGGCGTCATGAACGAAGATGTCGGGGTCCTCGTCGGTGTTAAAAGGGACGGTGACGCGGTTCAGTGCTTCGTCGAACTCCCGTCGGGCGGCTTCTTCTATTCGAAACTTGTCTTCCTGCAATGAGGCGGTTCGGCGTTGTTTCAATTCGATCCAGCGATCAATTTTGGTCTGAAGTTCTAGGAACTCTTCGTTGTTGCTGATGCGAAGCTGGCTCTTTTGATTCAATTGCTGAATCAGTTCGTCACTGGTGTCGCTCAGTGGCGTGTAGTCCGCTGGTGGGAGGGCTTCGAACGGCAGGGGTTGTTCAACGAAACTTCACCTTGCTGAAATGGTTCAGAATCGATGGCAGCACGACATCCGAAGCGACACCTTTCCGTTCGATGCATTCACCGTTGACTCGATGGAAAACACCGATTGTCAACTTTAGGGCGCCGCGATCAACCTTGGTGAAAAGGCTAAAACCATCACGAACATCGATGACGTTTTGGACCGTTCCATTTCCTCGGCTTGTTGTGTCTCCGACAATAATCCCCCGACGACAATCCTTGATCGCCCCTGCAAAGACCTCGGCTGGCAGCTTGGAATTTCGATCGCAGATGACGACGAGCGGCTTCACCCAGTTCACCTCCGCGTCGTCTGCACTGTACAATTCTATCCCATCATCGACCTCATGGACTTGCACGAATGGTCAGTCCGGAATGAATAATCCCGCAAGCTCGACTGCCAATGCCATAGTTGACCATCATTCCGCCACGATAATCTGCCATCGTTTCTTGTGCGAAATACCGCGCGTAGGGATCAACGCATTGAGCCAAGACAGTTAAGTAGAATTCCATCAGTTCATAGCGTTCGGTTTGCTTGAAGATTGCCAGATTTCGGCGATATCGATCATGGATTCGCCTGCGAGCTTGCCTGAGATCCATTCCCCCAAATTTCAACTGCAATAACTCGAACTTCACCTGCTTTCGCCAGCGTTCGACAGGTTCCTCCTCTGACGTCGCCCAGTTCAGACTGTCTCGATCCAGCATAATGTCCTCATCAACGCTGAAGACGTGATCCTGATCGATGAGTTGCTCGATCAGAGTCTGGCACTCCTGTATTCGTTGCGAGAAACGATCCAGAACGACGCTGGCGAATTCCACATTTCCGGCCAGGATTTGGTCATCGAGCTGGTGTTTGGACTCATTGAAGACGTCGATGTCCGACTGGAAAAAATAGAGCTTTTGTGGGTCCCAGGAGTCGATTTATCTCGTCAGAAGTCGCTCAGAAACTGTGTCATCAATGGCCGGATGATTGATGTGTCTCGCAGTCAACAATTCGGCGACCATGCGAGCCGTTTTTCCGTTCTCGGCGGTGACCTGAATCTTGTCGTCACTGCCGACCGGGCTGAGCGCAGCCAGGAACAGAATCCCAAAGGAGAGTACCCTTGTAATCAATTCTGCCTTCATGCTGCGGCTCCGTATCATTTTGCTTTAGAACGAGGTCGCACCACTGCCCTGCCTGCTCCGCGGATCGATGTTGGGACCACCATTCAATATTCTGGCGGATATCATTGAACGCGTGCGTCGTAATCAGATCGCAGAATCACATCGTTAGCGTGAAATCCGAATTGTCGTTTCAGTTTCGCCTGGGCTTCATTGATGGACACGATTTCACCACGATCGGTATGGGACGAATTGTACCACGGCATACTTTTCAAGTCACGAGAAACATGAATCAGGATGTGATCATGGGTGAGTCCTGGCTTTCTCCAAATATCCAGACGTCCGCATTTCTTGCTGAACAATGCGCGAAGAATGATGCTGTATGCTGGCGCCACGGTCTCAACCCGTTCCAAGGCCGCGGTCGAAGGCTTCCAGTTCGCGGGAGTAAGTGTCGGTGATGGTTTCGAGAGTCCTGAGGGAGATTTTCCAGGACGGCTGGTCTTCTGTAGCGCGATTGCAATGTTCGGTCAGCAGACGATACAGAAATCGGAACAGGTGCCGAGGCACTCGCAGCTTTGCAAAGCGGGCAATCAGATCTTCGCGAGACACATCTTCTGCGAAGAAATCCCGAATCGTCATTTGAGACGTGATCACGGCGTCTGACTCTGCCGCGTCGCGTGGAACGGTATCTTCCGGCTGACACGCCCGGATGCGATTGGTGGCCATGTCGAACAGCGATTCGCCCGTCCATTCCAGGGAATTGATCAGGTTCTGTTTGTCGAGTCGTGAACGCTCGTAGAATTCTTTCTCTTCCCGGTTCAGAAAATACACGACGTCGCGTGGCAGGAGCATCTTGAAGCCGATGCCCGGATGTTTCAGGAACTTGTTGTCGAACATCGACCACAAAAAATCCCGCATCCGCTCTGCCGACCCGTTGATCAGATGCGGGTCATCCACGCGATCCACCAGCACAATGATGCTGGTGAAACCCATCGGCTTCAGCAGTGTCTGAAGTTTAGAAAGGAGTTCGTAACGATCATCGCTGCGGTCGCGGGACGGCATCGGCTGGTCGTCGATTTCCGATGCGGGAAAACGTGACAGAATCTTGCGCAGCGAAGACGTGCCGTGTTCCAGAATGCGGACCTGCTTCGCGATTTGTCGCGCCCGCCACCAGAGTGACACCCTTCGTTTCAGGTACGGGATCCAGCCTGCAGCGATGACGACATTAAGCCACCACGACCTGAGTTGATTCAGCGCAGTCAAACCGTCGGTCCGCAGCCCGCGCAGTGCAAACAACAGGACCACGACCGTGATCAGGACGCCGAGTAGAAATCGCCAGTGCACCGTGGGTGTCAGAAAACCGATCCGCCAGCGAATGTCCTTCCAGCGCCGCCAGTGCGACTGATCCGACGATTTATCATAAAACGCCGCGAGCATAAGCAGATCCCGCTTGCGCTGACGCGGCAAGTCACGAATCTGCTGCAGCGTGATGTCCGGATCTGTCGTGTGTCGATCGGCAATGACGTTGCACAAACGCCGTGTGCTGAGTGTCAGCAATGCGTCCATATGATCCCACAGCCGCCATTCCTTTAATGCCAGATCCGGGTTTCGCTTACGGCCACGCAATCGGTCACGGAACGTATCCAGAAACGGATTCAGGTCATCGTAGCTGATGACGAAACACCGCTCGGCAGGATACTGGTGATTGTGTTCCCGCAGAGCCGTGATCAGTTGCAGCCGAATGGCCGTCTTCCCCGAGCCCTTCTCACCAAACACAACCGATGTGCTGGGATTACGGCAATCGCCCAGAACTTTGTCCCAGGCCGGATGGTAAATCGTTTCCGCGCAGTGCTGCTGGAAGATATGATCCGACTGCGCATCTTCCTGGCTGAACGGATTGATCGTCACTCCGTAGTGTTCAAGGAATTGTTGAATCTTCATTGTGCTGTGACTTTTATGCTCGTCGTTGAATATTCTGTGTGGAATGCCGCGAATCGCCGGTCACTGTTCCCAAAAACAGCAAAGAAACTGCCTCCGCACGGACGTGCATGGTAGCAGACCTCCTGCGTGCAAATGGAGTTTCATCCCCGCTGGCGAATCAGATTTTCGCAGTTCCGGGCCGAATGTGCAGGCGGGGCAGATGTATGATAATCTGTGCAAAGGCGCAGCTTCCGATGCGGTGCAATTCGCGGAACTGCTGTCAAAGCACGGGTGCGCTGTCCTCTTCTCATGGGATCAGATGTCTATGGCGACCACTTTCCCCCCTGGTCCATCGGACTGGACTTTTGGCGTGAGTCTCATGAGAGGGCTCAAGTACAGACTGATTGAAACATACGAGAACCTGCACCGCGATTACGGCGACCGTGTGTACTGCCGCATAGGGCCGATTCAGTTGTATTTCTTCTTTCATCCCGACGACGTGCGGGAAGTGCTGGTGACGCATTCGAAGACCATCATCCGCGATCCTCGCCCGTTGAAGGTGTTTGCTCAATGGAACGGCAACAGCATGCTGATTGCCGAGGGTGAGCAGTGGCTTCGCCAGCGGCGACTTGTGCAACCGGCCTTTCAGTCCCGTCGCTTCGCCGGATATGTCGAAAAGATGGCCGTCGGAATCAATGCCCTGATGCAGACTCTGACAGCCGAAATCGCTCGTACCGGTCATGCGGATGTCGATATTGATCAGACCATGACGGGTCTGACACT
>JBBJME010000275.1:0-9383 GCA_037719765.1 Planctomycetaceae bacterium
CCGTGCCGAAAGTCGTGCGACTTCGGACCAACGGCGATCCCCCGAATCCTGTTACAAAAACCTGACGCCAGCTCCTCCGAATTCTTACGAATCCGGCTACAAAACTCTGGATCCGGCCATACGGGTGCGTCTCCCCTGACATTAGCAAAAATGAAACGTCTTAGGCCTTTGTCTGATTTGTCTGATTCGTCTGACTCTCTGCCAGCTCATTAAAATCCGAACCCGTCATTCGTCCAACCCAGCGACCGCGGGCAAGTTCGCGCAGCTGTTGACCCGCCGAACGCTGTTCGCCGTCGGCCGAGTGGCCGCCGAGCGTTGACAACAGAAACTCAATACCAATGATGACAAATGTCAGCCAGATCAATGAACGCCAGATCTCGCGTTCATCGCCGACACTGCCGTAAAGCTGCTGTGCTTCGCCCGAAGCGTCCACCGACGTGACTTTTGCATCAGGAAACATTTTCACTATCTGCGGATGTGTCAGTCGCGCGAAGTTGGATTCGCCGGCATCAATATTTACGGCAAAACTGAGGGTCCCGTGTTCCGGCTGCTCTGCTCGGCCACCCTTCACTTCCAGATCATAGAATCCCTGCTCTACGGTCCTGTCGAATGCTCCCACAAGCTGCGAATTCGAACGCTGGAATTTCACCGGCGTAACGCGTCCCGCAATGTCGGTGACTTTCCCGGAAGCCGGTGCCCAGTGCTGAGACACCACGAACTCCGCATTGCCGTCGGCCGGTACAACAGCCGGGCCATCCACTTCCGCGCGCCGTTTGACGTGACTAATCATCCTGAGCACCAGCGGCACAAACTCCGGCTTCATTGGCAGACTGGACCATTTGGTGTTCATTGGAAATGCACTGACCAGAATTCTTCCATTTCCGTACACGCTTTCCAAAAGTGCTGCCGAGCCATCTTCAAACTGCATCAATGGCCATGAGTTTCCACTGGCTGCCGGAAGCGTGATTGGAAATTTGCGGTAAACGCTGACTTTCGTCAGGTACCGCTGATCGCTGTCAGCGAAGATTGCAAAAACCGGGTGAGCGAAATCAATGGCACCGAATTTCTGAAATGCATCGTTCGTGTTCGGATCTCCAACCGCGGGAGCGAATTCAGCGGCAACAAATGGCTGCTCCGGAATTTCAGGCGACGGAAAGAACTGCTTGTTGTAAACATCCTGATTTACCCGGTCGCCGGGAAGAATTAAGAGGCCTCCGCCGTCGGCCACGAACTGCCGCAGGAGTTTGAAATGGTTCTGGTCCAGCCCGCCGCAGTTGGCCAGAATCACGACGTCGGTTCGGCTGAGCGTCTCTGCGTTGACGCTGCTTTCGGAGATTTCCTCGATGGCCAGTGATCGCACAAACTGTCGTTCCTCCGCGAGCTTGTTGTCTGTTCGTGTGGCATCAGGTTTCGCGACACCGGTGTTTGCTGACTTGTCGCCACTCGACTCGTCGCCTGAATCCGCCTCGGTCGCAACCATCGCGGTGCGAAGGTAGAGACCTTCATTTTCGAGCGGCTCAATCGCCGGATTTCCATTGACCAGCAGGACTTTTATCTGCGGAGCAACGTTCATAGTGAACAGGAATCGATCATCACCCGCGAAGCGATCAGAAGGAATCTCAAATCGGCCCCGGACAACTCCCGACTGAGTTGGTGTGAAGATGAATTCAACCTCGCCAGACTCGCCCGGTTTTACGGTCAGCATTTTCCGGGCAATTTCTTTGTCGTCAAGAAAGATACTGACGGGAATATCACGCGTATCTGTTTCGGAAAAATTGGTCACGCGCGGACGCAGCCTGATCGGCAGACCGGCAATCGCTCGCTGATCATCAGGAGCGTCGCCGACAACAGCCATATTCGGAAGCTCCTGATTAGAACCAGCGTTGATGACGAAAAGTTCAGTTTCCGGCGGAATCAGATTCTCGCTGTGCCCGTCCTGAAATTCGCTCCATCCGCCGGTTTGCAGGTCTGTGAAAAGATAAACCAGCGGATGCGACAATCTGCGTGCTTCAGGACCGAATACCTGCGAAAACGCGGCAAACAGATTTCCGCGCGAGGGCGTGGGATTCAGATTCTGAATCTCATTGCGGATTGCTTCGGCATCGGACGAGAACCGATTGCAGACTTCGTGAGGTTTCGCGCCAACTGTGATCAAGGTCACGCGATCGTCAACTGCTAACCGATCGACGACTGTCAGTGCTGCGCGCTTCGAGCGTTCGAAAGCAGTGATCCCGTCGGTCACTGCATTCATACTGGCCGAAGCATCAAGCAACAGCACCACATCGCGACCGCTCTTGCTGCCACCAAAGAGCGAACTCCAGTGCCTGACAACCGGCCTCGCGATCGACAGCACCAGCAGTAAAATGAACAGCGTGCGGAGAAACGCTATGAGCGCTTCCAGAAATTTCATCCGCCGACGCTGTTGCACATAACTGTCAAACAGAAAACGAAACGTGCTGAGTTCAACGGTCTTCAACCGATGCAGTGTGAGCAGGTGCAGCAGAATCGGAATCGCCACCAGCGGCAAAAAATACGGCAGCATTCCGAAGTGCAGAAAGTTCATAACTCATCCGATACGAGATCTTTTGTCAAGGTATGCTGCCAAAAAGCGATCATACGGTTCCGTCGTGGGTGCCAGGCTGTAACCGATCTTTCGCTCGAAACAATCGGCCTTGACTTTGTCGGTAAATGCTTTGATTCGTTCCAGATAACGCTTGCGGAGACTCTTGGGGTTCGCCACAACCTTTCCCGCACCTTCCATATCCTTGAATCTGGTGATTCGATCGTAAGGGAAATTCAACTCGGCATCGTCCATCGTATGCATCACCACGACTTCATGGTTGTTGTGCCGAAAATGCTGCAGGCCGCTGGCAATGTGCTCTTCTTTGTCGATCAGGTCACTGATCAGAATGATCAACCCCCGTCGTTTGATTCGCTCGGCAGCTTCGTGCAGCACAGAACCAACGTCTGTATCACCGCCAGGTTTAACATCATCAAGGGACTGCAGGACCCGTCGTAATTTTGAAGGATGCGCTTTCGGAGGAATGTATGAGCGGACTTTTGTATCGAACAGAATCAGCCCCACCGCGTCGTTTTGACGAATCAGCAAATACGCCAGCGCCGCGGCCAGATAACTGCCGTAGGTCAGCTTGTCGATCTCGCCGCTTTTGAACGCCATTGATTCCGAGCAGTCGAGCAGAATGTACGCGCGGAGGTTAGTTTCATCTTCAAACAACTTGATCTGATATTTGTCGCTGCGGGCCAGCATCTTCCAGTCCATCGCCCGCATGTCGTCACCCGGTGTGTACGGCCGATGATCGAGATACTCGACTGAAAACCCGTGATACGGACTGCGGTGTCGCCCCGTTAAGAAACCCTCCACCACCTGTTTGGCAACCAATTCCATATTGCCAACACGCGACAGTCCCGGCGGGTCAAGGAATTTTAGAGGCATAGATACGGACTCCAACGGCCTGACAACGCTACTCTTCGCGAATCACGTCCACCAGTTTGCGGATCAGATCATCCGTTGTCAGACCGTCACTCTCTGCAGAGAAACTGGTCACCAACCGATGCCGCAGCACCGGATAAATCACATACTGAATATCCTCGCTGGAGACATTGACACGTCCGTCAAGGAGAGCATTCGCCTTGGCCCCGAGCAGAATGGATTGGCAGGCACGCGGACCAGCGCCCCAGGTGAGGTATTTTTTAACAAAATCCGGAGCATCGGGTTCATTCGGCCGCGTCGCCCGTACCAGTCGCACGGCATAGGCCGAAGTCGATCGTCCAATCAGGACTTTCCTGACAATCTTCTGCAGATGCAGGATGTCCTCCCGATCAAGCAGTGCCTGCAGCTTTGGGAGCCCTTCCGCAGTCGTGGCTTCCGCGATCTTCAGTTCTTCTTCAAATGACGGATACTTCACGTGAATCTTAAACATAAAGCGGTCAAGCTGTGCTTCCGGAAGCGGATACGTGCCTTCCTGCTCAATTGGATTCTGCGTTCCCAGTACGAGAAAAGGCTTTTCAAGCTGAAAATCCTGACCGGCTGTGGTGACTTTGAATTCCTGCATGGCCTGCAGCAATGCAGCCTGTGTCTTGGGAGGCGTTCGATTGATTTCGTCCGCGAGCACAATGTTACCGAAGATCGGGCCTTTGACGAATCGCATCCGTCGTCGACCGGTGCCTTCTTCTTCGTCGAGGATTTCCGTGCCGGTGATGTCAGACGGCATCAGATCGGGTGTAAACTGAATGCGGCTGAACTTCAGTGAAAACAAGTCAGCGATACTCGAAATCATCAGCGTCTTGGCGACACCCGGCACACCCTCCAGCACGCAGTGACCCTGACAGAACAGGGCAATCAGCACCTGCTTCAGGACCTCTGACTGTCCGATGATTGTGCGGCTGAGTTCCTGCCGCAGTTTGCCATAGACCTCCGTCAGCTGTTCTGCTGCCTTGAGATCCTGCTCATCAATTTTTCCCGTGGTGGATACGTCTGTTAACCGTGGCATAACAGGTCTCTGGAGTTAATTGGGCTGGTTTAGAGAGGCTGGGCTCAGGCAGGTTAGTGAGGCAATGCTGCTTTGTCAAGCGACTTGGACCACGCGGACGTCGCGCCAGTTTTTTGTTCCACCTTTGATTCCACCATCAGCGACGAATACCGAAAATCCTTCCGGATGATGATCGCACCCATCCGGTCCCGGCGCATGCGGGGTGTTGATTTAATCAGCCGTTGGGCGCTAGCCCCGGTTAAAGGCAATACCAAAGTATTTAGATGGAGTTGATGGGCTGGACCGGTCGTCGGGTGCAGCCGGCAAACGCGGGTCGGTGGCGAAAAAAGTGCCGCCGATTCTGGATCGCCTGAACCTTTTCTCCGGACCTGTGGCTGCAAACGATCGCAGGTTTCGCCAAACGCCGTTCCGCCAACAGTGTCACTCCCGCGTCTCGCTTCAACGCCGCAAAGATTCTGCTCAGACCGATCACGTCGGATCGGTAGCCTGAAACAGAATGTTCATCCTGCAACACACACGAGAGCTGTCTTGTGGACTACTCAGCACTTTGGATGACCCCCAACACTAGGCAGCAGCAAAGTCGGGGTTGCATTGGAACATTGATCAGGTGAGATCTGTTTACGGTTTGTGAGGGGCAAAGGCGAGTCTTCGTTGAGCCTGTACGGAGACTGGCAGATGTTCTTTGCACCACGCTTTCACGAGTTTCACAGGAGTTTTTTCCAGGGCTTCTTTGATTCTTGTCGTGGTCCAGTCTCCAACGACAGCCCCGAGGCTCAGGACGTAACGTGTGAAGCCGCTGGAGCATTGATCGCCTTCCAGCGTTTTAAGTTTCCCGAACACTGACTCTTCCACCTCTGAACTTCCCACCAGACGTTCGCCGGGCCTGGCGGACGCACTTTCATGACGAGCGAACGTGATCAGCTCGGCCTCCACGCAAGCATGGCGCATCGCGGTCGGTCGTGCGCAGAGATGTGCGGCAAGCTCAACGTCGCAGTGTTGAAAGAATCCGTGGACGCGAATGAATTCAACACTGCTCCTGACGGTGTCCTCCCAGCGAGTCCATTCGGTCAGAACGGCGCGATAGTGTTCCATCCAGCCGTAGCGTGCCCGAGTGCGTTCGGTGACTGAGCCACCGGCGGTGCCGCGAGCGAGCAATTCCAGAATCCTGCGGCTCCAGCGCAACAGCGATTCGAGGTTCATGTATCGAGCCTTCGGTCGCAAACCGGGAGACATCAGAAACGCATCCGGAGTCTGTTGCAGGCGACTCTTCGTTTGTCCGAGCTTCGCGATAAATTGAGCCCACCGATCGTCGGCCTGAAACAGTCGCTTGAGTACGATCGCTCCGTGATGAGCGGCGTCGTAAATCAGAGTCGTTTCTGTGTGTGCCGCGACGAACAGTTCGCCTCCCGATTTGACGTCGCTGCCGTGGTCGCTCAGGATTTCCCGCGGAATGCCCGTGCGTTTTGCCGTATTCTCCAACTGCTCAAGCACGATCTGGCCGTTGGAATGTTCGGTGGGAATCAATGCCAGGAGCCGCATGTCTGAATGTCGCAGAGGGCGTGACGGGCTCGGCAGGTCATGCAGCCGAATCCCCAGAATCAGGCACAGCTTGAGCGTCCCGATCTGGATCGAATGGTCGATGATGTAGACCCAGTCCGACGCCTGCTCAAGCGGTTCTCGCAATGCGTACAGACCAATCCGCAGCAGCCACCAGCGCGCTCCGCTGGCGGAGGGAAGATGAGCGTGCGGATCCGTATCGCTCTGAAATATTTCGAAGATGCGTGGCAACGATCGCAGTGATGAACCGGCCATCATCACCAGACGACGGACTTTGTCGATCACACTGACGGGCGTTGAACCTCCGACCGGTGTCACATCACCTTGCTCATCGCTTTTTTTTGGGCTTTCAGCTTTGCCAATTCAGCGTGTGCCTGTTCCAGTTCTTCCAGTCGCTGTTGAGCAAGCAATTCGGCCTGCTCTGCACGCGCCGAAGTGGTCTCACACTTCTGCTTCCATTGCTCGCGCGACCGACCTCTGTCTGCCGAAAGCTGCCGCTCCTGTTCGAGCTTCTCCTGCACGGCCTGATGCTTTGCCTTCCAGTTGTCGCGCCCCATTCGAAACGACCGAGCCAATACGCGCTGCGGACTCCGATACCGACGTCCATTCTGACCGACGTCGCCGTCCGCATGAGATTCCACTTCCGATTCCATACCTCGTACCTGAGTTTCCATTATCGCCGCCTCCTTCCGCCGTGTCGCTCGCCTGAATCCACTTCACGCAGCGAAACAGATTTCACAATTTCCCGATACCCCAATTTCACCCAAATACCAACTTTGCTGCGGCCTACCCCAACACTGCTTGGGCATGTGGTGGCCGATCACGACCCATGCCACGAAACTGGCAAAGAACACTGCAATGCTGGACAGCAGAATGGGCAACCACAAAATTGCAAGTTCACTCATCACCAATCTCCTGTTAAGGCCGTTCGGTCTCGGGCTTTGGCGATCACCGGATCGTAACCCGAAGCGTCAGTGCGCAATTAAGTGCCATCACCTAGTTGGACAGCGCCACTTTTCGACCGGTAGTAGCCCGAAGTGTAAGCGAGGGAACGAGTTCGGTAGAATCCCTCGCTGACGCTTCGGGTTAAAAAAACACTCAGTTTCTCGGAAAAGTGGCGCTGTCCAGCTAGGGAATACCAACCACCTAAAGAAACTGCGAGCAAAGCGATCAGCGACCACATAAATGCTTTGCAGCCGACGTTCAGACGCTTGCCGACTGGCCACGCCTCTCGCGGCGTTTTGAGCGAAACGCTCGGATGGACGGCAGTAACCCGGCTTCGCTGCGGAATCGTTTGCGGAAATTTTTTACGAGGTCGAACCACGTCTCTTCGCTGCATTCCAGTCGGTCCAGAATCGGAGCACATGCGGCGGGAATACTGCCACGTTTGTCCGTGCGCAACTGGCGACCGGTCCAGTCCAACAGTTTCAGATAGTCATCCAGAGTCATGGGCAGACAGCCTTTGTTATCGGCTCGACGAACGGTCTCTTTTTCACGCACTTTTTTGCGATTGGCCTCCAGCGGAACCGGAGCCAACCAGCCCGCTTTTTCACCATGCTCAATACGATGATCCTGAGCATCGGCTGTCGAAACGTCCGCAGCGGACTGGCGATCGGCGATGCGTTCTTTCACGCTCGTGAAGTCGCTGGTTTCCGGAGTCGCCGCGATCCCCGCCCGAATCGGATTCAAATCAACATACGCCATACACGCCACAATTGCCGTGTCATCCAGAAGCGGCTGTGCGCGAAAACGTCCCTCCCAAAATCTTCCGGAAACCTTGTCCTCGATATTTCCACGTCTCGCAATCGGTTCAGCCAAACACCGCATAAACCACGAAATATCACACAGCCGCTTTCGCTTTTCTTTCAGCCCGGACGCATTGTTGCGAATGGAATTCAGTTCCGATTCCAGTGGTTCCGCAGCCGCCCCGTTTGCGTCACGACGCTGAGGAAACAGCCGCCACCAGTGCAGAGCCACTACTTCATCCGACCATGATTTCACAATATCCGGCCGAGTTCTCACAACCACATGCAGGTGATTGCTGAGCACGGCAAAGCTCATCACATCCAGTGCGAAGATGCCTGCCAGTTCTTCCAGCCGGCTGCGAATCCATTCTTTGCGATGCGAGTAATCCTTGCCGGTATTCACATCTTCCCCACAAAGGTACGTGCGTCTGACGCAGCGATTAATTAAATGAAACGCCTGGATCTCGTCCGTGGCGCAAATTTCCGTTCGATTCACCCGTGGCATGGCAAACACCTCCAAACAAGAAACGGTTGACCTCTCGACGTGCGAACAATAGCGTTCCTCCAAACCCCTGTCAAGGTGGGTGGCTCGTTTTGTCGCTTAGAGCACTCGTTTTGTCGCTTAGAGCATACGAAGTGGCGTAGCCTTCGCCGCTTGTATCAAAGACTTCCAACGGTTCGCCGTAACCGAGTGTTACAAAACCCCAGCCTGTGTCAATCGCGGCATTTCCAACGGCATTTGCTCCGACCAGCAACGGTGCCCAACCGTTGCTCCATACCGCATGCCAGAATCCGTCGTTGTCGAAGAAATCTGAATCCAGATGGTCACGCCATGCCTCGCCGAAGATGGCTTTCGCGGCGGCTTCGGCGCGGGAACAATCTTCGTCAACTGCATTGTGTACCAGCCTCGCAGTGTCGAGATATAGACAAAGGTACTGTGCCGATTCGCATTTTTGTCAACTCTGCCACAGGTTTTCGCAAGCGTCCTTTGCGAGTCGCGCCCCGATTCGGCGAAATGCATACGGGTTGGAGTCAGTGATATGGATGTTGATCGTCAGAAACGTCACTTGGAGACCTCGACTTTTTAACAGATCGGCAAATGCTTCGCGCGCCTTCTCTTTGATCTCGGAACTCGCGGCATCAATCAACACCTCATTAAACACGTCGTTCTCTGTCAAATGCCTCACTTCCTCGCTTTGGCTACACCGCAGCTCACCAGCTATCTCTGTGACCCGGAATTCAGCCATCAGTCCACTTCCAAACATCACAGTTGATCCCGTATATGACGGTATCACACTCACAACGCACGACTCCTGCAAAACAGGCATTTCTAGTCTCCAAGTAGACCATGTTTTCTCCACGAAATCCATGGATCAAGTAGATTCCAAACACTTGGCGCTAAGTCATGTGCGCCAAGTTCATCAATGGACTTGGAGGGAAGCAGAAAGGGGAGAAGCAGAAAGGGGAGAAGCAGAAAGGGGAGAGAAGCAGAAAGGGGACATTCTACTTATTTAGCGTTTTGGTCTGCCTCGCGGGCGAAGAGAAGACTCAAGTCCGAGTTCTGCTGCAG
>JBBJME010000080.1:0-26898 GCA_037719765.1 Planctomycetaceae bacterium
CGGCAATAGTGCCGTCACGCAGAGTTCGTCTGGATTTTGCCAGAACTTTATCCATGATGCCTACCCTTTCGCCGTCACAAAAACCCCGCAACCCATATGCCGTCTGCCGCCGAGGCCTTGTTCCTGCAAGGCGATGCTTTCTTCTGCGGTCAGGCCTTCCAGTATGACTTCGAAGCCGACGACTTCTTTGTCTCGAATTTTCAGGGTGCGCCGTTTTCCAATGGTAAGGATAACTCGTTCGCTGATCTCCAAGGCGTCCAGTTGACGGCGAACGGCCTCAGCGAATTTTTCTGCGTCCATGAAGCCTTTGATGGTCACCAGTCGACTGCGGAGAGCGGTGGCAGGTTCCAGTCCCTGGACTTTCGGAACACCGAGTCTAACTTGGCGATCACCGATGGTGACGGTCTTGCCCGCCAGTCCTACCAAATCGCCGATGCGTTCCTGCGGAGTGCGGATCTTTACGCTGCTCCATGGCATCAGTTGCAACATGCGATCACCGATCTGCCGCCCGGTAATCGGATGCACAGCAATGCCGTTCTCCGAATGAACCGTCGAAAGTGCTTTCGACAATCCCGCGTAGAGATGATATCCGTGATCGACTGTGATCGTGGAGCTGGAAAAGGCGGGGAATTCGAGATCAAGTTGCATTGTGGGAACCTTTTGCTTGTGCTTCAGAATCCTCGTTTTTATACGTCCACAGCATCCGTTGTAGATCGTTGGCTATCTCTTCGACAAGTGCTTCCGGCCCCAACACTTTGGCACTCGGCCCGAAGCTCATGATCCAGCGTTTGATTTCCTGAGTATCCGGCAGGCTGAATTCGGCGATCAATGAGCCATCGGGCTGAGTCGTCAGTTTTTGGCTGCCGTGCCAGCGGGATTCCTTCACGTACCGAACCACGTCACGAGCAAAATGGATGCGGATCGTTTGTAATTCCGTCGAGCCGCTGCGGAAGACTCCGAAGCTATGTTCCAGCCACTCGGCCAGATCGAATTCTTCGGGGACCGCTGCTGGAAGTTTTGTGGAATGCACATCCTCAATGCGGTCCATCTTGTATGTGCGAATCTCGCCGCGACGACTGGACCACGCGATCAGATACAAACTGCCTCGGTGAAAGACGAAACCCTGAGGATAAACCTCCTGCTCGACGGGCTCAGTGGAACGATCCGACTGGTAGACGATGAGCGAAACAAGATGGTCTTCCACGGCCACCATCAGACGATCAATCAGTTCGCTGCGTTTTGTGTAGTCGCTTGTCCCCACCGTGGTTGCATGAAGTGATGCGGTCAGTTTCTTCAGGTAATTGATCGCGGAAGGACCGAGGGCTCCTCGAATCTTGCTGAACACTTTTTGCTGACCATCCCAGAACGGCGTCCCAGCCAGTGGTTCCAGAAACTGTCGACCCATGTAGATTGACAACAGGTCGGTAATTGTAAACCCGAAGTTGTCCTCAAAGCCTTCCACGCGCCAGCGTTTGACACCGCGAAAGCCAACAGACTCCCGGACTCGAAATCCGGCATGGCCGAGATCGTTAAGGTCTCGTCGAATTGTCTCGATCGACACAGACATGTCCTCGTGCAGCTCCTTCACGGTGTAGCCAACTCGCGCATCTGCGAGTTGCCGCAGAAGTCGCCATTGACGTATAAGAGACCTGGATTCGCTCATCACGGCTGCAACTCTACCGGGCAGGTTGGTCAACCTGTGACGAAGGTCAAAAACTTTCTGACGTTTCACCCAGGAGGAGGAGGGCTGCCAATACTACCCAAGCTTGGCTGCCTCCGGGCTGACGGAACGCCGAATTGTCTCAAGTATTGAGCGATTCGCGTGCAAGAAATTAGCGGCACAGGGATGCATTGAAGGATCAGAAGGTCACGGCTTATCCGTCCAGCGTTTGTTGGATCCTTCGATTCTCAGCAATCCCGCTGTTTCCTTGCCGTCGCGTACGATCAAGTACGCATCATTGCATTCGATTGTATTCTCGCCGAAATCCACGACCGTAACCAATTCTGTGCGCGGAAGCCGTGAGGCTGTTCCATGAAGATGAAATTGCTACATTAATGGAGCATGATCTGGCGAATTCGACTTCACTGTTTTCCTCTGCCGACAGACACCGCCATGTTTCAAACTCTGCTGCTTTTGTTGAATCTTGCCTGCGGCGTTCTGATGGTTACTGATGACCCTGGCGCTGAAGACCCTTCGCCTGCCACTGAGTTGTCTCAGGACGCAGTACGAGCTGCGATTCAGAAGGCAATTCCGCTGCTGCAACAGGGGGCATCTGTTTCGGCAAAAGAACGCAAGTGCTTTACGTGTCACAATCAGGCTCTGCCCGTGATTGCATTGACTGAGTTTGCGAAGCGGGGCTTTGATGTCGATCGGGAGATCCTGCAGCGGCAACTTCAGCATACCTGGGATCATCTCGAGAAAGGGAAGGCCGAATATCACGCTGGCAAGGGTCAGGGCGGACAAGTGATGACAGCAGGTTATGCCATGTGGGCGCTGGAGGCCGGTGCCTGGGAGGCCGACGAAACAACGGCCGCAGTGTGCCACTATCTTGTGGAATACCACAAGGACCAGAATCGATGGTTACCCAGCAGCCAGCGACTGCCGTCCATGGGAAGTTCCTTTACGGCAACTTATGTTGCGCTGCGAGCCTTGTCACATTACGGGACCAGCGAGCAAGCGGACAGTATAAAGGCTCGGCGTGACGCTGCGGCGAAGTGGTTTCTTGAAAATCTGCCTCAGGATAACGAAGACCGCGTTTTCAGACTGCGAACACTTCCCTACCTTAATGCTGCGGAAGACGCAATCCAGAAGGATGTCGAGGCCTTGCTGGCAATACAGCAGACCGACGGTGGCTGGTCTCAGACGGATGAAATGACGTCGGATGCGTATGCCACGGGTACGGTCCTGACTGCGTTACAGGAAGTCGGACGATTGCCTGTCAGTCACCCCGCCATTGTCTCTGGATGTCGTTACCTGATCGACTCCCAGCTGGAGGACGGTACGTGGCACGTCGTGACGCACGCGAAACCGATTCAGACCTACTATGAATCTGGTTTCCCGCACGGCCCGGATCAATTCATCTCGATCACCGCGACGGCCTGGGCTGCTCTGGCGCTGGCAGGCACGCTGCCGGAAACGACCGGCGCCGCTGAGCCAGAACTGATCGAAGTTCGCCGCATCTGGGATCGGGCACAATGACCGAGTGTCTTGAACTGCCGTCGGGCGGCGACACCAGCTACGCGGGAATGGTGCTGCACGACGGCCTGTTGTGGGTGAGTTATTACTCATCTCACGAAGAAAAAACGTGTATCTATCTGGCCAAAGTGAAGCTGTAGCAGGATGGCTCCGGCGGACATGAAGAAAACGGCTAACGTGCCTCCGCGCTCAAACTGTGGTCTTCGATCTTCTTGTGCAGCGTGTTGCGGTTGATGCCGAGGCGTGTCGCAGTTCTGGTCTGCACTCCCTGACTCTGACGCAGAACCTGCAGCAGCAGTTCCTTCTCGACAACATTCATCACTTCGTTGTAGACGTCAATGCTTTCTTCGCCCACCTGAGCCAGGCGACGACTCACCAGATCCGTACACAGCGATTCAAGATCTTCCGATGCACGGCGTCCGATACGAACAGGCGCCAGTCCTCGAACGTGAGGCGGCAGCAGGTCGGCCGTGATTTCACTGCTGGTTGAGAGCACAAGTGCTCGTTCGATGTAGTTTTGGAGTTCGCGGACATTTCCCGGCCAGTCATACTGCTGTAGAAATCGCAGCGACTCCGGAGACATGCGCGGAGTGGGGAATCCGTTTGCCAATGCATACCGTCGCACAAAGAAATTGACCAGATCGATGATGTCGCTGCCACGTTCACGCAACGCCGGCAGGTAAATCGGAATCACGTTCAGGCGATAAAACAGGTCTTCACGGAAACGTCCGCCAACGATCTCATCCTGCAGATCCACGTTCGTCGCCGCAATGACTCGAACATCCACACGAATCGTACGCGTATCACCGACACGTTCAAATTCATGCTCCTGAAGGACTCGCAGCAACTTCACCTGAAGCTGGTAACTGACGCTGTTGATCTCGTCCAGAAAAATTGAACCGCCATGTGCCGCCTCAAACCGCCCCGTGCGATTCTCGATCGCACTTGTAAATGCGCCTTTCGCATGACCGAACAGTTCGCTCTCCAGCAGACTTTCTGACAGCGCGCCGCAGTTGACGCGGATAAACGGACCGGTTGCCCGAGGACTCAGCTCATGCAGAGCCCGAGCGATAAGTTCTTTTCCGGTACCCGTTTCTCCCGTCAGGAGCACCGTAGCTGAAGTCGGTGCGACCTTGCGGGTCATTCGATAAACATCCAGCATCGGCTGACTACTGCCAATCAGACCGCTGATGAGCTTGGTTTCAGAATCAGACATAGTGACTAACGCAATAGGAACGGATTCAGAAGCCTAAATTATGAGCACAAACGATACATCTGCTTAAATAGTACGCATAAAAATTGGTAAAATTCAACAATTTGGCCACTTTCATTTCAGATTCTACACCACTGAGGCCGTCTTAGTATCAACTCTTTGCGCAATTCTTGAACGTGAGCATCAAATATGAGCGATTTGTTCAGGCCAAGGAGTTCTGAATTCGTGGCTTTAGTCGATACCGAGCGAAATAATGAGAGCCAAGCTGCCCATTTCCCCTCAGCGAATTATGTGTTTCATACTTGGCGGTCTGCTTCAATCACGAATAACATCTGGTTCTGTCAGATCAATTCCAAGGTGACGTTTCAGAAGGACACGCATATGTTGACCATGCTTGGCAGTCGGCGGCGATGTTGCGACGGAGTCACTCGTCGTGAGACGCTGAAGGCAGGGACGCTGACAGCGCTGGGAGGCTTTGGGTTGCCGCAGATGCTGTCTGCAGAAGCTGCGGGAGCCGTGCAGGGTGCCAGGGCGAAGAATGTCATCTTTGTCTTCCTGCTCGGCGGCGCAGCGACACAGGATATGTACGATCTGAAGCCTGACGCACCGGCGGAGGTCCGGGGGGAATTCAGGCCGATCCCAACGACGGTTCCTGGAATTGAAGTGTGTGAGCATCTGCCGAATCTCGCCCGAATGGCCCATCATTTCGCATTTATTCGCTCAGTGAATCACAAAGCAGGCTGCCACAACTGCCTGCCGTGTTACACGGGCTACGATGCCATGCCGCCTGACCAGCATCCGCGCGCTACCGATCCGCCCAGCATCGGATCCGCCTTGCAGTACCTTGGTGGCGCGCGATCAGAAACGCCGCAATACGTTTACATGCCAAACTGGCTGGGTTGGGGCCAGTCGTTTCGGCGAGCCGGTCCCTACGGCGGATTTCTTGGCAAACAATACGATCCACTCACCACGGAGTCTCTGCCATATCACGACAAAGACTCTTTCACGCCCTCGCCGGGTATTCCGCAGATTGTGCGCGGGGCTCCTGTTTTGCCCAGCACTGCACTTGAAGACGGAATGACGATCGACCGCCTAAACGAACGACGTTCGCTGCTGTTGCAGATCGATGATGAACGACGGCGTGCAGACCAGTTTGCCTCAACGACTTCGTATCTGCGAAATCAGCAACAGGCCTTTGACATCCTGACTTCCTCCGGAATGCGGAAGGCCTTTGACTTGTCTCAGGAGGATCCGAACACAATCGACCGATACGGACAGACACTGTTCGGGAACTCCGCTTTGATCGCCCGTCGGCTGGTTGAGGCGGGAGTTCGCTTCGTCAATGTGACCTGGGACCTGTTCTGGGGCCCCGTCAATGTGGACTACGACGCCTGGGATACGCATACGAACAACTTCAAGATTCTGAAGAACAACAAGCTGCCCGGTTTCGATCAGACGATGTTCGCGCTGATGACAGATTTGGACGAACGAGGCTTGCTCGACGAAACGCTGATCGTCGTGACCAGTGAAATGGGACGTACTCCGCGGATCAACGGGAACGCCGGTCGCGATCACTGGACCAACTGCTACGGATCTCTCCTTGCGGGTGCCGGCATTCGTGGCGGGACGGTCTACGGATCTTCGGATTCTCAAGCCGCGTACGTGCAGGACAACCCCGTTCGTCCCGCGGACCTTGTCGCGACAATCTACCGAACTCTGGGCATCGATCCTGCGACGCGAGTTCCCGATCAAGCCGGTCGTCCTGTCGAAATCTCGCAGGGCGGAAATGAGATCGCGGAAGTCCTGCTGTAACGACTCGGGGCGTTCTGCAAATCGACATTTCCTGCGAATCGAGCATTGACGGGAGCGCCATGCTACGCCAAAGCCGTTGGAGCGGCAATCGGGGGCGGGGCGTCGAGGTACATGCGCTGCCACAGTTCGAGGCACAGCAAGTTCCACAAACGATAGGCATGATCGAATTGGCTCGACGTGTGTTCGTCGATCAATTGTCGCACGGAGTCTTCTTTCAATAAGCCGCGTTGCAGGCAACGGGGCGACAGCAGGATGTCGTGCAGCATTGGTCGTAATTCGGCTCGAAACCAATGATCAATCGGTACGCCGAAGCCCATTTTTTTGCGAGTCTGAATGTCTTTGGGAATCAAGCGGCTGAATGTTTCGCTCAGCACTTTCTTGGACTGTTTGAGCGTCTGCTTCACTTCAATCGGCATGCGTGCGGCAAGTTCGATGACGTGATGGTCGAGCATCGGGCAGCGGCATTCCAGCGACGCGGCCATGCTGGCAATGTCCACCTTGGTCAGTATATCGCAGGGCAGGTAAGTTTGAAGATCGGTCGCGGTCGTGCGCGTCACAAAGTCGCGTTTGGGATGACGCTGATAGGCGGCAAAGATGCAGTTTGCCGGATCTTCATGCTTTGCCAGTTCCCAGAGTTCCGGCGTGACGAGCCACTCCAGACGTGACAAATTAAAGATCGTGATCCAGTTCAGATAACGTCGTTCCGGTTCCTGTGCCAGAGATTCCAGCAGTCGTTTCAAACGCCGACGGAAGGAGCGATGTTCGACCGACGTCGGCAGTCGCGAAATTACAGATGACGCAAAGCGGCGCCCACTTTGGCACAAAGTCCGTCATGCCGGTGAGTTTGACCGCTCGGTAACGTTCGTAGCCGCAGAAAAGTTCATCGCCTGCGTCGCCGGTCAGTGCCACGGTGACATGTTCACGCGTCATGCGGGACAAATACATCGTCGGGATCGCCGAGCTGTCTCCGAACGGTTCGTCGTAATGCCAGATCAGCTCAGCGGGAATCGAAAGCGCATCCGGGGTGACAACGGCTTCGTGATGTTCAGTCCCGAGATGCTGCGACGCGTGCCGCGCGAAGCGCGTTCGTCAGGCCGCGATGGGAAAGCCGATGGAAAATGTCTGCACTGGTCGATCCAGTTGCGTTTGCATCAGGCCGCAGATTACGGTCGAATCAATCCCGCCCGACAGAAATGCCCCCAGCGGGACATCGCTTCGCAGTCGCAGGCGAACCGCTTCGGAAAGAGTGGCATCCAGCTCTTCACGCCAGTCGTCAACGGTCCGGCGACTCAAATCCGGCTGATCATACGGAGCGGACCAGTAAGTCTGCAGTGACAGGCTTCCGTTTTCGAGGACTCCGATCGTCGCTGGCGGCAGTTTTTGAAATCCTTCCAGAATGCAGTGTGGATGCGGAACATACTGGAGTGTCAGAAACTGCAGTACGGCCTGACGATTGAGTGTTCGCGGGACTTCCGGAATCTGCAGGAGCGCTTTGAGTTCACTCGCAAAAGACAACCGCCCGTCTTCCATGCGATAATAGAACGGCTTCTTTCCTGCTCGATCGCGTGCAATCACCAGCCGTTGTCTGTTGGCATCCCAGATCGCGAGTGCGAACATGCCACGCAGGTGTTTGACGAAGTCCAGTCCATGTTGTTCGTAGAGATGCACAATGACTTCGGTATCACCGTGCGTCCGGAACTGGTGTCCGGCGCTGATCAGCTCCGCGCGGAGCTCACAATAATTGTAGATTTCACCGTTAAAAGTGATCTGCACGCTGTTGTCTTCGTTCCCCAACGGCTGTGCGCTGCCGGCGACGTCGATGATACTCAATCGCCGATGTCCAAGTGCCACGCCGGAGACGCGCGTCATCGCAGAGATTTGAGTGCCGACATCGTTGCGTGCCGCACCAGCCGATGGCCAGAAGTAGTGTCCGTCCGCGTCCGGCCCGCGATGGCGAATGCTGTCGGTCATTCGTTGCAGCGTCTGCGCAGAGATTTCCCGTGAAGGGTTCCACCAAATGGCTCCTGCAATTCCGCACACAGAGGTTAGTTCCAAAAAAGGGGGCGAAATGGTTTGCGGGCAGGTGAGTGACGGCCAGATTAAAGATTCAGGGCCTGAACCGTGAGAATGTTGTCCGCAATCTTTGCGACGTTTTGACGACTCCAAAGGGCACATTTCAGACCCGGCGGTGCGTCATCGGACACTACGGCGGCAATTGCTGAATCGTTGGCGGCATATGGGCTTTCACTGGTCGCGCTGCGCCAGACTTCGATGCGCGGTGCCAATGCCTGCAGGTCGCCCTCCACCAAAATCAGGTCACAGTCCGAGAATTGCACCTCAAACTGCGCATACCGCGAATCCCCGCGTTGCTCACGTTCGGTGGGAATGAACAGGGCCGTCATGTGAGGCGACAGAATTCCGACCGCTGCGGCACCCGCTTCGCGATGCTTGTAGGAATCTTTGCCTGGAGTATCGAGTTCATGATGGTGGTGAGTGTGTTTCACTGTCGCAATTTTCAGGCCTCGCGCCGTGAATTCACGGACAAGCTCACAGACGAGCGTGGTTTTACCTGAGTTCTTGCGACCAACAATATGAATGCGACGTGACATAAGAGAATGACCAATAACAAAGTGCCAATGACCAATGAAACCCCATTGTTCACCGCTCGCGGCAAACTGAACAAACTTTGCAGATGCATTGTTCGTTTTCCGTCGGGCTTGCCCCGACGGGAACGCAATTGAAGAGCTACCATGAAACTTCGAAACCCACCTTCGCCGCCCTCGCCGAGGGCGGGGGCACGGCAGGGGAGGCGGTGGCGTCGTGTTCAGTTCTGTTGTAGCCATTGAGTTGCCGCCCCGACCGGGACAAGCCCGGCGGAAGCGTCGTCGCAAAAACTACCACCATTGCGGCATGCTCATGATAGACCGGTGCGGCTTGCCAGCCGCTTGCCCCGCCCTACGGAGAATTCTTAATCAACATCGAACTTCTACTGCGCCATCAAATACTTGAACAGTTCGATCCGTTCGCGATCATTCAGCGATTTCAACAGCCCCTCGGGCATGAAGGAGTTGGGAGACGTTTTGATTTCTTCGATTTCGTCTTTGGCGACTGTCACACTTTCAGTCAGGGTGCGAACGGTAATCGACGAGTCGGATTCCTTTTCGATCAGGCCTGTGATGACTCGCCCTTCGGTCGTCACGATGATGCGAGCCTGAAAGTCGCGACCGATGACGGCGTTGGGATCGATCACATTTTCGACAAGGTAGTGAATGCCTTTGGATACAGACCCCGACAGTTTGGGGGCGAGTGTCTGGCCTTGCGGACCTGGCAAATGGCAGGAAGCGCACATTTTTTTGAAATGAGCGCCTCCTTCACCATCGTTATAGGCCCACAGTGGGGCAGTTTTGTAAGCCGTTGCAAGTGTTGCGATTTCAGCTTTGAGTTCCGCAGAAGACTGTCCAAACGTGCCCCATTCGGCGACCAGGCGTTTGTTCAGATTCTCATCGGAAAGGCTCGACATTTGACGAGCGTAATATGCTGTTAGCTGACTCTTGGGCAACGCTCCTTCAGCGATACGATCGAGGACAAGATTTGCCGAGGCAACTCTACCGCACAGTACTTCCATTGCTGCAGAGTTGTCCTCGCCGTGCAAACCGGGAAGCCGCGTCAGCAATTGGTCAGCGACCGCTTTGTCGTTGTAACGCCCGAGTGCCGGAATGACCTGCGGAACGAGGTCGGAAGTATCCAGCAGTCCTAGAAGATATGGCAGGTTTTTCGGTGATGAATCACTTGCAAGCACGCTGATGGCGTGACGTCTGGCCTGGATGCCGGAATCCGCAGCGGCCAGTCGCATACGCATGCGTTCGTACAAGGCTGCATCGCCGAATGCCGCTCCGACAGATTCACCGGCATCCCGAATTCCGGGGACACTCGAATCATAAAGTTCGACAGACAACTTCGACCACGACTGCGGCGTTGCAAGTCCTCGCAGATCGCGAACGGCTAGTGCCACAAGCTCCAGGTCCGGCAGACGTTCTTCACCAGCGCGAGGCAAAAGCAACCCTGTGATTGTCTCCCGCGCCTGTGCTGAGTTTCTGGCCGCATACCAGTAGATGTAATCGTGGATCGCGGGAATCTTCGAGGAATCAGCGAGCGCAAAGGCTCGATTCAGGTCCTGTAACACCAGCGGAGCGACACCGTACCACACGAGCAGAGGCAAGTCGCGATCAGTGACACTGTCGGCGCGGCTGCAGAGTGCTTCAGCAATCTTCCAGCCAACTCCGGCGGGAACACGCTGGATGGCGGATGCGAGATATCGGCGAACAAACAATGACTTCTCGTGTTGTGCGTTTTCCACAAGAGCATGATGCAAGGCTGTCCGGGAGATGGCTGCAGCCTGTGGTTTGCCGGAATCACTCACGTGATCAACGAATTCAAGCGCCAGCTGGACGATCCAGGCTCGAATGGATTCACTGTCGTCGCTGAGCAGGAGAGTGGCGATTTCTCCGTTGAGTTTTCCGATGCCATGGAGCGTCCAGATCGCCCGCAGTCGCCGCGGTGGTAGTGGGTCTCGCAGCGCCATGGAAGTCAATTCATCAATGGCGCCTGCAGAAATGTCCCGCGCTGTGGCTCTCTCGCTCAGCACCAGACGAGCCATCCGAACATGCCACTCATTTGGATGCAATTGAGCCTGCACAAGCTCTTCATCGGTCGCCGTGGTGTAATCGACATTTGCGGGCTCATAAGTGGCATCGTACTGCATGCGATACATGCGTCCGTTGCCGCGATCCCATTGTTCTGAATTGGGATTGTGGCAGTGTCGCGGGTCGTACCAGTCACTGATGTAGACCGCTCCGTCAGGGCCATACTGCAGATCAATTCCAATGTATTGCTGGTCAGCGCAGAACAGGACGTCCGAACCAGCATGGACCGTGTTGAAACCACCGGCCTCCCGCAGATTGATCTGCTGATTGATCTGATGACCGTGCAGGTTATGGGTAAACAGGCGATTGCGGTATTCGGACGGCCAGTTGCCGCCCATATAGATCATCGTGCCAACATGCGAATGACCACCGTAGACGATTTCAGAGCCGGGCTTGCCGGCACCGCCTTCCCCGTGATCGTACCGAGCTGACGCGAGCTGATAATTTGTCATCCACGGCCGATTGGGCAGCGACTGCGTCGAAATGAACGGTGCGTGCCCGGAGTTCACCTGATTCCAGTAGTGCCCCCCCTGCATGACATGAGTCGTCGGACCTTTGCCCCAGAAACTGCGGCAATGAGTCATGAAAACCTGACCGATGTCATCGTAATCAAGTCCCCACTGATTACTTCCGCCGTGCGCGAAAACTTCAAACGTGTGCTTCGTCGGATGATATCGCCACACACCGGCGCTGAGGTAAGTTCGCTGATCGTGGGGCACGTCTGGTTTGCCGATCATGGCTGAATTAAAGACACCCTGATTTCCGTACAGCCATCCATCAGGTCCCCACATAAAACTATTGAGTGTTTCGTGAGTGTCGGCGAAGCCGAATCCATCCAGTTGCACCTGTGGTTCTGAGTCCGGTTTGTCGTCACCGTTGCGATCAGGAATGAAAAGCAATTCCGGAGCCGCTCCAACCCAGACGCCGCCGTGTCCGACTTCCATACCGCTGACAAGGTTCAGGCCTTCGATAAACACCGTGCGAGTTTCAAACGTACCATCGTGATCTGTATCCGCAAAAATCAGGATGCGATCGAGCCCTTCGCCAATCGGTCGCTTCTGCGGATAGGAGTGACCTTCAACAACCCACAGCCGACCCCGCGCGTCAAACGTAAACGCCATCGGCTGATACAGCTCAGGCTCCGCTGCAATCACATCGACGGAGAATCGCTCGGGCACAAACATCTGCGCGACCGTTTCGGAGCCGTGTCTGGCCGGATCTGCTACCTCGTGGGTTGGAATCAAATGCTGCAACAGTGGGTTTTGGGTGGACCGCCATGCGCTCGCATGTTCGACACTCACAGGTGGTTCGTCATGAAAGCGAAAGTCGTCGAAGTTCAAATGCCCCCACGCGCCCGGGTTTTCATCGACCAATCGAACGGCAACCGACTTACCTTGAAACTTGCTGAGATCGACCGCGACTCGACGCATCTGTTCACGGTTCGCGCCAACCGCCGTGAAGATGACCGCTTCTTCCTTGCCATCGTCGTTGATTTGAATCAGATCAACACGAGTGGACGGAGCTTCGCCACCACCAAAAAGAAAGCTGCCGAATGGATGAGTCACTTTGAAGGGTACCGATGTCAGCGTGCCGACACCTCGGTCCTGCACGACTTCATAGCCTCCAATGAAGTAGTCGCCAATCTTGTTACCGTCTTGTCCCACCCAGCGCTGCGCGATCCCGTCCTGGTCGACTGGTTGCCTGCTGAATGCATCGCCGGTCGCCGTCCAATGCGTCAGGTCTCCTGATTCAAATCCCAGGTTCAGCGGTTTGCCCGTTGTGTCCGCTGGAACGATCCCGGCATTTTTCTCATCGGGTTGTGTTTGCGGCTTGATCAGAAACTTGCCCAGTCGAGCATCATCCGCCTTGAGTTGCTCAAGCTCAATCTCGCGGAACTCGATTCTGGTCTCGGGACCGCTGTGAAGCTGAAATGCGAGTGATCCCTGCAGATCTTGTTCTCCATCCTGCTGATCCTGCAATTCGCTGAACAGCGTGCCGTTGACGTACACCGCGACGTAATCGCCAACCGCGACGATTCGATAGTCGTTCCAGTCGTTCTCACGAAACAGCACGGCATACTGATTTGCTGGCGCGAATGATTCCATCTGGCGTTCACCATTCGGCAAAATCTGAACGCGGCTTCCCCGTTCCACCAGGAGCGCGCGGCCGTGTTCGTCGTAAATCCTTCCGAGCCATGTGGTACCCATATCCAGATCGGCCTGATAACCAGAGACGTGATCCACGTTCTCGACCTGACAACGAAACTGGATGCCGGAATTTGCCGCAGGCAGTCCTGTCAGCCTGAATTGCAGGCGCAAATCAAAATCTGTGAGCTCACCACCACGCCAGACGAGCCATGTATTCTTATTCAGAGACTGGCCCTTCAGGATCTCACCCACAATGACGCCGTTGTTAACTCGCCAATGCTCCGGATCGCCTTCCCAGCCGTCCAGCGACTTGCCATCGAACAGACTCACCGCAGCATCGGAGCTCGCAGTGAGCGACTGGCCCAGCACAGTAGAATCATGCACAGCAACCATGCAGCTCAAGGCGACGAGTTGCCGGATAATGGCCATGAGTGATTTCTGAGACATCGGAGAGCCCGTTTGAATTGCGTCGGTAACTTCTGGAAGTGCCGCATTGCACTCAACAGCCATCATACATCTCCCCGTTCGATCCGCCTACCGCAGGGGTGCCGTCACCGATCGAAATGAGTTATGCCCACACGTTTTAAACTGCATGCCGTCAAGAGTGAGAGAATTGGCGAGCGGCATGCGTCAGCTTGCCGGTACAAAAACGAAGTACTGGAGGGCTCACGCCGCTCCGCTCGCCGGTCTCATTTCTGGCCGTGTGAAGTATATTCGGGCAAAATCCAGCCGTCACAGATTGTCACGACACTTCCGTCCGTCCTGACGACGTGGAAAGCCAGCGGCACATCGGCCACGACGATCAAGGGGGCAAATTAGGAGGCCCATCCAAAGCATGATGACGAATATTTGTTCAAGACATTGAATGGCCCCGAAACTTGCACATTTCGGAGGGAGATTCCACGTTCAATTCAATTCACCTCAGCCGCAAAAACCATCAGTGAATCGCGGACCTCGTCTTGGAATTGAATGATTGAGAACCCCTGAAAAACGTGCGCGAGACGCAGCAGATCGCCGCAGCTCAACCGGTCAATTCGGCACGTAGTTTTCCGCAGCCAGGATTTCGGAAGTCAGCATCGCTCTGGAAACCAGTCGACACAGTGCGGCGTCTGAGTCCAATCCGAGTTTCTGAATAATTTGGGATCGGTGCTTCTCGACGATTTTCTCACTGACTCCCGCCAAGTTTGAAATCTCTTTGCTCGTGCATCCATCGGAGACGAAAATCAAAATCTCTTTCTCGCGCGGCGAGAGGACTTCCAGTTTTTTTTGCGCCTCGGAGATTTCTCTGAACACGGCTTCCACCAGTTTCGGGTCACCGGCATTGCTGGCAACTGGCGACAGCTGCGACCGGCCCACGGCAGGCGCTTGGCTGCCGATCACTTTTTGGAAATCTGTCATTTCGCTGAGGTAGGAGTCCCACTGGCAGGCCGGGTATTCACGCTGGATAAAAGTATCAAAGGTCCGTCGCACTCGATCCGGAGCCATGCTGGCCCCGTAACGCAGATAAAGTCTCCACCGCAGAGACTTGTCTGTCGCGGCACATAAACCGAGATCGGCCAAATGCAACATTCGTTCGACCGAAGAAGCACTCCGCTCTTCAGTGAGATGTTGGTCCAGCTTCGCGAGGAGTTTTTCAGCCCAGCCGTTGAGCAACGTTTCAGCACTGCTCCTGGGAAGACAGGTTGCGAACGTGGTAACTGCTTCTTTTGGCAGATGAATCCAACTGCAGGCTAACCCGTCGATCGCTGAGGGCAACGTCACATCCGCAAGAGTCATGAACTCCTGATTCAGATAGATCACCGCAGGCTGTTCCGCTTGCGGGGTGCCGCTAGTTGATGGCAGTGGGACGGGCGAGTCGAATGCACTGATTCGACCTTCTGACATCAACTGATCAAGTTCGCTGGCGGAAAACCATTGGAGCGGTGCCGAGCCAACCACAAATCGGCAGAACATCTGGTCGCTCTGTCGCTGGACAATGGGCAAACTCGTTCCACATTCGACGAGGGCTGACCCTGCGAGTCCGATCACATCGACGTCATTGACGTCGATCAAACTCCAACTTGTCCCACTATCCACAATTCAAGGTCCTCACAAAACACATCGCTGCCGACGGGATTCAGCGGCGGCTGATTCAGGAATTGGTCCAGCACAGAAATCGGATCACCTGGAACGGCCACCGGCTGAGCGGCCTGTTTTCTTCGCAGCAGTTCCAGTTGTGATTTCTTCGCCGTCCATGCAACGCGATCCAAAATCTGTTGCGGCTCAGCAAAACGAACTTCAAATGTCCACGCTCTCCAAGTGTTGTCCAGTGTAAAGACCTTTTCCGGGTCCTCATAGGCCGGACATGCTCGACCCGCGTAGAAATACGCCGAGCGAGCCAGTCCGAGCAGATTTTCAGCGCGGCGTGTCGCGTCAGAACAGTACGTCAAATGTTCCGAAGTCGGGATGGCGTGGGGCGGTTGAATGAGCAGTTCATCGAACGAAACTTCTTTCGTCGAACTGACATGAACAAGATGGACCTTTTCGGCGATTTTCTTCGCACGGGACTCGTTGCGATCGAAGGACTCTTGCTGAGTCGGATTGATCGACATTTGATTCTGCAACCCAGACAACGCAGGCATCAGACGTTTCTCACTGGAAGTATACGGTGATTGAATCACGATACCAACTCGAGTCCATGCTGAGAAGTGTACCGTTTTCCATAATTGCCAGACAACGCCAGCGGACTGCGGCATCCAAGGTCTTAAACACACAAACCAAATAAAGGAGAAAAAAGTGGAGGAGAAAAAAGCGCCAGGTCTCTTTTTTTGGTCTACGTCTCGGGTAACAGATGAGTCCCTCTGGATCTGATCTTGGCGAGAATTCCGTCAGAGCGTTGAGTTTCGGCATTCGGGAGGGATGCCGATGCCATTCAGTTTTAAGGATCAACGACAAATGGAGTGCGCGGCACACTACAGTCGATGTGACTGCGATTCATCCTGAAAGGATGCCAGAAATTAGCCGGTGGTCGCCGACAGGCGCACCACCGGTCAATGAAACAAGAATACACGCATCCTGAAGGGATGCCAGAAGCAACGAATCTGGCACCCTTGTCAGGGTGCGAGCCCAATTCTATGCACGGACCGGTGGTGGCGATTTGCTGACCACCGGCTAATTTCTTAAACCGCTTCGCGGTGAATCACTCTACTCGCTCCAAAACACAGAACCCACAAGCTATCCTTGGCTGGATCAGACTTCTCACAGCCACGTCAAACTTGGATCGGATGAAGCAACCATGAACCGAAAGTTATTCATCCTTCCAGCCCTGATGCTGTTCTCGCTCGTCTGCCCGGCCGTGGCGCAATTGACGGACGATCGAGCAATCACGATTCATTCCGCGGAGGAGATCGCGGGGAAACGCGTGGCGCTGATTCAATATATCTGGGGCAATGATGGATTTCCCAAAAACCGACTGCCGAATGTGGTGGCCAGTGTGACGAGCCCGGTGAAGCAACTCGAAAGTGTTGAGCGGGTTGACGAATTGCGAATCAATATGGCTCCGGGGCTGGAGGGGCTCGCATATCATTTCATCCCCACGAGTCCCAACGGCGTGCTGGTCGTGGTGCATCATGGTCATGCCTGCAGCTTCGATGGCAATCCGACTGCCACGGATCCCGGCGATGGAATCAGTCGTACGATCAAGGCGCTGGTGCGTGAAGGTTATGGCGTGCTGGGCGTATTCATGCCTCACATGCGACCCGGCGACTGCACCGGCGGCCATGACAAAATGTTTGAGATGAACACCACCGACAGCCCATTGAAATATTTTCTGGAGCCGACCGCGATCGGCCTGAATTACCTCAAGTTGCACAGCGCTGCTGATGGCGCCCCGAACTATGAAACGTTTCACATGGTTGGGCTTTCCGGCGGAGGCTGGACCACGACGGTTTACGCGGCCATCGATCCAACAATCGGTTGCAGCTTTCCCGTCGCGGGCACGATTCCTCTTTACCTGCGGTCCGGCGGTTCAGTGGGTGACCGCGAGCAATTCGAACCTTCGTTCTACAGCATCGCAGGTTATCCAGATCTCTACATCCTCGGCGCCCACGGAACGGGCCGACGACAAGTGCAAATTCTCGGTCGCCGCGACAACTGCTGCTTTGGCGAAGCTCAACACGATGGGAAAACCACAGGCATGGCTTATGCCGATGCGATGCGGGAATATGAAGGCCGCGTGCGTACGGCTCTCCAGGAGATCGGCGACGCCTCGTTTCGTTTGGAAATCGACGAGTCCGCGCCCAGCCACATGATCTCCGAGCATGCCATCGAGGACGTGCTGCTGCCGGAACTTAAGAATGTAAGGTGACAGGCAATCGAGAACATGGAATTGAATAGAGGGCCAGGATGAAAGCTGACTCGCGGGAATATCACCTGCAATCACAAGGCACCAGGAAACTCTGCTGCCTTTTTGTTGCTTTTCTGCTGCTCATGGTCCCCACAGCCGTTGCGGACGACTGGCCGGCGCTGCCCAGTGAAAACGGCCTGGCGGAGATTCCGGCTCAGGAGTGGCCACAGCAGCCTGGGCCGAGACGCGTTCGAATTCGACTCGTGTATCCAGGTGGAAAACTCGCGGGGGTCTCTGCCGATACCGGAGTCATGCTCACACTGCACAACTGGGGTGGCGAGGATTGCGTTGGGACAGCGAACCCTGAGGCGCTCGCCAGCCGATTGAATGTTGTGGCGGTGTGTGTGAACTATTTGCAAAGCGGTCGCAAGGCCTCAATCGAAGATTCCGAACCGTACGACTGTGGCTACCTGCAGGCACTCGACGCGCTGCGGGCGCTATCGTTCGTTTGTGACGGACTGAAGCAGATCGAGCGGCCATTTGACTCGGGCCGAATCTACTGCACCGGCGGATCCGGCGGCGGAAACGTCTCGTTGATGGCCGCCAAACTCGCCCCGCGGACGTTTGCCTGTGTGATCGACATATGCGGCATGAAGAAGCTGAGTCATGACGTTGCCTTCAATCTGCCCGGCGGCAGCGACCTTGATGCACGCTGGAAGCGCGATCCGCAAAGTCCTGACTACCTGAGTGTCGATGAGCAGGAGCTGCGATTTGTCGGTCATCCTGAACATCTCACTGCGCAAAAACAGCTTGGTTCGACGGCCCGGGTCATCGTGGTCCACGGCGTTGATGATCTAACGTGCCCGTTCGCGGACGCTCGCGAAATGGTCGTTAACATGCGGGCGGCTGGACTGGATGTCGAACCGCACTTTATTACGAAGGACCAGCTCGACGGCACGATCTTCGCCAGTACGGGCCACTCGATCGGCGATCGTACTGAAATTGTCTTTCGTGTGGCTGGCAAGTACTTGACACCCGGCGGCGAACAGGCACTGCGCCGTCAAGGTAAGTCTGATTTTGAACGTCGAGAGGACATCCGGTATCGAACCTCAAACGGACAGTTTTGCATTTCTTACGACAGCGGATTTCCTATCGGGCGATTTGAATCTGACCCGCCGCCGACCGCTTACAATGAGCACCAGGACTTGTCGTACTATTTGGGCGATCAGTCGCAGCGCAAGTCCATTTGGACACCCCGCGACTGGGAAACGCGCCGTCGCCACATTCTGGCGAACCTGCAACTGGTGATGGGCAAATTGCCGAGCGTTATGATGCGTGTACCGCTGGATGTGAGGTACGGTGAAGCAACGCAAGTCGATGAAATGTCTCGCCGCGAGTTGACGTATCAATCCGATCCTTATGATCGTGTCCCGGCGTACTTGTTTCAGCCTTCACAAATCGATCCCGATGAAAAGTTTCCCGCAGTACTCTGTCTGCATCAGACGACATCGGCCGGAAAGGACGAGCCCGCAGGTCTTGCCGGTGAAGCCAACATGCACTATGCCCTTGAACTGGCTCGTCGAGGTTACGTCGTGCTGGTGCCGGACTACCCATCGCTGGGCGCGCACGTGTATGACTTCTCCGCCAACCCGGAATATGTCAGCGGCACGATGAAGGCGATTTGGGACAACATCCGTGCGGTCGATCTGCTCGCATCGCTGCCATTTGTCGATGTGAAACGAATCGGAGTCATCGGCCATTCGCTGGGCGGGCACAATGCGATGTTCACTGCCGCGTTCGAACCGAGGATCAGGGTGATCGTTTCCAGCTGCGGGTTCACACGATTTGGCAAGGACGATCTGCCAAGCTGGACCGGGCCGCGTTACATGCCGCGCATCGCTGCCGATTACGGCAACGACACAAATCGAGTCCCCTTCGATTTCACGGAGATCGTCGCCAGCTTCGCACCGCGCCCGTTTCTGGCGGTTGCGGCAACCAGTGACAGCGACTTCGACGTCAGCGGCGTCCGTGATGTGCTCAACGCGACTGAACCAGTTTACAATCTGCTTGGGCACCCGCATCATTTGCAGACTGACTACCCCGACAGCCCCCATGATTTTCCATCCGCCGCGAGGGAACGGGCGTACCAGTTCCTGGACGAGCACCTGCGCAGAAGCGATGAACCATAAACATTAGGAATGCCTTGTAACGGATTGCAAATTGGCCCATGACGGGGAACGTTGAATTTCGATGTCGGCATTGATCGGAGGCCGGACTTTGTCAGTGCCACCCAGCCGACAGCCAGTCCTGTGGCGATGGCGGAAACAGCAAACTCTGATCCGGATTCCATCCACGAAACGTTCGACTCACGGTCGTTGCTCGATTGCACCGTGTTACCAATTGGCAACATCATCAGCCGAAATCCTCACAGAAATGTCTGGCAATTCCGGTTATGCGGCAATGATCGCATTTTCACGACAATTTCCGCTTGGAATCGTGGTAAGTGACGTTCGAGATTTGCCAGCACTGACCTAAGTTTGAAATTCGGCACAGAACGAAATTCCGGGACGCCTGGCGAGTTGGATTTCCGGAAATCAGCCCAGTGCGGTAACAACGGTATAAATCCGCGGAAGAGCAAACGATGAGGGTTAATCACCAAATCTGCACACGACGCTATCGAATTCCCAAGGAGCGTCATGGAATTCGCAAAGCGACGGTCGCAATGGAAACGGCCGTTGTGCTCCCACTTTTACTGCTGCTTTTCGTGGCATCAGTGGATTTTGCGCGGGTCTTCCGTCAAATGCAGGTGATTGCAGAATGTGCCAGAGCGGGTGCCGTGTATGGGGCTGACCCGGACCTCGCAGCCCGTTCCGGGTTTGAGACGGTTGAGTCGATGGTCCTGGCCGGGGCCGTCGATCTGTCGCCAACTCCGGTCGTGTCTGTTGTTTACGGGACCGATTCACATGGAGACAAATATGCCGAAGTTACCGTGAGTCATTCATTCCGTCCTTTGACCAATTTTCTGGGGTCAGAACCTCTGATTCTGTCTCGAACTGCACGAGCCCGGTTGCGACCTGGGGCATTGGAGTAACATGGCATGATGATGACTGCCACAGTACAACGAACCGACCAATCACTTGCACCACTGACGCATCCGCGCCGTGGCGCTTCGGTCGTTGAGATGGCCATTCTTGGCCCCATTTTCTTCTTTCTCCTGATCGGGCTCATCGTTGGAGGCCTGGGTGTTTTTCGATATCAACAAGTGGCAGCGCTCGCTTATGAGTCTGCTCGCTGGGCTTCCGTGCATGGTTCGAATTATTCCCGCGTCACTGGTCTGCCAATGGCCGACAGTCAAGCCTTGCTTGTCAATGTGATTCGTCCCCGAGCATCCGGGCTGGATCTCAGTAAGCTGACCTGTGAACTGGTCTGGTCAGAAAACTTTGCCACTGCCACGGTGACATTGCATTATCAATGGACTCCTGAGGCGATTTGGTCGCCCGTGATCATTACAAGCACGGCAACGAGCTTTGTCACATATTAAGATTAAGAGGGATCACACATGCTTGCGTTTGAACGTCCAGCAGCTGCACCCCGGCATCGTCGGGGAGCAGTCTGCGTGCTTGTCGCAGTCATGCTGGTCGCCCTGATGAGTGTGGCGGCATTGTCCATCGACGGTGGTCAGCTTTATCAGACACGCCGGAAGATGCAGACTGCCGCAGACGCTGCAGCAGAAGCCGGAGCCATCGAATTATTTACCAAATACGAGTTGAATCGGTGCGATGACAGCGATGGCGAGGCACGCGCCTCGGCCTTGTCGCTGGCGTCCGCTCACGGATACGGGGTCACAGGATCAGGATCAACAGTCGCAATTAATATTCCACCGAGTTCCGGAACCTTTCGCGGCAAATCCGGGTACGTGGAAGCCATTATCACGTCACGTATGCCACCCACGTTCAGCAGCATTTTCGGACGCCGTGAGTTGTTGGTCGTGACGCGTTCTGTGGCCGGGGGAACAATGATTCCCAGCAAGGCCGGACTTCTGATCCTGGAGCCAAAGAGAAAAGACGCTCTGAAACTGAAGAGCAAGAGTGCGTCGCTTGCAGTCGATGGCGACATCATTGTCAATTCTTCAGACAAAAAGAAGGCGGTGAAAGTCGGGAAGAAGTCTCAGATCACGGCTGACCATCTGCTTGTCACCGGAGGGATCGAAAAGAAATCAAAGCAATGGATCGACGCCGAGGTTCATACCGGCGTCGCGCCGACTCCTGACCCATGGGCCTCCCTGCCGACGCCTCCAAAAGGGCCCAGGCGGAATACGAATGATTACAAGACCGAGGTCGGCGGCAGAACATATTATGATCTTCAGCCCGGCACTTATCCGTCGCTTAAATTCGACAGGAATGAAGTCATTACCATGGCACCGGGAACCTACTACATCGACGGCGGCGGCCTTGATCTGAAAGGCAGCACGGAACTCACGGCGCTTGGCGTCACGATCTTCAACACGGGCAAGAAAGGCATGAAGTTTCGCACGAACGGAAACATCACCGTCACGCCGCCAGGCTCTGGAACATATTCGGGGATCAGTTTGTTTCAGGACCGCACGAAGAAAGCAAAAGTCGAGTTCAAACGAGCCCACCTGAACATCTCCGGCATTGTCTACGCGCCTTCCGCTCAGGTGAAATTCAACGAAACGGAAGGGGAATTCGACGAAGGCGATGATGATGACGACGATGACACGGAAGATGAAGACTACGAGATGGAGGACGACACAACCCCGCCCCTGGAAGGTTCACTTCAGGCGGCAATCGTGGCCCGGAAGATGTCGATCGGAAAGAGGTCTCACATCACGCTGCACGGCACCGATATTAACTCCCTTCGCCCCTGCTTGGCGTCGTCGAATAATCTTCTCGCCAGTACCACCATGTCACGGTGACTGGGCATGTCACGGTGACTGGTACCTGCCTGCGAGGTCCTGCCTGCGAGACAACATGAAAGCTCGCACGCTGACTCCTGATGGTTCATTTGACCCGCCAACGAGCTCGATAACCCGGCCATTCCGAAGTCAGCTGGAATTCCAACGCCGTGCCCGAGAAGCGGCGGAGAACGCCTTCGAACGAAATCGATCGAAGTATGTCCCGGTGGAACCGAATCAATGACTTCACCGGATGCTGAATTTGGCAATTACGCAAAAAAACGTCGCAGACCTAAATCTGCGACGCCATTTGAAATTCAAGTAGCAAGCTCAAGGGTCATCTATCAGAATTCGCCAAGCACTTCGCCGTCCTGGGGATTGCAAAGCTTACGCATGATGTGACGGTCCAGGTTTTCTGACAGGAAGCGAACGCTGCCGTCGCCAAGAACAGCCTGACATCCGCCAGTGTGCTGGCTGAATGGCTCGTCGTTTGGCCCGCAGTTGTTCACGTTCCAACGGCATGACGCAGGGCCATCTTTTGGAGTCGCGTTGTTGTTAATAATCTTTGTATCCGTCGGGTAGTTAGCAGCACCAGAAACTCCGCTGCCACCGTCGGTATCGGCCCAACGATTTGGAGCGCTAAAGTTGCCCCCAGGAACGCCAGGAGCGACATCTGGGGCTGCGTACAACTGGGTTGAATCGTAGCCACGGCTGCCACCGATGTACCTGACCGATGTGATGTCGGCTTTTCCAGAAGCACCTGTCTTGCGACCGGCGTCTTCAATGACAAGGATTGTGTTTGAAGTACCGTCGGTTGAATCTGCCATTTTGCGGCAGGCTCCCAACGCTCCATTGGAGTCTGCATTCAAAGTCACTCCAACAGTCAATCCATTTCGAGCACCTGTTATAGGGTCGATGTCGGTGTAAGCTATGGGCATGTAGTCGGAAGTACCGTAGCCCAATGAATCGATTTGGGTGATTGCGTTGGATGGGCATACGTAGCCAGGAACAATCTTCTTCGCCAACGGAGCATTTGCTGCATTGGTGTAGTGAAAATTCATATTCCACTGGCTGTAGATGTTTGCCTGTTCAACGAATGGCAGGATGGCAACGTAAAGTGACACTGGGAAGAAGCGTCGATCCTTAGAAGCCTCATCGGTAAATTCGCCAGCCGTCGGGAAACGTGAGTAGGTGGATTCGTAGTTGTGAATGCCCAGGCCAATTTGCTTGAGGTTGTTCTTACACTGTGTTCGGCGAGCGGCTTCGCGAGCCTGTTGAACTGCCGGGAGCAGCAGTGCGATGAGAATCGCGATAATCGCGATTACGACCAACAGCTCAATCAAAGTGAAGCCTCGTGACTTTCGCTTCAATGAAGACGTGAGAGTAATTTCCTTCATAAAACTGCATTCCTCTTCTAGAAGCCATTCTAAGAAATCGACTTGCCTGCGACGTGCAGTGCACTTGAAATCCTGAGTATCGATTACCAACGAACGGCGTTGGCGTCATTGTTCGCGCCGATTGTTAAGATTCTGAGAAGAGCCCGCGAAGTTAAAGTAAAATTACTGTTCAGATTGCGGACTTTTGTTAAAAGTCAATGAATTTAAAGGCCGTGGCATTGCTACTGAATTCAGGAATGGTTTGTAAATCACTGTCGTCGGAAGAAGTGGCAACGCCATCCTTTGTTGATTTATTGCACCAAGGCAATCTGCATTTGAAATTCGATTACGCCTTGTTGAATTTCTTCCTGTTTATCCGGGAACGAATCCGCTATTTTCATCAACGCTTTCGTCGCTGCCTGGCATGCAGCCGCCTCGGGAGTATTGTTTTTGGGATCCTGAGTTGTCGCCATAATCGCAGCCATTTGCGGTTTTACGTTGTCCATGCACTCATCGAATGCAGTTTCATCCGTGGTCATGGTAAGATCGTCAAAGTTCTTCAGAATCGTTTTCAGAACTGCCGCCGTTGCCTTCGGATCGAAAGGCGTTTCGACACGGCCACCACCGCCAAACGGCAAACCAAAGATGGAGATTGCCAGAACACCAGCGATAACCGTGATGGCACCTGCTACGGTCCCAACCTTCTTTACGTCCATCGGCTCAGAAACAGAAACGCTTTTCTTCGGTGGCGGCGTGTACGCCATTCTTGGAGGTGCCGTCGGCATACTCCGCGATGCTGAATAAAGTGCACTGACTGGAGTTGGTGATGAACTTGCTCCCGTTGAATAACCGGCATTCGAGGAAATTGATGACTGGGTCCCCATTGCTCCACGGCTGGCCGCGGTACCAGCCAATCCAGCTGAAGTAGGCGATGTCGCCATCGATGCAGTCGCTGAGAGCGACCTTTGTGACGTGGAGTCCTGCTTCTGAGAGACATCGTTGAAAACATCATCCGGCAAATCGTCATCAACACCGGTACCGTTGCTGGAAATGCGTTTTGACCGACCGACCTTAGAAGTCTCCTTGTCCGAGGCGACACGCTTTCGTTTGCCGTTCGCAACAGCCGGCTTTTGTTGCGGCGATGCTGGCATTGCCGTTTTTGCCTCAACCGGTTCAGCTGTTCGTTTTCTGACTGGAGCCTCAGTTCGAACTGCGACCTTGCTGCCACGTGTCGGTATGGATGGTTTCGGAACAGTTAGGGTGTCCGAACGCGGCGACTGTACTGGAGTGTTCGCAGCAAGGGTTGAACGGCCTGGTGCAGAACTCGAGGTTGCAAATTTGAAGTTGAGCTCAGATAGATCCTGAATTTCTTCCAACATCGACTCAGATGAATCCGACGCCTGACAGGATTCCTTCATGGCTGAAATCAGCATCCAGTCTCCACCGGCTTCGCTGCGAACCAGATCACCTTCTCCCAGCGTCCCGCAGGTGAGTAACTCTAGAATATACTCTTCTGACACCGGCCCGAATTCTTCCAACAGCAATTGGTAGTACCAGCGATCCGACATATTCACTCCAATGAAACATTAACCTGAACGTGGATGTGCCCCACAGATTTCCCGTGAAAGTCTATGCACCACATCGATACCTTTTTCAAAAACCAACACTCTCTTAACACGAAATTCACATTATGACCGAGTTCAGGAAGTCAGCCCCCGGGTTCGCAACGAAACATTAAAAACGTGCCCACAAAACAATCCAGTCACGGTGTTTGGTCACCTTGTCACAGAATACGGGCTTGTCCCACCGACCGATTCCCGTCTCGACAAACTCGTCCCTCTGCCAAAAACCGTCTGAATACAGACTCGGTGAGAGGTTTTGCGCGGGAATGTACGGTTACCTTTTCTCCGTGACTGGTTTACCGCATTATGCCAATTGCCAAGTACTTGCGGAGTTCAAATCCAGCCGTCCCCTTCCAGCGTGTCACGCCACCCGCATCAGAGCCGCTCGGGGTGATTTGTTCGGATTTCGGGAGAACGATTCAGGAAGCGGCTGATTGTGTTCACATAGGGGCAAGTGGACGCACCAGGGATTTGACACCAGGCTCGCCCGAGCTCGATGCGACCGAGACCTCGAGCGCAAGGATGGAGATATCGTCGTGAGGTCTCTCGGATCCATGCCACCGCGCGACCTCCGCCAGGAGGGTAGCGACACTCTCCTGTAGCGGTTCGGTTCGCCCCTGGCCGATCGACTCGAGGCCGGGCGGTGCAAACGGCTCGCCGGCAGGGCCCATCGCCGGGGCGCCATCTGGTGAACCAGACGGTCTCCCGGCCCCGCCCGTCCTCCTCGTAGACGTCGTCGGCCAGTTCGATCGGGGTCCCCTCGCTCGCCAAAATCACCGGATCGGCGTCGGAGGGCAGATGCACCGGGCCCGGGTGCCCGGCGGAACGTAGCGGAACTCTCCGGTTGCGGCGTTCAGGATCCCGTAGACCATCGTCGCGAACTGCGCGGTCGCCGGGTCGAAGGGAAAAGTCGGTTCAGGCGAGCGGCGACCTCGGCGGGTGGCGTGGCGAACCGATCCCGCCATCGCCACCCCGGATCAGGATCGAAGATGGCACAGCCGGCGGCGAGGAGACGGCTCAGCGTCACCGACAGCAGGGCCGACGCGCGCCATGGCCGCTGACGTCCAGGATGTAAAGCCCGACCTTGCCATCGCCAAGCGGGATGACGTTCAGTCCATCGCCGGCCAGTTCGTCACAGGGCCGGTAGATCCAGGCGAAGTCCGCTCCAGCGACGCGGGCGACTCGTGCGGCAGGAACGTCCGCTGGATTCTCGCCGCCGCCTCCAGTCGCGAGACATCCGGCCGTTGGCCCTCTCCAATTGCGAGTTAGTCTCCTCAAGCTCGATTTGCAGGCGACGGAGTTTTAGATGCGTCTCGACGCGGGCGTGCAGTTCTTCCATTTGAAACGGTTTAGTGATGTAATCCACCCCGCCGGTGGCAAATGCCTTCACCTTGTCTAGCTGTTCGGTGAGAGCGCTGATGAAGATGACGGGAATGCCCTTGAGCCCGTCATCGGCCTTGAGGCGGTCACACACCTCGTAGCCGTTCATCTCCGGCATGTTGATATCGAGCAGGATGAGGTCCGGGGGATCGCGCTCGGCCGCCAGCAGCGCCAGCTTGCCGCTCGGAACCGGGCGGACTTTATACCCGC
>JBBJME010000081.1:0-26827 GCA_037719765.1 Planctomycetaceae bacterium
CAAGTGTCGCAGTGCTGGCACCGCTGCAGGATTCGCCGCGGTGTATCATGGTGCATCAGGCGTCAGGCTTCAAAACGCTGGAAGATCTTGCCGATATCGAACTGGCGATCAGCGAAACGCGACCTTTCGCGCTGTGGATGAAGAAGAAGCTGCCCTTAAAGAATGTGCGGTTGATTCCTTTCGGTGGCAGTGTGGGGGAGTTCCTGCTGAAAAAAGAATTTGCCAAAGAACAGGGCAGTGACCCGCAGACGATGATGGTGTCGGACATTGGTTTCAATCCCTACGCAAGCTTGCTCGTCACAACCGAAAAAACGATTCGCGAGCAGCCAGAACTCGTAAGATCCATCGTATCCGCAAGCGTGGCAGGCTGGGAAAAATATCTTGCCGATCCCGGTGCCGGCAATGCGGCGATCTACGCGATGAGCAAGAACATGAGCCCTGAGGCGCTGGAATTCGGGGCGACCGCCATGGCCCCGCTCTGTCAAGTCCGTGACAATGCACCGCTCTGCAGCATGACGCTGGAACGCTGGCAGACGCTGGTGAGTCAAATTGAAGAGGTCGAAGACATCAAACCGGGAAGTGTGAAGCCGGAGGAATGTTTTACGACGGAGTTCCTGTCCCCGGCAAAAATTGCCGAATGACGGCACCTGCCGTGCTGCACAGAATACCCGATCCGGATTCACGTTCGGCAGGAACTGCACGAAGCAGCTGAAACAAAATGTGACCGGGCGAGCTTCATCGCGATTCGGCGCAAAAAGACTCAAAGCCTGCCTTCACTCTGCGTTTCCGTCAGTGGTAATCTGACCGGGCAGCTGACTTTCGCGAGACGGAAGTCCGCTGCAAGACAGTTTCACGCCACCGTCCGGTGACGTGAGTTCCTGTATCCGATTAAAGACAAGAGTCCTGTCCTGCTGAAGAGCGTTGCGAAGTGGCCATCGATCAGGATTGACTGAAAACTGGCTGTCACAACTCCTTCATTCAACAGACAAGTTTGTCAGGGATGATAACCATGAGCAGGATTCCTGTTCGATCGATCGTTCTCTTTATGCTGGCTGCGTTGCCGATGTTCAGCGGCTGTTGCTGCTTCACGGGCTATGGCGACGGCGATCTGGTGAATGCGCAAATGCAGGCTCGCGAACTGTATGCGGAAAACCAGCGGTTGCTGGCAGCATACGACGAAGCCAATCTGATGATGTCCGGTGCGGACCAGGAACGCCAGGGGCTCATGTCGCAACTGGGTGACGCTCAAACGCAGATCGCCACAGCCGAAGAGCGACTGAATAATCTGATGGCCGAACGCAATCAGCTCACGGATCGCTACGCCAAAGCCTTGTCAGAAGATTCCATGCTGGTCGGCGGCAGTGCAGATTCGGCACTCGAAGCCGCTGGATTTGAATACGATCCGTCCACAGGTCTGCACAAATTCCACAGTGATATCCTGTTTGATCTGGGCAGCGATGCGATTCGTTCAGAAGCCGGTCCAGTCCTTAAAGAGTTTGCGTCGAATACCATTTCCGGTGCGGCCAGCGGCATGCGGATTCTGATTGTCGGGCATACCGATGATCAGAGCATCGCTCGTCCGGGAACCGCCGCGAAACATCCTACAAACTGGCATCTGTCGACAGACCGAGCCGACGCCGTGATTCTGCAGCTCCAGAAACTGGGGGTCGATGCCGAACGCGTCGCCGCCATGGGGTACAGTGAATTTCATCCGCTGGAATCGTCTGTGACAGAAACTGCCCGCCAGCGAAACCGACGCGTCGAACTGTTTGTCGTTCCGAATGATCCGAGTCTGGCGAAATGGGATCCCCTGAAAGCCACTCGCTGAAAAAGTGACGTAATGCACTACAAGGCGCTGCTTGATGAATTCGAAAACTCCATCGCTGCCGGAACCTCTGGACGTGATTGCCGTCGGGGCTCATCCAGATGATGTTGAGATTGGCTGTGGCGGAACACTCGCCAGAATGGCTCAGCAGGGTTTTCGCGTCGGCATCGTGGACCTGACCGATGGCGAACCCACACCGCTCAGCCCTGGGCCAGAAGTCCGCCTTGAGGAAGCTCAGGAGGCCGCCCGGATTCTGGGGGTCGAGGTGCGCGAAACACTCACACTTCCCAACCGGCGACTTTTTGACAACTTTGAAGCTCGCGTCGAACTGGCAAAGGTGTTTCGTCGTTATCGTCCACGGCTGGTTCTGGGGATTGCTGATCGAACTCCGATGGCGTCTCCCGATCACTGGCAGGCCATGCAAATCACCGATGCCGCCGTCTTCTATTCGCGGCTTTCCAAATGGGATGACGCATTCGACGGCCTTCCGGTTCATCGCATTCAACGGCAGATCTGGTATCCGCTGGGATTGCAGACACTCAATCATCCGGCGGGCGGTGGTGCGTTTGTGTCGGATATTTCTGCGACACTTTCCATGAAGGTGGCTTCCATTCGAGCTTATCGGACTCAGTTTCCGCCGGAGAAAGATCGCGTATTCCGACTGGTTGAAGGTCAGGGCCGGATGCTGGGTGCATCGGCAGGATTCGAAGCGGGCGAACTGCTGATTTCTGCCACGACGCTGGGCCTGACAAACGTTTTTGAAGCGATGTGTCATGGGGCGGCATTGTAAACAGGCTGCGTCATTCCTGCGTTGTCGCCAGGAAACAAGGAAATGCCTTCCACTGTTGCGTTTGCTGCCGGATACCGAAACAATCTGCCGTGGACCGCAGGAATTAGCGTGAAGAAAGTGCCGACGATGGCAGTCAGTCACTACTGCAACGATCCGCAGCGAGCCTCGTCATCGCCCTCCACATGAACTCTGGAAATGTCAATGGTTGCGTTTCGAATCGGTCATATCAGCATCACCGGTAACTATCGGGAAAACAACGAAGACAGTTGTTTCGTCGATGACAGGCAGCGTTATGCCATCGTCGCTGACGGCATGGGTGGACAGAGTGCCGGGGAACGTGCGAGTGCGCTCGCAATTGAACTCATCCCGCGCTCGCTGGACAAACTGCTGGACTTCGAAACAGCGAATACCAAAGCCGTCAATGACGCGCTGGAGACATCCATTGCGCACGCCAATTCGGAAATTATCGCGCTCAGCGAGCTGGATCCCGGCATGCGAAATATGGGCACGACCGTGGTGATGATGGCTCGCGCAGGAGAGCGGTTTTACTTTATCGGAGTCGGTGACAGTCGCGCGTATGAATTGCGCGGCAGCAAATTCAAACAATTGACGGTTGATCACTCGCTGACTCAGGCGCTCATGGATGCGGGCACCATTTCGTCAGAAGAAGCGAAAACGCATCGCTATCGCAATGTGCTGTACAAGTACCTGGGCAGCCGCGATGGCGCGACAGGCGGAACAGCCATTGAAGTCTCTCCGAAGTCCGGCGATCGATTCCTGCTCTGCAGCGACGGTCTGACGGATGGCCTGAAAGACAGCGAGATCGCTGAACTGATGATGTCAAACGACGATCCTCAGAAGCTGTCTGAAATTCTCGTCGATGCGGCGCTCGAAGGCGGCTCGCGCGACAACATCACCGCGCTGGTTGTCATCTGCGACTGATGGCTATACCTCACACGGTCGAAAGTGGCATTAACCCGACGCGTCAGCGAGGGGTGCAAATCCCAATCCCTCGCTGACGCATCGGGTTACGATCCGGTGCTGGCAAACGTGCCATTTTCGGTCGCAGAGTATCACTGCACGCAAAAGTGTTCTGTGCCGCGTTGTGGTGAAGCCGCGCCGGCCCACCTCGTGCTACTTGAACAGACCACTGCCTTTGTCGCCGCGAGAGAGGAGATACGCCAGCAGGTCGAGGACTTCGTCCTGATTGAGGGGTTTCAGAAGGTCGGCAGGCATGATGGACACCGTCGATGGCTGAATTGCTTCGATGTCGCTGTTCTGGATCTCTGTGATCTTCGTCGGATCTTCCGGGCTCGTCAGAATCGCGGTGAGATCGTCGTTGCGGGACAGGATGCGGCCGCTGACTGTCTTGCCGTCTGTCGTCACAACGGTGCTGCCTTTGTACTGGTCGCTGATCACTTTGCTGGGCACCATGATGGCTTCGGTCAGATCATTCAGATTGAAACGACCGGCCAATTGAGTCAGATCGGGACCGGTCGCACCGCCGTCTCCGCCAAAGCGATGGCAGATGATGCAGCGTGTCGCCGCGAACATCTTTTGTCCGTTCTCGAAGTTGCGTTGCTTCAATCCGTCCGCCGCGATGGCTCGGACTTCGTCGAGAGTCCACTCTTTGCCAGGCCCGGCAGGCTTTGGAATCTCCGGCAGCGAGTACGGCTTGCGGGCTCCGCTGGCTTCAATCAGCAGACGTTCTTTCTCGCTGGCGTTTTCGAAGCATTCTCTTTCGATGTTTCTCAGGAAACCATGGAAACTGGCTCCGCCCGCCCAGGTGTGAGCTCGTTCAAACCACGCGAAGTACGCCTTCCGCTGATCCATCGTCCAGCCTTCTTTCAAATTTCGAAGGCAGAACACATACCAGATCTGCTGCTGGTCTGGAGCTGTTTCGATAGACGCCGCAATCGCGCCGCCGTAGCCACGATTGCGAGCCAGCAGGTCCTGCATGCCATCGGTGACGGTGGGCTTTGATGGAGCTTCCAGCAGCTTGACCGTCTTTTCAATGACTGTCGGTGACTTGAGGTAAACGATCATCTGACAGAGTTCACGGTTCAGCTCCGCATCCGTCGAGGGGAATTGTGCATCCAGTCGATCCAGAAACTCCTTGAGCACCGTCTCATCAACCGGCCCCAATCGCAGGAACACAAGGCTCAGGGCTCGGAGGTAAAGAAGCTTCTGATCGTGACTTAGATTTTCGAACTGCAACTCACGCAGGCTGCGGAGGGACACTTCTCTCAATTCCTGATTCAACGCTTGAACGTCCGTTTCGGACAATCCCCTGGATGCAGTCAAATGATTCACCGGCGCTTTCGCCAGGGCGATGACGATGCCCAGAATTTCATCCGGCGCAGATTGCGAGAAGTCCGCACCACGAAGCACGTCCGGCTTCATCAGTTCGGGAAAGAGAGTCGAGTGGTAGAACGCATTTCGCGAAGCGGTTTTAAGAAAGCGATCACCGGATTGGACGTCATCCCGTAGTCCGCTCAAAAACGTGTCTGTGTCCAACGGAGACTGTCGGCCCTGAGGCCCCACGCCCGCATGAGCCGATTCGAGGACCCTTCGTCGTGAACGTGGACCCGCCTGATTCGAATCATGAAGTTCTGTCGGTAATGTGGATTCCTTCCCGACATAAGTCACTCGAAACAACTCGGACTGTGTTCCGCGGCCGCCGACGGAGAAGTACAACGCTCCATCGGGTCCCGCAGCCACGTCTGTCAGCGGCAGCGGTGTCCGAGACAGGAACTCTTCCTTCGTCGCGGTGTAGCTGCTCAGGCGAGGTTCGGTATGAATGGCGTACATTGTGCCGAAGGTCCAGTCGCAGATGTACAGGGCCTTCTGGTACTTCGCCGGGAACTTGAGCGGCACCAAAACAAACCTGCCGTCGCCGCCGTGGGCAACCGTGGCATGTGCCTTTTGAGCGATCTCTGAGTCTGCCGCCAATGGAGAACCGTAGCCGAACTCAACACCCACCGGCGATCCGGGGCCGATGTTGACCATCGGCGGCAGGCTGTCGATGTAGTGATTTGGCCATTTGCCACTGCCGCTCCGCCAGCCGAATTCACTGCCGCTGGTGGCATGGACGACGCCGTTGGCCGGTACCACGGCATGCCGACGTCCCATTCCATGTCGGCGTCATACGCGAACAGTTCGCCATCGGCATTGAAGGCCAGATCATAGGGATTGCGGTAGCCGATGCTGAAGATATCCAGGTCCTGCCGTCGGGATCAGTGCTGGCGATCCAGCCGCCGGGTGCCAGAATTCCCACGGCATGTCCACCAGCGTCCCACATGCGAGGCAGCAAGTGATCTTCAGCCCAGTTTGTGGGGACTCGGCTGGTGAAATCTTTGTTGGTCAGTTCGTCGCCGGGATTGAAAGGCGGCTTCGTGTGGTTTCCGCAGATCACAAAGATCCGCCTGCCGTCCGGAGATAACCGCAGCGCGTGCGGACCATGTTCGCCGCCTCCGCGGAATTCTTTCAGTCTGACGCATTCGTCAAACTGATCATCGTTGTTCGTGTCCCTGGCTCGGTACAACCCACTGCCGGTGCCTCCGTTGATGCTGAAGTACAACGCATCAAATGCCCAGAGCATGCCCTGGGCTCCTGTGGGCTGAAACTCGCATTTTGAGAAGTCGAGATGTTCGATGAGGGTTTCACCTTCGGCGAGCGGCCGGACGTCAGCCCTCCGAGTTTCGTCGTTTGAATCCGTCGCCGCGTCGTCCCTGGAGGGCTCACGCCCTGCCGCTGGTCCCGAGATTACCGGCGGTGTAATCCTGTAAATCCCCTTATCGCCCTGATCACTTGCCAGCAGCCGCCCTTTGTGATCGAAGGTGATGCAAACCCACGAGCCCAGTTCGTCCTTCGGCACGGTGAAGAGCTTTTCGACCTGAAAGCCGGGCAGAAGTTCAAAGACTCCGGCGGGAACTCGGCTCGCAATCGCTGCATTGTCGAGCACCTTCCCCCACGGCCCGTCGCCGTACGTCGCTCGCACTTCGACGGCTTGAGTGGATTCTTCACCGCGTTTGGCTGCGACTTGCCATGTTTCATCCGTCACAGTTTCCACCAGTTTGCCGTCGTCGGTCAGCACCGCAAGTTTCAACACAAACGCGGCGACGCCGCCCTGGTTTTCCACTTCTGCCTCGATCACATTCGAGCCGTCCCGCAGCGACGCAGTCACGTCTGTATCCATGGCCTCCCGCCATTCGCTGCTCCCGGCTACTCGTTTGCCGTTGATAAATACCGTGCCCACATTATCGCACGATGCGCGCAGCCGAGCGGCCTTGATGTTCGTCAAATCGATGGCAGTCCGCAGTACATAACTGGTGCCGTTGTTCGCGCCCCAGATCCACTTCGGAACAACTCCGCCTGCAAATACGGTGTGATCAATCGCCGGTTTGGCGATCTGCGCCGGCTCGTCCGTCGAACTGCGTTCCACAGAAGGCTGTCGTTCGATCGCCTGCGTCCAGGTTTGTTGCCCGAAAGCAGTTGCTCCAGACAGAGCAAGGAGGGCAATGAAGGTCGTGTGCTGTAACATGCGGTGGGCTCCGTGAAGACGTGGGGCAACACCGAAATATTAACAGGCACGATCGGAAACTTCGAGCATCGTCGTCGCTGTCGTTCTGAGCGGAACCGCGCCTGCGCGGTATCGCACTCGACTCCGAGCGTCAATTTACCATGGAACGTCATGCCGGGAGTGCAGTCGCCCGGCGAGTTCCAGCACGTGAGGTCGCATGTGTGTCAGTGCATCGACCGCCGCCGGAATGGCGATGCCCTCAGTTTCGCAGACCACACAGATCTCGTCAGTTTTGACACAACAGGCAGAGACACACGCTCCGAAATCGTTCTGCAGCAGCGACTTCCAGACGTCTGTCGAATTTGGATCAGGAATCACGGCCAGCACACGCTGTCTGCCACCGACATTCTGCAGTTTCGGTTTGGCATTTGCCGGAAACGTTGCACTGCGTTTCGGCACTCGTACGGCGTTTGAGAACTGTGGGGCGCGGGACATGCTCAGCAGCAGGAAGTTAGAGGCTTCCGACAGCAGGGCGACCGCATCGGTCGGACGGAGATTGCGACTGAGAAACGAGCTCACTCGAAACCGCCCGGACGTCTGCAAATACGCTTCAAAGGCCGCGATCATCTGTTCGGGGATTGTGGCAGAGCACGGCGAGCCGCCGTTCACCTGAGAGGCCAGCACGATCAGCCTGTCGCGGAGGATTGTGGATCGTTCCTCAAGCAAACGCGGCAATGCGGCCAGCAGCGACTGCAGGTGTTCGTTCAATGTCTGGCAGATCGTCTGACATGTGAACAGCATGCAATACTGACGGCAGAAGCCGCGCAGCGCCGTGTGCCCGGCATCCGTCACCTGATCGGGCTTTCTGACTGAATACGATTCGCACAATTCATGGAATGCACTCTGCAGGTCACTCTGCTGACTGCGACATGCCGCAAGTGCCTGTTCGGTGTGGTGCATCAGGGCCGTGAGGGCCTGGATCGCCAGGCCCGGTCGCATTCGGGTGTCCAGCAACTGCGTGAAGAAGGATTCCACGAACTGCAATTCCAACGGCAGTCGGGTCGCCAGTTCGGTGCGAATCTCGCTCGTCACAGCAGAAATGGAATTGCGTGATGCCGATAAGACGGAATCCTGACTGATGATCGCGGAAACCTGTTCCAGGACCGAAGCAGCTGAATCTCGAGATAATCGTTGCCAGACATTGTTCGCGTATTCATCCATCCGCCGCGTGCGCCCGCCATCAAGCAGGTTTGGTATGACCTGCTGTGCAGCTTCGCTGCTGATGCCAAGGTGATCGAGCAAAGCCGTCCATTCGGGTGAGTTGGGTTCACCAGCCGCTGCCGACGGCCGCGTCCAAAGTTGGATCGCGGCGGATGCGAGTTGACCGGCTTCGCCATGGGCGACTTCCCAGGATTCCGCATTGATCGTGGAGAGCCCGAAAGTACGCAACGATGCTTCATGGCTTTCGGGGATCTGGGTTCGTTCCGGGTTCCGCCACGCATTCATTTCTCGACGAGCTGATGTGAGCGTGCGCAATTCAAGGTATTCCGCCGTGCGATTCACGCCTTCGAAAAAGTCGCTGGCCGACAGGTCGTCACCGAAGTGCACGAGCGTCGTTTCGTCGAACGGTCGTGAGATTTCAGAGTCAGAAAAGCGCGAGGTCAGTCCGGGGCGTTGTGCGCCAGGGACGGAAAAATGCTGAAGTTCCTGCAGAAAGCTGACGGTGTTGGCGTCCTGCATGTCGGCCAGTTGACGTCCGTGGGCCGTACCGTGCAGCAGCATGGACGTCACGCGGACGGGTGGCATCCTGCCATTGCTTACCGCTTCACGGATCAGCCATGCCAGATCCAGCAGGCAACCACTCGCAGTTCCTCCGGAAGTTGAACCAACCAGGCAGACGTCAATGCCGGTGGCGTCGAACGGCAATCCGGTTTCCGACGAGGATGTGCCGACCGCCCCGGAACTCATCAGGGTACTTAGACTATTCTTCAGTTCGGTGCGGATGTCTGCTGCGTGATCGACAAAGGCCAGGCGTCCCAAAGGTCGCATGCCTTCAACACGTCCGCTGCGGGGAATATTGAACAGCCAGCGCCGACCGAGCCATGTGAGATGATCGGACGACTCTTTGCGATAGTCCTGAGTCGTACGCAGCGGGGCGGCGACGGTCGTGACGACCCGGTGACTGCCGGAACTGCGCCGTTTGAGATCTGCCATCGCCTCGTTGTCCGTATCGATGCACAGAAACTGAATTGCCGGCAAAGTCGCGTTCGGGAACCGCTTTTGGATTCTCTGGTTCAACATCGCGATCGTCTGGCAACCAAGTCCGCCGAGTCCGACGAACAGAGTCGGCCGAAACTGCGTGTCCTCCGGCAGACTTTTGACAGGGGCCAGTGGACTGGCGATGCCGTGCAGCAACGAATGATTGCCCGTGATATTCTCGGTATTGCCAGTGCTTACTGGTGATTCCTGAACTGCGGGGTCAGATCCTGCCGACACGCGGTCACTGAGCGACTTCGTAGGGCGGCGTTTTGTCAGTTCTTCCACAAACTGCCGACAACTTGCAAAGCGCGTGCGCGGATTCTTCGAGAGGGCTCGCGCAACGACTGCTCGGTCAGATGGCAGCAGACTGCTCAGATCCGGCGAACTCTTCAGATGCTGAGCCATCAGCTGCGAGGCGGTCCGTCCGTTGAACGGCGGAATTCCCGTGAGCATCGTTTGATAAACGATGGCCAGACTGTACTGATCACTGCCACGATCCGGGCGGCCTTCGAACAGTTCCGGCGGCGCGTAAAGCGGCGTAAAGCCGTTGATTTGCGAATGTCGCGCCTGGCCGACAGCTTTCGTTAAACCAAAGTCACCAACTTTCGCATGGACTCCCTGCAGCAGCAGGTTTTCCGGTTTGATATCCAGGTGCTGCAGGCCATGTTCTTCTGCCATAAAGTCCAGAGCATCGGCAGCGTCGCGCAAGTAACGCAGGAGTTCGTCACGCGACACACCACGCCGGCCCGCAGCAACCAGTTCACGGAAGCGCTGATCCAGACTGCGATCCGCCAGTTCGCTCACGACGATCACGCGCCCGTCTACGATTTCCACACGCTCGATGCTGAGGAGGAATGGATGACGCAGATCACGAATGCGGTTCAGTGATTTGAGTTCTGTATCGGCCTGAGGACCGCTCAGATGTCCAAACAGAATCTTGACGGCTTTGGAAAAACCGCCGGGACCCACGGCACGCCAGACTTCTCCGAATCCGCCCATCCCGATGCGCTCGATCATTCGGTAACCGGCAATTTCGGTCACGCCGGCCAGCATCGTATTAGGCGATGTGGTGTCGCTGATCAAGGCGGTCGAACTGACTTCGGTGTGGCTCATAGTACGACTTCTTTCACCGACCTGTTGTCAGGGCTTCTTCAAATGACGCATTCAGGGGACGAGTGCGAACTCGGGTAAAGAACGATTCTGCAATGTGATCAAAATGTTCCGGCTGCATTTCGAATGGAATCCCGCGGTACATGCAGAAATTCCGAACCTGCAACAGCAGATCCCGCGCATGGCAGCGCCGGATTGGTCGGTTCTGTGAGCGATAGTAGTTTTCCAGGAGGTGCTCGACCGATTCAGGATCGTACGTGCAGCCGAGTTTTTCAGATGCGATCTGAAACAACCGATGGACTTCTTCTTCCTGCGGATCCGTGACTTCAATCCTGTATGGAATGCGTCGCAGAAAGGCTTCGTCCACCAGATCAGCAGGATCCAGATTTGTGGAGAAAATAATCAGCTGCTGGAATGGAACCTGAATCTTCTTGCCGGTCGGCAGTGTGAGATAGTCGTGTTTGTTTTCCAGCGGCACGATCCAGCGGTTGAGCAACTGTTGGGCGACACGCGCGACGACCAAAGTCGTCGATCAGCAGACATCCGCAGTTGCTTTTCATCTGCAACGGCGCTTCGCAGGTGTTGCTCACGGGATCGTGACGAATCTCCAGACTGTCCAGGGTCAGTTCGCCACCGACGATGACCGTCGGCCTGCGAACGCGAACCCAGCGGCGATCGAACGGAAGTCCTTCGTCTGGTTGATCAACGATTTCGTGATACGCAGGGTCGAACAGTGTGATGATCTCACGTCCGTCGATGATCGCATACGGAATCCAGATTTCCTGGCCAAAGCAGTGCGTCAGACAACGAGCGATCGTCGACTTGCCATTTCCCGGCGCACCGTACAGAAAGAGCCCGCTGGCGGAGTTGACCGCCGGACCGATCATGTCGAACAGTTCTTCTGACATTGAAACATTGAAGAACGCATCTTCCAGTTCTTCGCGGCGAATCGGCTGATCGCAGATCGCCTGCGCTTCGACAGAGATCACGTAATCGCTGAGCGGGACCGGTGCTGGTCCCGTGTAGGCACATTCGGAGTGCGATGTTTCCGCGCGGCGGCGACCTTCGTCTGTCAGGCCAAAGATATAGTCATTCAGACTGGCACTACCGCAATGCAGAACCATGCGTCTTGACTTCAGACGCTCCATCAGCCCTTCGATCATGCGGAAGGGAATGCAGACCTCACCGGCAATCGTACGCCCGGACTGATTTCCTGATGAGCGCAGCAGACGACAGATGAGACCTTCAATGAAAGGTTCATTCAGACCCAGCTCATGCAAAGAAGCGGGATCAGATGGCCAAAAATTCTCCCCGGCCAGCAATGCAGCAAGCAGTGCGGGGTCTCCATTCTTTCCAAGTGTGGGACGTGCCATCAGCATCGGTGTGAATCTTAGGTTGAGGTCCAGTGTGATACGGTTTCTGCGCGACCAAACAGATAACCCTGAGCGAGTTCGAAGCCCATTTCCTGGCAGACGACAGCTTCCTCCATTGTCTCAACACCCTCAGCGAGCGGTACAACGTTCAAATCCCGCACGATGCGGATCAATGATGCAATTGTGGCGCGATGCTGTGGCGGGCTGAATGCCAGCCCGTGGACAAACTTCACGTCGAATTTCAGGATGTCCGGTGGGACTTCGAACAGTTCCTTCAGACGAGCCTGGCCAGCGCCAAAGTCGTCGTAAGCCAGTCCCATTTTCAGATCGTGAGTCACCTGGCGAACATTTCGCAGTACAGCGCTGGAGGCAACAGCTCCTTCGTGAACTTCAAGAACGATCTTCGTTTCCGGGAAATCTGCCCGGAGTTGTTCCAGTGATGTGAAGAGTTCGGTGCCCTGGAGTTCAACCGGATGCGTGTTGAGATAGAAATGTGTGTTTCCGAGGCTTTCGCCGATGCGCAGACCTTCGGTGCGGCAGACCTGGCTCAGTTGGGCTTCCACGTTACGGGTTGCCGCAACACGGAACATCTTCTCGGGCGTTTCCAGTCCCAGCAGATAGCTGCGAGACAGAACTTCAAAACCTACGCGAACATTGTCGCTCAAGCGAAGAATCGGCTGGTAATAGGGCCGCAACGCGGGACGTCTCAAAAGCTTTTCAAATTGCACCTGAGCGAGCGCGTCGGCGGAGACGTCAGCCGTAATGGTGGAACTCATGTTTTCGTCGGTCGACGATTGCAATGTGAACATCACACTGCCGAAATGCAGCACGTCACCGGAACGAAGTCCCGTCAGACTCTGTAGCTTGCGACCGTTCAGCAGCGTGCCGTTGGTACTGTTGAGGTCGCGTACAAAAAGGTCGCGATTGATCGTCAGGACTTCCGCATGACGTCCGGAAACAGTCGTATCTGAAAGACACAAATTACTGGACGGATGGCGACCGACCGTATGGACGGCCCACCACGTTCACACGCTGGTGGGTGCTGTTTTCTCCGGCACTTCGCGATAGCACCCACAAGCCTTCCGGAAGTGCAGTCGGCAGGCCTTTCGGGGATGAGGTTTCGTCAATGCCGCTGTAGCGTGCGTGCAACATTGAATCTTCAAGAATCTCGGCCATGTGGGATTTCCTCTCGTAATCAACGTCGGCGAACTCTGGCGTCGTTCGCTCTGGTGCATGGGTCCGCGCCGACTGATGACTAAAGGCAACAGTAGGTCATGCACGAAGAAAAACGTAATAATCCATCTGCCTGGAACACAAAGGCTGTATCGATTGGTGATTCTGAAACGAATATGCCACATGAATGGTGAAGAACCCGCACATGTCGGCTCGAATGGGACACTCCGTGCAATGCACACCTTCGTTGCGATCGACAGGACCGGCAATTGTGCGCGGTACCGATCTGGAATGTTCGGAGCATCTCCAGCGCCAACCGAATCACCTCCCTGGGAATTGTTCTGTGCCGCAGCTTCGTGGGCGCGAAGTTGCGTGTACGAACCCGTCATGAGGCGGTCTTCATTGCTGGTGCCTGCACTGATGTCCGGAACTGGATCACCGCCCAAACAGCTCGGTGGATTAAATGCAAGAATTGTGCTCTGCTGCCCCAACTGCTCAGAGATGCGTGCATTCACACAATTCCCAAAGCTCTCACCAATGAAGGTGGTTCGCGCCGCGTCGAGCTGCAATGTCTGCAGAGACACGACAGCCTCCGCCACCACAGCATCGATACTGTTCGCCACGCTCCATGGATTCGGGATTCCCAGGTATTGGGTTGTCTGCCAGGACTCCTTTGACCAGTCGACGAGCACCACGTTTGATTCAGGTAAAGCCAGCTGTATGGCGTCGGCGAGCTGATGAAACCGATCGCCCGCTTCCGTTCCGCCCATCCCGTGCGTGATCAGAAACGTTGGCTGGTGCCTTTCCGCCGTTTTTTCAGGCATTGAGCGAAGTTCCGAATCTGCGCGAAATCACAAAAATTTCGCGCCCGATTCGTGACGCAATGACGCCAACCCGTACAGACAGTCTTCCGGTCCTCACGACAACTGCGACTGGCGCGGGCATTGGTCTCATTTGATTTCGCTTCTGCGGACTCATGGCGACTTCACGAAAGCGGGTAGTACTTCGCTGCCCTCGCCCGCTCCTTGCACAAACTCATTCAGGGATTCTAAATGATGATCAATGCAAAATGGCTTAAGCAAAATTTGTCGACGACTTCCGGAACACGCCGTAATCCTCTTCGACAGGCCCCCAAATCGGCAGAGGTATTGGAAGAACGACAATTGTTGTCCGCCGTGGTCGCCACTGGTGATACGACACAGAACTCCACTGTGCTCTGGAGTCAAAGTTCCCGGACTGGAAATATCAAATTTCAGGTTTCGACGGATGCCGCCTTCACGAAGATCGTGGCAACGAAAACCGTAACGGAGAGCAACGCCCTGATTCCCGTGAAGACTGAGGTGACCGGTGCAGCCGGACACTCAGTATTACTATCGCCTACCAACGCTGCTGGTGAAACGGCTACCGGCAAATTTCGCACTCCCGCAGACTTGACGTCCTACACTGGACTTTCCTTTGGGACGAGCGGTGACTGGCGCGGCGAACTGGCACCGTATCCTGCGGTTTCGAATGTGGATGATGCGGACCTGGAATTCTTCATGATCCTTGGTGACACGATCTACGCAGACGTCCCGTCTCCCGATTTGCCACAGCCCCAGGCCGTCACACTGCAGGATTATCGCATCAAACACAATGAAGTGTATGCAGACCAACTGGGACTCAATACGCTCCGCGATCTGCGAGCGTCCACTTCGACTCTGATAACCATTGACGATCACGAAGTGACAGACGACTTCGCCGGTGGCGCCGATGTGGCAACCGACCCACGGTTTACCGGCACGCCCGGGACGCTGATCAACGACAGCCCGCTGTTCGAAAACGGCATGCAGGTCTTTCAGGAGTACAATCCCGTCCGCAATGAGTTTTACGGAGCGACGGGCGACCTCGTCACGGCCGGCGAACGCAAGCTGTATCGATACAACACCTACGGTCTGGACGCCGCGGCCTTTGTCCTCGACGCCCGATCCTTCCGCGATCAGGAGTTACCGCCCGTCTTGAACCCGACGGATCCGCTTCAGGTCGGTCAGTTTCTTGCGGCATCGTTTGATGCGACGCGAACCATGCTTGGAGCTGTCCAGATGGCAGACCTCAAGCAGAATCTCCTCGATGCGCACAGCGCGGGGATCACCTGGAAGTTTGTGTTCATTCCTGAGCCCATTCAGAATCTTGGCCCGCTGCTGGGATCCGACCGCTTTGAAGGCTACGCAGCCGAGCGCACGGAACTTCTGCAGTTCATCGATCTCAATGACATCGCAAACGTCGTGTTTGTTACTGCTGATATTCACGGTACGTCGGTCAACAACCTGACTTACCAGACAGCGCCCTTTGGACCACAAATTGCCACGAATGCGTTCGAGATCTCCACGGGCTCGGTGGCTTACGACGCTCCCTTTGGACCGTCGGTGGTTGATGTTGCCGCGCTTGTTGGTCTGCTTGGACCAACGGAGAAAGCCTATTACGACTCACTTCCGGTGGCGAATGACGCCGACAGTTTCCTCAACGACAAGGATGACTTTGTCAAAAACCTGACCAACAGCCAGCTGGCTCAACTTGGCTATGATCCGATTGGACTCAACGCCAACCTGCCGATTGCGAATGGCCTGATTGATGCTCAGCTGCTGCAGGGCGATTACATGGCCACGCACACGTTTGGCTGGACGCAGTTCGATATCGACCCCGAGACTCAGCAGTTGACTGTGACGACGTACGGAATCGCGGCCTACACGGAGGCTGATCTGCAAGCGAATCCGGGAAGCGTCATCAGTCGCGTGCCGCAGATTGTGAGTCAGTTCACCGTGACGCCGCAGCTTTCTGCGAGAGCTCGACTGACAGGCTCGACACTCGTCATCAATGGCACACACAACACCGATTCCATCCAGGTTCAGCCGTTCAGACGTGAGTTGATCGTGAAGGCCAACGGTCAGGAGATCGGGCGGTTCAGCCGTCGTGACGTCGATAAGATCAGCATTTACGGTTTCGATGGAGGCGATGGACTCAGCGTCAGCCCGCTGTTGACCATACCCGCCATGATTCGCGGCGGTCTGGGGAACGACAACGTCTTCGGCGGCTCCGGCAATGATGTGTTGCTTGGCGGTCCCGGAAATGACGTCCTGTTCGGTGGCCTGGGCCATGATATTCTGATCGGCGGTCTCGGACGCGACGTCTTGCTGGGGGGATGCAGTCAGGATCTCCTGATTGGCGGCACGACGGCGTATGACACGCAGGACTCCGCGCTGCATGCGATTGCTAGCCAATGGAGCTCTCACGCCAGTTACGCGAAGCGAATTCGCAATCTGCGGACAGGCAACCAAGTACCGCAGTTGAATTCGACGACAGTGCACGACGACGGCGAGCGGGACGAACTGCGGGGTGGCGGTGGTCTCGACTGGTTCTTCCGCGGAATCGATGACGTACTGGCGGACAGACATTTCTTTGAAGCGCTGAACTGAACGAGCTTAGAATGAACACCGGCCTTCCGAAACTCCCTTCGCCCCCGTGTCGGGGGAGAAGGTGGCCGACAAGCCGGATGAGAGGGCTTGTTTGACAATTCAAGTGCAAATTGGTGCTGGCACTCTTAACCTCTCCGGGGGAAACGCAGGAAAGCGGAGTTGAAAATGGGCGACGTCACTTTTGGACCAGATGAACGTGAGCGGAAGGTGAACGCAATCATCACACAATACCGTCGAGCGGTCGAAGCAGGTGAGGTCACCGATCAGAGGGCATTTCTCGACAGGTATCCCGAGTATGCCGGTCTATTGTTGTCCTTGCTGAGCCCTGCCTGATCAATTGTGTAAACAAAGGATCCCTGATCAAAAGTCTGCTGTGCCTCTTCAGAGAACAAACGAGATTTCGTCGCTTGAGCATCCAAGCCGGCCTCAAAAACAGGTTCTACGAAAGCAAAATGCGGTATGTACCGTGACTCAATAATTCTTCGATTCGCGCAAAAATTTCGGAATTTACCCGCCCGAATCGTTCCACAATGACGCCAATCTGGAGAGAGTGCACTCATTCGTCGCGCTGATGCTTTGTCACACATGAAGTCGCTGGTCGCCAAAATCATAAGAGCTGAGACTGGAGTTTCACGACTTCTGCTATGTCGATCACATCATGGCCACACCTGGAAAATCCGCTGCTCGCCAGGAGATCGGATCGACAGTCATGTCGATGATCGAGGGAGCGGCGCAGACTTCTCCGGACGGTCGACGGCAGCTGTTTGAAAGGCTGATTCGCCATTATGGACCGCCGCTTGAGCACTATCTGATGCAGTATGGGCGGGTTCTGCCGGATCAGGCTGAGGATGTGGTGCACGAGTTTCTGATTGCCAAACTCCTGATTCCGGCACCGCAAGACAATCTGGTGAGCCGTTTTCTGAAAAGCCAGAAGGCTGCTCCCAATCGCCGGTTTCGTGATTATCTGCGCCGATCACTCCTGAATTTTCTGCGAGACCAGCAGCGACGACCGGCGCTGAATGCCGTGAGTCTTGACCAGATCGAAGGCTTCGTGCCTCCGGACAATGCCGCGAGGCCGCCGGATGACGAATTTGCCGGCGAATGGGCGGGCAACCTGCTGCGTCTGGCAATCAACGCAATGCGGAGAGAATGTGAGGACAAAGGTCAGCTGGATGTCTGGGACGTGTTTGACGCGCGAGTGTTGAACCCAGCCAGAACGGGAGTCCCAGCTGTCAGTTTCGAAGAGCTTTGCTCGGACCGGCGATTTGGAACTCCGCGCCAGGCCGGAAACCTGCTGCAAACGGCTGCCCGGAAGCTCAATCGCATCATGCGGGAAATGATCACGGATTACCTTCCCGTCCACGATGAGAATCAGGACGCTGCTGTCGAAGAAGAATTCCGGGAGGTGCAGGCGATCCTCAAAGATCGCGGAGGATTGCGGCTAGCCGACATCTTGTTGCGTTCGACGGCAGTTCACACGGCCATGGTGCTTCGAGTCAGGGAGAAAAATTCCGCATCAAAGCCGTATCAACTGGCGATTCCAGGCCAATACGTGGTTGGAACGGAGCCGGGATTGCCTGTCGTTCTGGACCCCACTTCCGGGGCCGCGCTCCGGCATGCAATCATCGTCCTGACATCACTCACGTCCAGGATCGTTGATCTCAACTCAGCCGAAGGAACGTTTGTCAATGAAAACAAAATTGAAATGGCCGAACTGCAGGACGGTGATCAGATCCGCTTCGGCAATGCGTCGCTGACTGTGCGGCTCCTGGGAAGTATTCCATCAGCCCCGGGTTACGCTCCAACTCTCATCACGTCATCAGGTGGTCCTGCCGATGACGAACCTGAGATCCCGGCAGTCCCGGGATACGCTTCACTGGAGGAAATCGGCCGAGGTGCGATGGGTATCGTGTATCGGGCCATCCAGTTGGGAACGGATCGGAAGGTCGCCATCAAGTGCATTCATCCCGAACGGCGCCCCGACGATCATGTGCGGCAACTGTTTCTGCGTGAGGCGAGTATCCTTTTGAAACTGCAGCATCGTCGAATTGTGCAGTGCCTGAGTTTTGGTTTTGCCGAGATGAATCCCTATCTCGTGCTCGAGTTTGTCGAAGCAGCAGAAATCGAGCAATTGGTCTGGGGACATACACCGGCACGTCGCGTCCGAATGGCAGTCAAAGTGATCCTGCAGGTTTTGGAGGCGTTGCAATTCGCTCACAAGGCCGGAGTCATTCACCGCGACATCAAGCCTTCCAACATTCTGGGGAGACTGCGAAACGGAAAGCTGCATCTCAAAGTCTCCGACTTTGGACTCGCCAAATTCTATGAGACCTCGGGATACTCGGGGATAAGCTCCTCGGGCGATATCTGCGGATCCATTCCCTACATGTCGCCCGAACAACTGCTCGACAGCCGATCGGTGGGACCGGAGTGCGATGTTTACGCGGCGATTGTTTGTCTCTACCGATTGTTGACGCGCGAGTTTCCATATCCGAATGGAACGCCAACCGAGGCTGTCCAGCATCGTCTGACGGGGAACGCTCGGCCAGCGAAGTTATACAATCCCGAAATTCCGGACGGACTGGCACGAGTGATAAAAGTTGGTTTGTCGCGCGTACCCGAAGAGCGGTTCAGCACAGCTCAGTCGCTTTTCGACGCTTTGGCAAGTCTGCAGTTGCTAACAGATGCCTAAGGAGGTAATCATTCACCCCTGCGGGGAACTGGCATTATTTGGAGATAGAACCACGTCCGATTGAAACGATTTGGCTGATTCATTTTTTACAGCATCCGGCGACCGAATGTCCCATTCCTACAGAACACGATGCCCGGATCCAAAGTGTGCTCAGTCGTTGCTGGTTCATGCGGGGCAGGTTGGTCGATCGGTGAACTGTCCGGAATGCGGGCGCGAATTTCGCGTCGAATCATTTCAGGCTGCCGATCCGAGCAGTGACGTGACAATGGATTTTGCTGACACTCACGACCATCTTGATGAGAGTGAAGAAGCTGTGAAACCGGAGATGACGCTGACATCACTGGGACGTTTTGAACTCAAAGCCGTCCTGGGAGAAGGCGGTTTTGGTCGAGTTTACCTTGCCTATGATCCGCATCTCGATCAGCTGATTGCTCTGAAAGTTTCTCTGCTGGATTCCTCGCAAAAGAAGCACCGTGATCGAATCCTGAAAGAAGCCCGAGCGGCATCGCTGCTTCGTCGTCACGATGCGATTGTTCCGGCGTATGAATGTGCTGAGGACAAAGGCTTTCTGTATATTGTGTTTGAATATATCGAAGGCATGTCGTTGGCGAGTCGTCTTCGTCAGGGCTCAGTGGAACGACGGCAGGCCGTGGAATGGATCCGAGTCATCGCAGGCGCCCTTCATTTCGCACATGAGAACAATTTGATCCACCGAGATGTCAAGCCTCACAATATTTTGATCAGCACTCAGGCACGGCCTTTTATTACGGACTTCGGGCTCGTCCGCTGGATGTCGAACACAGATGACCTGACCAAGCCGGGAAACTTCACCGGGACAATCGCTTACATGGCGCCGGAGTTGCTGGATGGCAACGCATCCGAAGGTGATACCGACGGAGAGCCCGTCGCGGAACAGGAGAATCATGGCAGATCCGTCGATCAGTACAGTCTGGGAGTTGTGTTTTTCGAGTGTCTGACCGGCCATCGCCCATTTGAGGGGCACGCAAGCGCTGTCGTCGGAATGAAGCTGTCGCAGCAGCCACCTCCGCCAAGTCGCTATGACCCGAGTATTCCGAAAGATCTGGACGCGATCTGCCTGAAGGCGATTCAGAAACATCCAAAGCAACGTTACCCGGACTGCGCGGCCTTTGCGGAGGCGCTCAAGGGCTGGCTGGAACAGCACTCAAAAGAAATTGCGCCTGATAACGAACCGCTGCCGGCCCGACAGGTTCCCGACGGTACCAGAACCTGGAAAAGCTGGACAACAATCTGGCAGGTTTTCGCTGTGTCCGTCCTGCTGCTGGCAGTCGCAGTCATCGTCAAAGTCTGGCCCGGGCCACCGCAGTCCGTGCCGGATCCCGTGCTTCCCGAGCAACTCGACCTGACGACCGATACAGCGCCGACGGTCGATTCGATCCGTGAAATGGTGCAAGAGCAGGCGAGGCATATGGACCTCAAATTGACCGAAGAAAACAGTCTTGGCATGCTCTTCAGCCTAATTCCCTCGGGGAAATTTTTAATGGGGACACGGAAAATTGAACTCGACAGTGAAGATTCACGCAATATTGAGTTCGTCTCCAGGATCGACGCTGAGGAACAACTGCAGGACGTCGTAATCCCTCGACCATTCTATTTGGGCCAATTCGAAGTAACTCAGGCCCAGTTTGAATCTGTGATGAACAATCGTAATCCGAGCAAGTCTGAAGGTCAAACAAATCCGGTGGAGAGTGTGACCTGGGAAGAGGCCATTAAGTTCTGCGAGTTGCTGTCTGACCGTCCCAAAGAGGGAGCGATCGGACGTCGATATCGACTGCCAACCGAAGCAGAATGGGAATTCGCCTGTCGCGCGGGATTTTCCAAAGTCCGTAGAAAGCCTTCCAGACGAACGCCTGTGTCAAGACCTCATCCCGTCGAATCGGGGAGCGCAAACGAACTTGGTCTCTACGATATGCTGGGCAACGTCACTGAATGGTGCGACGACCAGTTTGGTGCCGACGAAACAGAACGCATGGTCCGCGGCGGCAGTGAGGATTTCCCCAAATCCGATCCCCGACCAGGCCACCGAGGTCATGCGGAACCCGGAACACGCGACGCATGTCGTGGATTCCGCGTTCTCCTGGAAATAGATCCTGTGAAATAGGCGATCTTCTCCCCCGATCCTGGGGGAAAACGGAGTTTCGAAAAATTCTTCGTGAACGGCGCAGGATCGTCATTCTGGATCCGTAGTGTGAGAAGTGGATTTGCAGTCAATCGAGACTGAACTGTCCGGGAGACGTGATCTTTAATTTTACAGCAAGGGGTTCGTATGAAATTTGTCAGTATTTCCCCACGCCAGCGCAACCTTATCGGCTCCAGTGGCCTGACCGCGATTCTCGTCCTGTTCATCATTTTTCTGCGCGGGTGCAGTGCGCCAGAGAAAACACCTGTTACGCCTCCAGTGTCTGGCACCTTCACAGTCTCTGGAACCCCGGAGCCATTGGTGATTGCCGCGATCCAGGATGGTGAAGTGAGTATCACTCATGTGGAGACCGACGAAGACTACGTTGTCGAACTTCTCGATGGCGAGCCGCGCCCACTTCCCCTTCCACCGGGAAATTACCGTCTCAACAACAGCAGTGGAGTGCAATTCGAGTTTCAGGATCCGGAGTTCACAATTGTTTCGGGAAAAGATCTGACACATCCACTATTGATCCTGCTTCCACGTTCATGGAAGCATCTAAGCCTGCCTTCGGTCGCTGGTGCGACCGCGACTTGGCAGGGTGAACTCACGAGAAAATCAAACAATCAACCTGTGGTCACTGCTGAAATATCGAAGACATCCGACCCCAAAAAAGAAAAAACTCCCCCCTCCAAAAGTCCTCCAGGCGAAAACCCCACGGCCGCTAAAACCGAACCTGCGGTTCACCGAGCGGTTACGTTTAATTACAAATTGATCATGACCACAATGAATGAAGAGGTCGTCGAAGGTGTCGAATGCCGATGGCTGCACGTGGAAGTTGAGACGTTTTCTCCTGTAAAACTGACGGAAGAAGCGTACCTGGCCGTGGATATTGCGGCATGGGAATCAGGGCAAAGTTTTAAGGTGAAGAAGGGCTGGTTTACGGTGACCAGTGGCGACATTAAGACCGAATTGGGAGCATTCTCGTCAGGAAAATCCGATGAAAGCCAAATCATGGGACGGCACGATCGACTGATTTTTGAACTTGACCCCACTGACCTCGATCGCGATCCGCTCCCGGAAATAGCTCTGGCACTGGAAGCTGCACTGCCGGAGGAACGGCTGAGTCTGCGTGATGTGTTGACCTTGGTCATGGACGCTAACTTACAGGGTTCCATTCCGGAAGCTCCGATTATTCGGAGAAATCTCGGGAAGCTCGCCGTGCTGTTCGACCAGGACGTCCGGATACATAATACAGGTCAAGTAAATTGCCTCGCCGTTTTGTCTCGAATTGAGACAGATGAACTTCAGTTTAAACTCTATCGCAATGACGCGATCATCCCATTTGGGTTTGTCTTTGTGGATATCAAGCACCCACGGATCGACGCATCGCTGGTGCTGAGTTCCTCTTTTGTTCCTGTAACAACTTCCGAATCAGAAACCGTGAACGAAGTCCTGCTTGCGGCAGAAACCGATCGCATCAAAAACTTGCATGGGAAGCCTCGCTTCGATCTCGCCACCATTCCCACAGAAGACGGAGCCTGGATTGAGTATGAAGGTTACTCGGAGCTTGGCCCAACCCACAAAACGCGATATTCAGCCCGGATTGAAGCTATTGGGCCTGGGCAGCATGAAGGAAAATCGGGCCGCTGGCTGAAGATGGAAGTCAATAGCGGTCCGGATGGTGAGCCTCTTCATCAAAAGGAAACAGCCGTCGTTCTGATCGATCCGGTGGCCTATGAGACAGACGGAGAAGCCGTCATCCTGGAGGGATGGTTTGAATATCCCGCGAAGGAGAAAAACGAAAGCGGGGAAAGCCTGGTGCATGTTCTCAGGTTCGATCCCAAAGGAGATATGACGCGAACGAAGGAAGACCTGAAGATACTGGAGTTCGATTTCTCAGCGGCTCGCCTGACCGTTCATGATGTCATGGCGCTGCTCTTCAACGCGAAACTTCCCGATTCTCCGTCGCCTTTTCGCCAGCTTCGGCTTGATGTCGCAGAAAAGCTGAAGGATTCCAGTGGACGAAAACTGACGCTGAAGCCAACCCTTCTGAGAGATGGCACCACAATTCCCGGGAAAGTCTGGGACTTTGCGGGTAACGAAAACTTCAGCTACAGATTTGTACGAAGTGACAAGATTCCAATCAGCTTTCTTTCGATGGATCTTAAATATGGCCGGGCCACATTGGTGGCCAGGGTGCTGTCCAATATTCCAAACAAATGGGATCCCAGCCCGATTGACAAAACAACATGGGCGACTCGGGCAGAGGAAACACAACAGCAGATCATGGAATGGCAGGCCGAAAATCTCAATTATCGCTTCTGGACACTCAAGGCCACTGTGCAGGGCGGTGCGACCAAAGAACAACGTGTGCTCGCCGAATGGGCCGGGGAAAGCAAGCCGCTAAAGGGCGACTTTGCAGGCGCACGTCGGTTTCTGAAGCCGTTTTCAGAGGAACAGATCGAGTTAGGACGGGAAATCCGGATATCGCCGGAAGACGAGCAGTGGATCAATCAAGGTCGATTCTGGCAGTTGCAAGACCCGTTGCAAGAACTCCGGGCGCAGTACATCCCGCCAATAACCAACAGCAGAAAAGATTCGGAAGAGGTGACACTCGAGGTCGAAGGCGAAGAGCAAATCGTTTCCTGGGATAGATTGTCCGATGACGACAAGGATTGGGTCACAAAAGCCAAATCGAATTGGTTCACACCACGCTAAATCAGGTGCAGACTGAGATCTGGAGGTTCCTGACACACGTTTGACCCAAGCCAGCGGCGAGGCCTTGCGATGCTGAAAACCTCGCCGCTGGCTCGGGTCAATCGAAAGTCTTCGGCTGCAGAATCGTCAGTTGCGGATCAGCAAAGCGAAGCCCCCTGGACTACAAATAGTTGAGATTTTGTTTTCCTGAGAAGATTTCTCTCATCCGGCGAGCGGGGGACGTCAGTCCCCTGATTGCGATTCCTGCAGCTCACGGTGATCGCCGCAGTCTTGCACGTGCGTCAACGAGCGGGAACAGAAAAACAGAATTGCAGAAACCGGAGACTGACGTCTCGCGGCTCGCCATTTTCAGTCACCTCCACCTGGGTTGCCGGCGAAGCCCGCGCCAACGATTTCGTGGCCATCGCAAAATCCGACGAATGGCGCTGACAAACGCTGACGTTGAGAGCCTAAAACTGTTGCTCCAGGTGTTCCGTATCGCGATACCTCCTCGCAGGCAGGTATTCCACGTCGGCATGAAAATCTGAAATCTTTTTTTCCAGCCGCGCAACGCACGTTCGATCTGTCCGTCTATTGGTTGATCTCCTTCGGAATATCAGTTTTCCCACGGACCAGCCATAGAGGTACAGAACATGAACACAAACCTGCCGACTCACCGTGTTTCAGATTCCGTTCCACAAACGTCATTGGCGACATCGCCGGGAACGCGATGGACTTGTTGTTTCCTCGCAATCGTTTTGTGCGGCTCGGTTGCACTTGCTGATGATGGTTCCGATGACCCTTCATTCCGCACCGTGGAATGTTCTCAACGCCTGTCCTTGGTATCGCTCCGATCCGTGGGCGAACTTCAGTCCTCATCGTCATGGACCTTTGTCATTGCTCACGGCCACGGCGGAACGATCTCGGGTGATCGCTTTTGTCAGTTGGCCATCGAGATCAAACGCACAAATCCCGACGCCAATGTGCTGCTGATTGACTGGTCGCCAACGGCATCAGAAACCAGTTACGGGATTCCCTGCGTCTGGCACATCGCTGGCAGAATCAACGACGTCGCTGCCAATGCGGCCAGCGCTTTGTCTGACCTGAACATCGACCCTTTGCGGTCAACTCTGATCGGCGAGAGCTTCGGCGTCTACGTGCAGGGAAAAGTCGCGATGGCCCTGGGCGGAGTCCGGCACATCCTGGCCTTCAATCCTGCATCTGAATTCGGAGGATTCCAGCCGATCGATCTGCATCCCGTTGCTGACCGCACGTGGTCGTTCCACACGTACTCGGTTTACGACACAACGATCCAGATGGCCCATGCGGATTTCTTCCTTGAGACTGCAACAGACGCCTGCCCGCTCGCCCAGCACACCCATGGCATTCAGTGGCTCACACATCAACTTCAGGCCGGTGAGTTGTCCTGGCTGGCCATGCAGAAGTCAGTTGCAACTGCAAACGCAGACACATTCGGCGGAATCGCCCGGTTGAATGGTGACATAGATCGAGTCACCGCCAATCGGGCTCGCCCCGAACCTGTCCCACCAGCCGATGCCCCTCCGGCAGTGCTGGTTGCAAATGGCCGCTAAGGCGAGCGGAAGATTAGGAACTACCAAGCCGAACAACCGGACGCTAGCGCGTGGCGGCTGATTTTATTAGCCGCAGGGCGCTAGCCCCCGGTTCTCGACGGTAACCAGAAATCTGCCGCTCGCCTAGGCATTTTCACTGCGCGACAACTTACGACGATGTGCCAACGATCCTTTCATTTCCAAGATGCCGGCCAATGACTACTCTTCACCAAAGTCGAATCGATCGCGAGCGTCAACTGGACGTAATTATCAGCCATTATTATCAAGAAGCGGACCAGGGAGCACCACCAAATCAGGAAGCACTCATCGCCCAGCATCCTGAGTTTGCTTCGGACCTTCAGGAATTTTTCGCAGACCTTGCCAGTTTCTACGCGGTGCAGCCTTCTGATGCGCGTGATCTTTATCCTCACGAGACGTCGTTGATGAGTCGCGTTCGAAATGAACGGCTCTCGCGCAAGGCTGCTGTCCGCTACTTTGGCGAGTACGAAATTCTGGGAGAACTCGGCGCTGGCGGTATGGGCGTTGTGTTCAAAGCCCGCCACCAGCAACTTAGAAAAACTGTGGCACTGAAAATGATTCGAGCTGGTGAGTTGGCCAGCGCACAGGATGTGCAACGATTTCGGATGGAAGCACAAGCCAATGCCAGACTCAGTCATCCCGGAATTGTCGCGGTGCATGAAGTGGGCATCCATCAGCAGCTGCACTTTCTGACGATGGACTACGTGGACGGCGGAAGTCTGTCGGAACTCTGCCGTGAAGAGCCAGTGGCACCTCTTCGGGCGGCCGATCTGCTGCGGCAGGTGGCCGAAGCCATGCATTATGCTCACGGAGAGGGAATCATTCATCGCGATCTCAAGCCAGCCAATATTCTGCTGACCAAAAATGGGACTCCACGCATCACGGACTTTGGCCTGGCGAAACACATCCGGACTTCCGGAGACTGGATGGAGCCATCGCTGACTGAGGCGGGCCAGATCGTGGGAACGGCTGGCTACATGTCCCCGGAGCAGGCATCGGGGAAGACCAGTCTCGTTGGGCCATCCGCTGATATCTATTCTCTCGGAGCTTTGCTCTACGCGCTGCTGACCGGCCGGGCTCCATTCGTTGGCGAAACCGTATCACATACCATTCATCAGGTTCTGAACCAGGAACCTGTTTCCCCGCGTAGGTTGAATCCTCAAATA
>JBBJME010000276.1:0-9330 GCA_037719765.1 Planctomycetaceae bacterium
GCTGCTGAAACTAATGCCAAGATCATCAGCCGAACTTCCGCCGAAAGTTTTTGCCATTCCAGGACAACGCATCCCAGGTCACCAGTGGAATGACGAGTGTTGGCATTCGTTGCCAGATTATGACCATTCGGCGCTGCAACGGATTGGTCAGATTCTCGTAATTCTCTGTCATTGCCAGCACTTACAGAATTGCCCTGCTGGTCTTGAAAAGCAGAGTGCGCGCAAAGGTCCCCGAACATCTCTCAAAGAAATCCAAGAATCTTTGCGAACTTTCTGACGCTCCAATGCGTCTCACTGAGCAACCCGCTGGCGAATGTCGGCCTTACAGGATTCAGATTCGGAGCTTCAGTTCAATGTTTTCCCTACGGTCAAGTTTCATACGCAAATCCCTGGGTACAGGGCGTTATGCCGATCAGTCGGCCCGTTTCCAAAATGAAACGGCGCTCTCACCCAGATTCTGCGCTCGTGACGCTTGGCCGTATTCGGAGAAACCTCCAAAGCCCGGTGTCACTGCGACATCGGGCTTTTTTCGTTCTGGCCGGGATGTCCTCACCGATCATGGGTCGGTAGCTGAGAAGCAAGGGCTGACTCCGACCGACAGGGAGGAGAAACTCAGCCTGCGGTATAGTGGGTGAGAGTGGACTGAAAATCCGCACACGAGGATTCAAGCACCTCTCGACCCACTTTGCGCACCCGGTGCGCGCACAACACGGCCCGTTCGACTTCTGGTGAGGTTGCCAGCCCCATCACAACTCAACAGGGGCAAGCTGGAGAGGTTGGGTTCGAATCCGGGCACCGACCGACGGGTTGGTCCGGGTCAATAAATCACATCCAGCCCGGTCGTCCAACGGTTCAGGGCACCGCTCTGATAAGGCGGAAACAAAGGTTCGACTCCTTTTCGGGCTACTTACTGGAGACCACACAATGTGCGAACGACAACGATTGAAACGGATACCGCGACCATATTCGGGGTCGTGGTGTAACGGCTGCACAGCGAGCCTTTTCGTTCAGATCCCGTATTGGAGACTCGGTGCCGTGAATGGCAAACGCGACCATCAACGTTGACAGGACTGAATGGAAAAACTCGCGCGGCGGGGGTTCGAATCCCTCCGGCCCTAATGATCGCCATGAGCCACAGGCCTGTAGCTCAACGGTCAGAGCCAGCTCCTTATAACGGGAGCAAGGGCCAGCCGCCGAGCGAAGAGCGAGGAAAAAGGCCTGGCCCGCGGTAGTCGAAAACCGTCGATTCCGTCCAGGCCTACTTGATGGAAACAGACAACGGGATCGAAATGTTAGCGGCAGCATACCCGGCTCTTAACCGGGTTCGACCAATCCGGCATCCATGCCGATCGGTGCCCGCGGTTCAAGTCCGTCCGGTCCAACTGAGAGAGTTTTCGGTGTTCAGTTTTCAGTGTTCAGCATTGTTGCTGACGACTGACTCCTGACAACTGAATACTCTGATCTTTGACAATTCAGCGAATCATTCAGCGCCCATGATGTAGCGGTAGCGTGCTGCTCTGCCAGGGCAGATGTGCGGGTTCAACTCCCGCTGGGCGCTTTTGGAGAAGGATGAAGTCTGAAGGCGGAAGGCGGAAGAATGAGCCTGAGCGCTGGCTCCATTCATCCTTCATCCCTCCTCCTTCAGCCTTTCGATGCGGTGGGGCCTGTGCTGGTACGGGCAGACAGCTCTGAACCGTCGTACGACAAAGCCACTCATCCTAATCGGATGAGTACCTCGGTGCCCGGGTTCGATTCCTACCACCGTAATTTTTGGAAGTCATCCGACTGGTTGAGGAGCCTGTCTCGAAAACAGGTGGCGAGTGCATCTCGCTTGTGAGTTCGAATCTCACGACTTCCGCTTTCAACAAATGATCATGGTCCCGTGGTCCAGCGGCAACGACTTCTGGCTTACACCCAGGAAACGATGGTTCGAGTCCATCCGGGAAGCAGGGCCCAGCCGCCGACCGATGAGGGAGGAAGAAGGCTTGCACAATTTTTCAACTAGCATGGTCCCTGTGAATCTTGAATCTGCACCTCTAGGTTCGCCTACTTGTGGATTCGGGAGGCACTCAGAGCCACGCGGAAGCCGCCGTCGCGGCTGAAATCGACCAACTGCATAAGATAGAATCGATACGCCGACCGACAGCCTGCGTCCATGTAGCGCCAACTGCCGCCACGGCGGACGCGGAACCAGCCCTCCGAAGGACCCTGAGGATCTGTGACTGCTCCCGGCGGATACTCTCCATACCGATCAGAACACCACTCCCAAACGTTCCCATGCATGTCGTACAGTCCCCAGACGTTTGGCTTCTTCTTACCGACTTCGTGCGTCGTGCCCTGTGCGTTGTCACCGTACCACGCATATTCCTCGAGAGATTCGGCTCCATCGCCGAAACAATAGGCCGCCTTACTCCCAGCTCGACATGCATACTCCCATTCTGCTTCGGTGGGCAATCGATAGACGCGGCCCGCTTTCTCTTCCTCAGAAAGCGCCGAGAGTCGGCTACAGAACTTCACTGCGTCTTCCCAGGAAACCTGATCGACCGGATAGCTTGAACTGGCCAGGTGCTTAATAACTTCGTCTGCCTCAGGACGGCGCTCAGGAACCTCATCTACTTGAAAATAACTCGGATTCCTCCCCATTACTTTCTCGTATTGGGCCTGAGTCACCTCATACACGCCAAGATAGTAGTCTTGAGTAATCGTCACCTGATGTCTACGTTCATCGCTCTCAGATGCCTTTTCACTCTGGGGTGAGCCCATTTTGAACGCACCCTTCGGAATTGGCACGAACTTCATCCCGATGCTATTAACGAACACACCGGCCGGTAGATGTTCTCGCTTTGGATCATCCTCGGTAGGATGTTCTATTTGCGGCATACCTTGCAATGCCCGCAACCACTGAATGCTTGATGGTAAGCCCTCATTGATCATGGAAAGAACGTGGTCGCCGCGGTCGTGAGAAAGGAACGTCACTTTGGTGTTTGATTTGCGGAGCAGGTTTACAAACTCAATCGTGCTAGCACAGGAGACATGCAAATCGCCCATCGCGTGAAAAACAAACACAGGGCATTGAAGATGCTGGACATGAGTCACGGGAGAACTTTGGCGTACAAAGGATCTAAGTCCGGGCAGGTGAGTGGCGGAACCGGGATTCTCAATGAGTTGTTGTGCTTTCGACTGAATGTCTGTTATTGGCGCAAATGCAAGGCATCCGGCAAGGCGCGGCTCGTGCTCAGCAAACAGCAGCGATAAAGTTCCAGCGGAATTGTGACCGGCACAGTAGATTCTCGCCGGGTTCACCTGTGGCAACTTCTGCAAAGTAAACTCAAGAGCATTTCGGACGTTTACTAATCCAGCACAAGTCGCCTGGAATTTGCCATGAGCATCAACAAAAGTAACGTCGGTGGCTCCTTCTGCAACATACTCTCCGTCGAGTGAAAACGTCACTGCTGCCATGCCTTTCTGTGCATAAGGCTGTGTCTCAGAGTGATAGTCATCCGATTCCATGTTAATGCCTGTCAAAAGATTGGTTCCAGATGGACCAACCAAAACACAGGCGATCGACTGTGGTTCATGCGAACCGGCCGGAAGATAGACTCGCATCGACATTGACGCACCCGGCTGATCCAGCGATCCATTCAATGTGACTCGATACATACTTTCACCGGTCGGAAATCTCTTTACGGGCTCCGTGAGTTCTGGAAACTCTGGTATTGGAATTTTGCCTAAATCAAAGCGATCAACTGATCCTTCGTTTTTCAAATCGGGTATTGAGGGACGCTCGACTTCTGCGTATTTGAATCGAATCGATTCAAAAAAACGTGTCGTGAGCAATTGCGTGCCATCAGGGTCACTACGGGCAATGTCATCGTTTATTTGGACACCGAACAGATACAATTCATTGCCATCGAGATACACCTTCATGCTGGACTTGCCGGATGGAAAACTCTGCCCCTTTGAATTGATTCCTGCGTCGAATGAGAATTCCTGTTCCAAAACGTAAATACCGTTCTGTTTTTCGACATTCAGGTGCAGTAATCTGCTTCCTTGCTTGGTCTCACGACCAGCGGATGCCGCTTTTTCGAGGAACGCTTTTCGGTCCGATGCTGTCTTTTCGACAAAGCCGACAGAGTACTTTGTATGATTCGCCAGGAAGGAAATATCGCCAGCATCGAACGAGAACATTGTGGCATCAATGTTTCCCATTGGAGTGGGTAGTGCTCGCTTTTCCGTTGCGTATTCTCCCGGGAATCGCACCAGGCATTGATCTGTAATCGAGAGATCCACGCCTTTGGTTCCGGAATAAGCATCCAGCAACGTCGCAATGGGATCGCTCGACTTATTGAGTTTAGCACTTGGCGTCTTCATTCTCGCGAGCAGTTGCTGCAGATCGTTCGCCGAGATTTTTCGCACCTGACCATCAAGTGTTACTGTCAGCCCGCCGTCTGCCAGAGCCTTTTTTTCGTAGGCAACTAAATGGTTTGACGGCCGAACATCCATAAAACTCGGAGGAAGATTGGCAATGAGGATTTCGTACCGGTCAAGCCTGTCGATGACCGCGTTGATTTCGGCTCCGTTAATCTTTTCGCTAATCTGTCCCCGCAGTTTCTTCATGTTAGGATTGGACGTATAGTCAGGGGATTGAGTATCCATCTGCATTTGAATGTGGAGGGCGATGACCTTCAGATCCATCGCTGCGATCGTCTCTGGATTTGCGAAGCACGATGCCCCCCGAAGCGAAAGAAACAGCGCGCACATCAACGCCAAAAGACAGACTGCGATCAATGTCCTCTTCCGAGAAACACCATACCCAAAGCAAAAAAATGTCGCTTTGTTTTTCTTATCGACAGTTTGGTCTGCTGGCTGAGACGATGTCTCACAGGAGGTTGCCAGTCCAGATTCACCTCCGCGAACATCAGGTGTCTCAATTCTGGCGGCGGCAGGATTGGTGCCCGACTTGTCTAAAGCTGGTTTTGACGTTTCGATTGCGGTCAAAGGTTTATTCGACGCACCGGGAACAGCAAGAACGTTTTGGCAATCGGGACACCGAATTCGCTTCCCTGCCAGATCGTCGCGTATTCGGATCGCGCGCCCACATGAACAAGCTATCTGTATTGGCATGTCTGAGACTCGTTCTTCAGCTGTACTTTCGGCGAAGTCTTCATTGCATTTGGCAATTGATGTTTTCAGAAAGGCCGAGGCTCACGACAATGATTTCGAGGTTACCAAGGTTCTAAAACACTGAAAGAGCCACGAATGGCTAAGCGTAAGAAACGGTCGAAGCGACCGCAAGCGAAGTAAAAGCCGATGAGCCGTCCATCGTCTTCCTCGCAAAGCTGGCGGTTTACTCGCGCGAACGTGCCTTCATGAAGGACATGTCGGCCGCATTGCTGCTGGTGCTGTCGAAGAGGGACACCGTTCTGTTTCACCAGGTGTTCGATCGAGTTGTCGATAACGGACGCGTTCTGCGCACTCTGTTTCAGATGATTCGATCAGGACAATTCGGTCGGACCGGCCTGTCGTCCAGCTTGCAGCGTGCATTTCAGCGATGGCTGAATGAGGCGTCTGTCGGCAAGTTGCTGTCGGCTTCGATCGGAAACGATCCGAGCCTGCGCGACGTGCTGCGGATGGCTCGCCCTACGCCAAAGGACAACGCTCGGCGCGCACTTTTCGGCTGGCTGACGGATAAGGAGCAGTCGATGTGGGCTCCGGCAACCGTTGCTGACCTGCCAGAACAGGTTCAGGGACTGATTGCGTACCGCCAGGCAGAGTCTGCCGAGCTGCAGGCCCTGATTTCAGGTGGCCTGTCCGTTCGATGGGATCTGCTGGCGGATGCCGCAAAGAGTCCGCTCGTCTGGAAGGCGATTGCCCGCCAGATGGGACCGCAGGCACTGCGTATGAACCTCAACACGCTGTTGCGTCATGAAGTTCTGAACGATACTCGGATGGTGGACTACGTGGCCGACCGCATTGCGGACCCTGACGAAATCCGTCGTTCGCGACAGTTCCCGTACCAGTATCTTGCTGCGTACGTGAATGCGGCGGCCGAACTGCCACACAAGATCAAGGATGCGCTGCACAAGGCGGCTGAGATTGCGTGCGGTAACGTTCCGGAACTACCGGGACCGGTCATTATCGGGCTGGATACTTCTGGTTCAATGAGTTGCCCGGTTACGGGAAATCGTGGACGTGGTGCAACGAGCAAGATGCGTTGTATTGATGTGGCGGCCTTGTTTGCGGCAGCGATTTTGCGTCGCAATCCGGACAGTGTGGTTGTACCGTTCGACACTTAGGCGTACGACGCAAAAGTGGATCCGTCAGACTCAATCCTGAGCCTGTCGGAGCGACTGGCGAAGTTCGGCGGTGGCGGGACGGACTGCTCGATCCCGTTCCGCGAAGCCAACACGAAGTACCGCAATCGAAAGTTTGCGGGATGCGTGCTGGTAAGCGACAACGAAAGTTGGGTCTACGCAAATCATGCGTTCGCATGCGGAACTCACGGTTCAACCGGCGTGATGACCGAATGGCAGGCGTTTGTGAAGAATCAGGTTCGGCTGCAGGGTGGAAGCATCAGCGGTCCGAAGATGATTTGTATCAACATCCAGCCATATGGATCGACGCAGGCTCCGGAACGGAGCGACATCCTGAACATCGGCGGCTTCAGTGACGCCGTGTTCAACGTTGTCGCATCGTACCTTGCCGACGATGCCAACCGCTTCGTGGTAGAAGTCGAAGCCGTAACGCTGTCATGACGCGACAATCCTGTCGCATGAATAACGCTCGACAGACTGGTGCAAGCTGGCCTGTCGAGCGTTTTTGTTTCACGAATTGACGAGTCTGCGTCTGACGCAGGACCATGATATGCTCTGGCCAATATGAATCGATGGAGTCGTTTTTTGTTTGTCGCCTTGTAATTCTGCGGCAAAAGAATGCTGGTTCCCTTCGACTTTTCTCAACCAGTTACGTGTTATTTGACACACCTCCACCTCATTGTGAATTCATGAACCCTTTGGTAAGGTTCTTTCCTGGCAGATTCGATCGAATCGAACGCCCGGAAGGGGATTTCGATGGCAACCCGTGATGAGTTTGTTCGTGTAAAAGACGCAGCAGAACTGCTTGGCGTTTGCACCAACACGATACGCACTTGGGGAGCTGCCGCCATCGAGCAATCAAAGCGATACAGTCGTGGCTTTACCGTAGAATCGAATCATCAATCCTGCGGTGGACCGTGGGCGGATTACAACATTCCGTTTCTGTTCTCTACAAATGGTCGTCCGTTTTTGAGGCAGATCGCAGAAAAAAGCGGAATCTGGTTCCTCGATGCCCGCCGAATCGTCAATCATCCTCGACCTTTGGAAGCGTGGTACACGCCTGAACTGCATCAAGCCGGAGCCGGGTGAAATGATTCAGGATCCGGCGGCAGGGACGGGCGGCTTTCTGATTCAGGCCGATCGCTACATCAAGGAAAAAACCGACGACCTGTTCACGCTCAAGCAGAAGGAGCAGAACTTCCGGCGGAAGCAGGCGTTTGCCGGCGTCGAGCTGGTTCCCGACACGCACCGGCTGATGCTCATGAACTGTCTGCTGCACGGCATCGTCAGCGATATGGTGCTCGGCGATACGCTGTCCCCGGACGGCAAGCGACTTCCGAAAGCCGATGTTGTGCTGACCAATCCGCCGTTCGGCACCAAGCGAGGCGGTGGCAAGCCAACGCGGGACGACTTCACCTTCGTTACCGGCAACAAGCAGTTGGCATTCCTGCAACACATCTATCGCACGCTCAAGCCGGGCGTACGGGCGGCGGTCGTACTGCCTGATAACGTGTTGTTTGAAGAAGGAATGGGTACGAAGATTCGCGGCGACCTGATGGACAAGTGCAATCTGCACACCATCCTGCGACTGCCAACCGGCATCTTTTACGCTCAGGGGTGAAGACGAACGTCCTGTTCTTCACGCGGGGTGAAACCGATCACGGCAACACGAAACAGGTCTGGGTGTACGACCTGCGAGCCAACATGCCTTCCTTCGGCGTTCACACACCGTTGACCCACAGTCACTTCGTCGACTTTGAGAAAGCGTTCGGCAAGAAGCCGGACGGAACCAGCAAGCGAACCGATCAGGGTGACGATGGCCGCTTCCGCAGTTTCAACCGAGAAGCTCTGACGAAACGCGGTGAGAACCTCGACATCAATTGGCTGAAGGACGAGAATTCAAGCCACCACGATGAATTACCCGAGCCGGATGTAATCGCTGGGATGATTCGTGAACGACTCGCCACCGCAATGGAAGAAATGGATGTACTGACGGCTATACTTGACGGCACGAACGACTGAAAACCGACCACTGAAAACTGTCCAAAGGACATGGCATGACCGAAATCCTGTTTACCGTTGAAGACGCTCCCGAAGGCGGCTTCATTGCCTACGCAATCGGGCATTCGATTTTTACCGAAGCCGACACGCTCGACGAACTGCGGCAGAATGTTCGCGAAGCGGTCGAATGTCATTTCGATGAAGGAGAAACGCCAAAGGTATCGTGGAAAGACTTGCCTGGCAAGATACGTAGTCCTGAAGCCGGACAACCGTCCCCACCATTATGCTTTAAGCAACTGACAACAAAAGAAGGAGAAGCCATGTTTGATCGAATTACCTGCGACCCGGAAATCCTTGGCGGAAAGCCGATTGTGAGTGGCACACGCATCAGCGTCGAAATCATTCTCGAATGGCTTGGCAGCGGAGCCAGCCGTGATGAGATCGTTGCTCAATACCCACATTTGACAGTTGCGGACATTCAGCAGGCCACGGAATTCGCGACGGCTGCATTTCGCAACGATGTCGTGGTCAATGCAAAGGTCGCGTCGTGAAGCTGACTGACTACTCGCTGTTGGCAGATGAAAACATTGATCCGGCCGTGGTGCAATACCTACGGCAGTCAGGGTTTCACGTACGCGATGTCGTCGGAGATCAATTGATCGGATCACCTCCCGAAGCGGAGGTGGACGAATGAGCGAGTCGAACGGAAAGACTCCCACCGGCTGGGAGCGTTCACGCCTTGCGGGCCTTTGCCAAATCAACCCAAAGCTCGATCGTGGACTGGACGATTCGCTGGAAGTGTCTTTTGTTCCTATGGCAGCAGTTTCGGACCTTCTCGGTCAAATTACAGAACCGGAAATCAGAACATTTGGTGAAGTCCGCAATCGGCCCTCACGCAACTCGATCAATCCATCCTCGCCAAAGCGTTCCGAGGCGAACTGGTCCCGCAAGACCCGAACGACGAACCTGCCTCCGTCCTGCTCGAACGCATTCGCAAAGAAAGAGAGGTTTCAGG
>JBBJME010000277.1:0-9298 GCA_037719765.1 Planctomycetaceae bacterium
ATCATGCACATGCATGGGTGCTTTGTCCTGAGTCAACAGTTTGCCATCTGCCAGATTCCAGACGCTGACAAAGCCGCTGTTGTCACCGCCAGCGGCAACAAGGTATGCATCGTTGGGGCCGAACTGCAGAGCCTCCACCAGCCCCTTGTGCTTGCTGTCTTCAATTTCAAAGCGGCGTGTACCGGTCTGCCAATGGAAAACTTCGATGCGCGACACACCTTCCAGATGATCGATATTGCCGACTTTGCCCATGCCGCCCACCGCGAGTTGACTCGAGTCGTTTGAAAGCCAGCGAACGAATGCCGCCGATCGAATGGCGTCGAGCTGTCGGGTCCCATGTGTACATAATGGGTGTCTCAATTGTCGCGGCGATCTGGCCATTCGCGGCATCTCGCACAAGCACACGTCCGGTTCGATCGCCGGTCGCCAGCCATTTGCCGTCCGCGGAGTACGCAACCGCATACAGCATTGAAGGAAACCCGTGGGGAGTCTTCGATTCGTAGTCAGCCCATGTCGCCAGGCACTCGCCCGTCACCGCGTCCCAGAGTTTCGTCTGCATGTCATCTGCGACGCTGGCGATCCGGGTTTGATCCGGGCTGACAGCCAGCATTCGAATCCAGCGTGCATGCGCATCGGCGACGCGGCGCATGATCTCGCCGCTGTCCGCATTCCACCAGATCAGCGCGCAGTCGTAACTCCCCGACACAAGTGTCACTCCGCAGCGAACCAGCCCCGTGACGTAGCTTGTGTGACCGCTCGATCCCAGCGGAGATGGTTCAATCTTCTCGACGCCCACATTTGCCCGGAGAATCGAAAAGTCTGAAAGCCCAGTGTAAATCAATGATTTGTCGGATGCTGTGGCAAGACAAAACCCAATCCCGGGCAGCGAGAATGTCTTCTGGACTTTGACTGCATTCGGTAAAGAGGTGGCTGTCGCGGCAGCAGCCTGAGGCACAGTGCCTGCCGGAGTGTTGTTTTCGTCCATTGTTGTTTCCAGTAGGTGGTCGTTGGCTGGATCAGAAATTTTCAGGTGAGCGGGCGTCTGTTCCAACGGGTCGGAATTGCTGCGTTTCCAATGAGGGAAGTCGATTCCTTAAGCTCTGCGGCGCTTTTCCCGGCCGAGGCTTGATACGAATGCGAGTCGCGGAGCGACATCGCCTACGTAGCACAGTCGCTCCGCGACTGTGATTCATTGGATTCGACACGGTTAATCCTTCCTGGTTGAGTTCTGGTTATCGCCATCCGCCCATCAATGCCACTAACTCAACACCTCGGCAATTGGCTTCGAACCAAAATCCGCCAGCGGCACAGGTCGTGCCCCAACGGTGTATTCCTGCTTGTGATCGATCCCCAGCGCGGACAGAATCGTCGCGAACAGGTCAGCAGCTGACGCTTCGCCTTCAACAACGGTATGGCCTTCGGGATCAGTTTTTCCATATGCCACACCTCCTCGGATTCCAAGACCCGACAGGGTGCAGCTCCAGGCGCTTGCAAAATGATCGCGTCCGAGACTGGAATTGATCTGCGGAGTTCTTCCAAACTCGCCCAGCGTAATCACCAGCGTATTCTTCAGCAGGCCGCGTTGCTCAAGATCGTCCAGCAGAACTGACATTGAATGATCCAGATCTGCACACAGTTCCTGATGTGTTTCGAAATTCTGTCCGTGACTGTCCCACCAGGCGCGGGCCACTTTAACGAAGGGCACGCCAGCCTCAATCAGGCGGCGAGCGATCAGGCACTGATGACCGAACTGAGTCGGCCCGTATCGAGCCTGCACCTCGGCTGGTTCCTGTGTGATGTCAAACAGTTCTGCGCTGGCCATCAATCCGTTCACTCGCTGATACGCCGAATTCTGGCTGTCAACGGTGTGACTTCTGCGAGCCGCTGCAAAGCGTCGTCCCAGTGCATCTCGCAGCGCAGCTCGGTCATGATGATCAATTTCAGAAACTGCCTCAAGCCGGGCGATGTTCGGCGGAATCATGCTTTCGGACAGGAACATCGGAGCATACCGGGCACCGAGAAACCCGCTGGTTCCCTTGCGACGGCCTTCGGTGGACGTATAGAGCGACACATAATCCGGTACCCTGCTTTCCAGTCGTCCCAGTTCCCTTGCGACGACAGCGCCAAGGTCCGGGTACAGGATGCCGGGATCCTTCAGACGACCGGTTTCCATCAGGTCTGCACCACCGCCATGATCCGCGATCTTCGTATTCAGAGATCGGATGATTGCCGTATGCTGCATCCGCTGAGCCAGCTCCGGAAGCAGCTCACTGATGTGAACTCCGGTTGCATTTGTCTGAATGGCACGAAAAGGTCCGCCGGTTTTCGCACCGGGCTTGGGATCCCAGGTCTCGAACTGACTCGCACCGCCGGCAAGCCATAGCAGGATGACTCGCTTGTCCTGTTTCCTGAGTTCGCTGGCAACTTCTTCCGATCGCAGCGCATGGATCTGTCCCATATCGGAGGCAAAACACCCGGCGACAGTGACGGCCCCGGCCGCACGGAGCGCTCCATCCGACAGGAAACTCCGACGAGAAACCGCGTGATGAGCAGGAATGCAGATGCCGGACGACGAGATTCGGGACATGGGGGAAACTTTCTTCAATGATTAAACCGAAATTCGGGGCCTGCGAGGATCGCCCAGAGAAGCTGTTTTCTTGATTCGTCTTTTTTGTCGGGGAAACGAGACAGCCAGGCTGTGGCTGAGGCAAGTTCGTCAGATTGCGGTACACGATTCAAAACAGCCAGCCAGAGTTGTTCAACTCCCTGTGACGGATCTTCGATCTTCTTCAAATGCCCCAGCAGCCGGTCATCTGAATCCCGCAGCAGGTCATCCTGAACTCGACCGCTGTTACTGAAGAATAATGCCTCATCGACGGCGATCTGGAAATTCTCGCCCGGCTGTTCAAACTCACGCACCCAGCCGTCTGCCTGATTTTCAAGCTCCATGCGTCGCTTCATCCATTCTTCGGTGTTTTCGATGGCTGGCCATTGTTCCGGGCTTCGAATCACGACATGCAGAGAAGCTCCCAGTTGCCGTGGGGTCAGGGGACGCGTCTGTGCCAACGCGAACGTGCTGGCGGCTGGGGGCTCTGTTCCGGATGTCCATTCACTCGATTGTCCATAGGCTTCGCTTAACGCAATTCCCTGAATCAATCGTCGCAAGTCGTAGCCATGCGAGACCATGTCGCTGGTAAGCCATTCAAGGAGCTGCGGGTGGCTCGGCGCATTTCCGCTGTGCATCTGATCCGGAGGACTGACCAGTCCCGTACCCAGCAATCGAGCCCAGAGGCGGTTGACGATGTTTCTCGCAAAAAATCGCTGCTTCGTTTCGTGTAACGCCAGTTCCACCAGCTCATCGCGCGGCCGAAATTCCGGGACAAAGATTTCCGCTTCCGCGTCGTCGTGTTCCAGCTTGCGGACACGTTCCTCAAGTTGTTTTCGCTCTTCGTCCGCCAACTGCGGAGTTCGATCAGCCACAACTTCGCCAGTCAGGAACATGAACGCAGCTGTCTTGCTCTCGCCGCCGACGTTGGCAAACTTGACTTCGCCAAACGGACGTTCGGCGAGGGAGCTTGCTTTTCTGGTTTGATACGTTCGCTGAAAGAACGCCTGCATCCCATAGAAGTGATCCTGCTTCCAGTCAGCCACCAGCGGATGATCATGGCATTTGGCGCAGCTGATGTTCACACCGAAAAACAGAACTGCCGTATCGTTGGTCAGGTCATCCAGGTCACGCACGCGACTCCTGAGGAACTGTCCGGCACCCTTTTCCGGGCCCTCCGATACGCCAGCCTTCATGATTTCACGAAAAACGGTGTCCCAGGAACGTCGGCCCTGCACTGCCGTCAGCAGGTAGGTGCGAAACTCATCATGGTACGGCTGGTTGGGGAGAAGTGTTTCATCCAGCCAGTTGCGCTGATGGAAATCGAAGTCCGGTAAATTCATCAGCCGCTCGACAAGCAGGCGCCGACGATCAGGCACCGGTTGACTCATGAACCAGACTCGTTCCACCGGCGTTGGCACACGTCCGGCAAGATCCAGTGTTGTACGCCGCAACAGCGTCAAATCGTCGGCAGGCTCGACCGCCGCGACTCCGACTGTCACCAGATGCTGCCGAATGTAATGGTCAATGATTTGAACGATGTCCGTATCGGCTGGAAGCAGGTCCTCTGCATTGGCGACAGGGCTTCCGCACAACACAACGGCCATCAAGAGGCATCGACAGAAAATCCCCATGTTCAACGTCATGAGCGACATTTCCGGTTTCGAGGGAGGAATTTGAGCAGGCGGGCAGGTATTCGGCAGGAATGGTCATTCAGGCAGAATTCGACCAATCATTCATCTCATGAAATTAACAGGCTGACGACGGCAGTACAATGACTGATCGAAAAAATCCTCCTGACAGGTGTGGCCGTGGATTTCGGTGAGACTGTCCGGTGGTGGCGCTTCGCTTAGGCGAGCGGCAGATTTGGAACTACCAGGCCGACCAACCGGACGCTAGCGCGTGGCGGCTGATTTTATTAGCCGCAGGGCGCTAGCCCCGGTTTTCGACGGTAACCAGAAATCTGTTGCTCATCCTGAACACCCGGACCGCCAGAATCTCGTTCAGCCTCAGCAAGAGGCCTCGGAAATGTCTTGTTGCTGCAGAAAGACCTGGCACCCAGGAGCCCATCTCATTTGCTCCGAAGCCTGAGACGAATTGTTTCGAGTTCTTTGTCGGAGGGATCAGGAGCGACCTCGCAAAAATAGTCCTCACCGATGCCCATGTCGATTTTGATGTCTTCAACCACTCCAGGGTCCGCATCAACAAATGTGGACTCGGAATCAAAATCGCGGTCCCACAGGATCACATCGCGAAGAACGTCGATCAGGAATTCCCATTCCTCCCAATTGCAACCGTCGGCATCCGGCGTCTCCAGATCTGAATCGATAAGACGGACCGCCTGCAAAATTCGCTGCCGCCAGAACATGCCGTCAGGCAGTTCGAATTCATTGTCAATTTCGTGCTGGACGGACTGCTCCATCGCAAAAAAGATCGCCCCGATGGTAGATTCACGCACAGCCAAAAGTTTGGGGCAGCGATCTGTCTGGCGCAGCAGTGCGTAACCCACGTCAGCCAGCAGCGCCAGTTTGCCGCGAGCAGTCGCTGTATCAAATGCCGGAATCCCGAACTCATGCAACGCCTGATCCTGATCGACATCACCTTCAATCCAGTCGGTGATTATCATCAGCGCTTCGCGGAACAATTCTGCTTCAGGGCCGGTGAGAATCCGATCACCGCGCGGTGTGTGCCATGTCATCGAAGAGCCTCATAAATCTGGTTTTGTGAGTTTGCTGAAGTCTGGAATCTCTATATCGCAGGATTCAACAGAACTCTGCTTATGTTGTCAGGACGATTAAGGTCAGGACGATTAGAAACACAAATTGCGATTCATCGTCCTGTCCTCCATCGTCCTGTCAAAAAAAACGTCCCACGCACGACTCGAAAAATCCCCCAATTCCGACCCTTGCCGCAATGCATTCTAAACATCCCTCATCGCGTCCGCCGGACTTTTCACGGCGATGCCCGTCATCAAAGCACACATCCTTCACTCGCAATCGGCGACATTCCTTGTGCCGCAGGCCTGCACCGTACATCACCAGAAACATCAGTCGCTTGAGACCACTGAATTCCGGCAGCAGCTGTGCGATTTCTTTCCGACTGAGCACCACCGGCAGGCGTAGAGGCTTCTTTGAACGTGAGAACCGCAATGGCGAATGAACCGCACGATCCAGCCGATGTACGCTCGCTCGGTCTCCAGCGCCTTGCGTCGCAGTCGCAGTTCCTTCCGCATTTGCTGAATCAGGGCAGGTTCGGACGGATCAATGATGCCAATGATCTGCTGTTCGTCCTGAACACCCGGACCGCCAGCCTCACGTTCAGCCGCTGCCAATCGCCCAAAGATTGTCTTCATTTCTTTCAGACACGGCTCCGAGGTGCCCAAGACCAGATCTCGATACGCCTCGACCGCCCGCACGCCCTGCAATCGCTGCCACGCGGGCGTCCCTGAATTCAGCAATGACTTTGAGAATTGAACCGCCAGCGCCGCAGTGACCGGCAGCACTCCGTCATTCAGTGTCTTGCCGTCGGCGTAACGCGCGAGCCACTTCGGGAACCATTTCTTATCGTTCTCTCCGTACGATGCCTCATGCATCTGTTGCCGAAAAATTGCCAAACTCATGACACCCCCCCATTTACAAATGCTACGGCCACCTGTAACCTGCTTTTTGGACATTATCAGGGTGTGGCACTCAAGTCGGCTGCGGTAAATTTCACACCGCGATAAAATCAAACAGTCACCGGGATAAAACGCTGATATGAACCATATCTGGGTTTCTAACCGGGTTAATTATTGAAGTTCGCATTCAACGTTGCTGGCAACCAGGGCGACGGATGAATCGCACTCTTTGCTGTGCGTGGGCTTGCTGGATGCTGAGTCTGGTTGCTTGAGATTTTGCTCGGCGATCCAATCGCAATTCGCATGCGGCAAGGACGCTGGGCTTGTGCAATGGATGTGGCAACAGAATGAACTGGCACGTCGACTCTGTATCGAATGTGGCAAGACGTCGGGCGATCATTCCACACAGAATTTCTCCCGCAGCAGCACGAGGCACTTGTCATGTCGCACGCACTGTCGTAACCTGACACCTCAACTGCGTTTCATCCGGCAGTGATCGAGCGGCAAACTCGCCACGCGGAAAATCGCAGAATCACAAATCGCAATGAAACGCAAATGCGAACAATCCCATGCAGCGGAATGGCGGTGGTTCGCGTGTTGACATGCATACTCTTCCCCCGCCATCCGCTGATGGGGGGCGTTCGTCCTTAAAAGTTTATGACAATACCCACTGCATACATTGAAACAACTGTCATCGGGCATTTGGTCGGTAGGATGCTTGCAGACCCGATTGTTGCAGGTCGTCAGACCGTGACTCGCCAATGGTGGCCGTCTGCGATTGCGAGATACCGATTCTTTGTTTCAAAGATGGTCGCGGATGAATGCGCGGCTGGGGATTCTGATGCGGCGAAAGAGCGATTAGCCGTCCTGGATTCACTTGAATTCCTCTCTACCTCGCCGTCTGTCGATGAACTTGCACGAAAATTGATAGAGGGCTTCGCGGTGCCGAAAACAGAGCCCCGCGATGCGGTTCACATTTCCCTCGCAGCGGTCAATGGAATAGAATACTTGATCAGTTGGAACTTCAAACATATTGTGAATCCGACGACACGTTCTGCGATTGAGCGCATCTGCCGCGATGCAGGGTTCGTTCCGCCGATGATTTGCACACCGGATGAACTTTTGGAGGTCTGAAAATGGTATCCGATTCAATAACCGACGAAATACGCGGTATCCGCCGCGACCTTGCGGCACAGTTTGGCAATGATCTCGATCTGATACTAGCGGATATCCGAAAACGCGAATCCTTGGATGGCCGTCGCTATGTGTCCCTTTCGCCACGTAAGGCATCGCAGCAACCGGACGAACCAGCAGATGCACCGGAACGGCGGTAGCCTGTGTTTTGAAATTGAACATCGTCTCAGCGGTTCCGGTTACCGCTGGCGTTGAACTTAACCGCCTCGCGGGATGCGACGTCGTCCAGCCGGGCGGCGATGAAAGTCTGATGACGACTTGCTGAGCGCGACAGACCTGATCGCTGCGCGACAGGATCTACAGTCCGCCATTCGCTGCGCGACAGGCGTCCCTGCGGGACAGAATCGCAAAACATCGAAGGCCGTTGGCCCGGCTTTTTCGAATCGCAGTTTTCCTGTCGGATGGGCGTGAAGTGCATTTGATCGTCAGCGTTGGATGACTCGATCGACAGGCACTCGGTCGGCGACTGGCGCGAAGAGTTGTGTGATTTACTTGCCGGGTTCGGCACGCAACGATCTGACACGCCCGTTGAAGCAAAGTCTGGCACGCGCACTGGCGTTTCGCCGTGTGGCCTTTTTGCCACATTCCGATTCGATCATTGCAGTCCATCGTCAATCGCAGACTATTTTCGTCAAGGTGGGGTTGTTCTGAATTTAACACTTGCGCTACCTGGCGCTGTTGCGCATGGTGTGCTCTGAGTGTCAGCAGTGTTTGCTGATGCTGTTTTTTCTTCTGATCTCAGCACACAGAAAGTCATCTCAATGACACCATGGCAACAACGTCAGACACCACTCATCCGTCGCATGGCCGAAGACATGCTCCTGCGGAATCTCGCACAAAGGACCGTCGATTCCTACACCTATCACATCGGCCGTTTCGCAAAGTTCATCGGCAAGCCGGTGGAAGACGCGACTCCGGAAGACGTGCGAGCACCGCTATCGCTGCGATGCGTGCGACACGGAGTGCCGTGTGTACAATTCGTGCGGCGACCGGCACTGTCCGCTGTGTGCCGGAGCCAAACGCGCCGACTGGCTGACATCGACATCCGAACTGCTGCTGCCGGGGATCAAATATTTCCAGGTGGTCTTCACGATTCCCGACAAACTGTCATCGCTGGCTCTGGGCAATCGGCGTGAGATCTACGATTTGCTGTTTCACTCGGCGTGGCAAACGCTGCGTCACGTGATCGCTGACGAACAGGGATTCGAAGCGGCCGCCGCGATGGTGCTGCACACATGGAATCAGAAACTGGAGTCGCACGCGCACGTCCATGCACTGGTGCCCGGTGGCGGACCATCGCTGACGGGCGATCGTCGGTGGAAGGTCAGCTGTCGGCCTCATGTGAAAAAATGCGATGGCAACTATCTCGTCAATGCGGACACACTTCGCCTGGAGTTTCGTCAGACATTCATCGCTGGCTTGCGACGCCTGCAGGCCAGGGGCGAACTCAAACTGGAAGGCGAGTGGGCTCATCTGAACGACGCGGCGGCCTTCGATGAATGGCTCAAGCCGCTGGAAGCCATCACTTGGGTCGCGTACATCGAACCGCCACCGACGGCGCATTCCACGCCAGAGCACGTCGTGAAGTATCTGGCTCGATACCTGACAGGTGGCCCGATTTCAGATCGCCGCTTAATGTCGCACGAGAACGGTGAAGTGACCTTCTTCGCGCGGGTCGGCAAGAAGACCGGCGGCGATGACAAGACCGAACCGATCGCTCTGCCGGGCGTCGAATTCGTGCGCCGCTGGTCTCTGCACATCCTGCCGAAAGGCTACACGAAGACTCGCCGCTTCGGCGGCTTCAGCAACCGTCACTGCCAACGCTACATCGCCGAATGCCGCGATCTGCTGACGACTGCCGGTATCGCCGCGATTCCGGATGA
>JBBJME010000082.1:0-26530 GCA_037719765.1 Planctomycetaceae bacterium
GTCTTGAGCCTGAGGCGCTAGCCGATTTGTTGCTGTCGAATCGGCTAGCGCCTCAAGCTCAACCGGTACTTTTCATTCAGCCGCTCGCCTATGAAAAAAAACAGTTTTCTGTACGAATCATCAGACCGACTTGCGCACTTCCTGTAAGCTCCGTACTGCTACAAATCACGACGACCGCTTTAAAGTGTCGATGACTCACTTTCAATTCCAACTTGATGCAACGGATCCAGGCACTGCCGCGCGCGCGGGGCGGTGGGTGACGCCGCATGGGATTGTGGAGACTCCCGCATTCATGCCCGTGGGGACTTTGGGGACCGTGAAAGGGTTACTGCCGGCTCAGCTGCGTGAGGCCGGAGTGCAGATGGTGTTGTCGAACACGCATCATCTGGCGTTGAGACCGGGGGCTGAAATTGTCGCAGACCAGGGCGGACTGCATCGATTCATGGACTGGAACGGCCCGATTCTGACCGACAGCGGCGGATTTCAGGTGTTCAGCCTTGCGAAGATGCGAAAGATTGATGACGAAAAGGTAGTGTTCCGCTCGCACATCGATGGCAATCTGCTGGAGCTGACTCCGGAACGAGCGGTACTGATCCAGGAGCAGCTTGGAGCAGACTGCATCATGTGCCTTGACGAATGCCCGCCGTCAGGTGAATCGATCGAGAAGATTCGGAAAGCAGTTGATCGCACGACCGTTTGGGCCAGACGCTGCCGCGACGCTCAGCAGCGATCGGATCAGGCGTTGTTCGGAATTGTGCAGGGCGGGGTGCATCCGGAAATGAGGGAACGGTCAGCGGAAGGACTGCTGCCGATCGATTTTCCAGGCTATGCCGTTGGCGGCTTGAGTGTCGGAGAGCCGCCGCCGGTGATGTACCAGATTCTGGACAGCACCGTCCCGATACTGCCGACAAACAAGCCACGCTATCTGATGGGAGTCGGCCGGCCGGAAGACATCATCGAAGCCGTTTGCCGTGGCATTGACCTGTTTGACTGCGTCATGCCGACTAGAAACGGCCGGAACGCCATGGCATTTACCAGTCAGGGACCCGTGCGGATCAGGAATGCTGTGCATACGCGGGATGAGCGACCACTCGACCCGGAATGCGACTGCACGGCCTGCACTCGTTCTGCGTGCCTACCTGAGGCACCTGTTTGTGGCAAAGGAGATGTTGGGGCCGATTTTGCTGTCGCTGCACAACATCGAGTTCTACCAGCGACTGGTGCGACAGCTTCGAGAAGCAATACTTCAGGGGTGTTCGGCAGAGTTCCGGTCGAATCAGCTTGCTCGTTGGAATTCAGAGCCCTAAGGCAGCAAAGTCGAAATCAATAGCAACCTGGTGCGTGAGCACGCTACAGCGGTCTCGATTCGTCTGCTCCATTGACCGACACGGTCATCCAATTGTTGACAGAGGCTGGTAGAACCTTCACTGGTGATACCCCATCGTATGCGACGATCCTGAACCGCCGATTGGTGGAAGCCGACGGATTTCTCGCGGACTCAACGCCACAGAATGCAGCTCCGTTTCGCATCGCGATTGTCAGTCTCCTCTTCAACTGGCCGTCCACCGGCGGCGGCATCGTCCATACGGCGGAGCTGGCACAGTTTCTGTCGCTCGATGGTTACGACGTCTGTCACTTCTTCGCGGTTTACGAGCCATGGTCTGTCGGCGCAGTGACTGAATCATTGCCTTACAATTCCTGCGCCATCCAATTCAGTGAACTGAGCTGGAATCGCGACAATATTGAAACGGCCTTTCGTGATGCTGTCGATAGGTTTGACCCGGATGCAGTGATTGTCACTGACAGTTGGAATTCCAAGGGTTTGCTGGCCTCGGCGGTATCCAGTCACCCGTACTTTCTCCGGTTGGCAGCGATGGAATGCATATGCCCGCTGAACAATGTGCGGCTGCTCGCAGATCGTGAATCCGGGATTCGACAATGTCGGAAGTCGCAGCTTTCCACACGGGAGGAATGTCTCACTTGCGTCCAACAAAATGCTCATTCTTCCGGCTCGCTCCACGCCGACGAACGAGAGCTCGTGGGCTTTGGTGAGGATGCATTCTATCCGAAATTGCGACAGGCCTTTGCCAATGCAGAAGCGATCCTTGTCGTGAATCCCTTGATCGGGGCGCTGTGCGAGCCATATGCGAAGGACGTTCGCGTCATCCCCAGCGGCTTTGACGCACGGCGGTTCGACAACCTGGCTGATCGCAATTTCGGCGAAGGTGCCTGGCGAATTCTGTTCGCTGGCCTGGTGCACGAACTGATGAAGGTTTTCATGTCATTTTTGAGGCATGTTGCCGAATGTGGGATGCGCGACAGGATTTTGAGCTGCACGTGACGGGTGATCCTGACACATATGAAGCACCGTTTCTTCGGTACCGAGGCTGGAAGAATCAAAGTGACCTTCCCTCATTGATGGCAGAGTGTGACATCGTGGTCGTCCCCACGATTGCACAGGAGGCGGCTGGCACAGCAGTTGAGGCGATGGGAGCGACGCGACCTGTTGTCGCCAGCCGCATTGGCGGTTTGCCGTTCACTGTCACTGACGGCGTGACGGGACTGCTTTTTGAGCCGGGTAATGCCACGGACCTTGCCGCCTGTCTGCAGCGTCTGATGTCGAATCGTGAATATGCAGTTTCTCTCGGTGTCGCAGGACGTGAGCGATTTCTTGCGGAGCATACCTGGGACCATGTGATCACTTCAAAATACCGATCAATGTTTGCCGCCATCAGGAGCTGATCGTGAAAGTCGGTCTTGTTTTCGACAATCAGCAGCGGCCGGAAACCACAGGCTATTACTGTCGCCGTGCGTTGGGACCACTCGTCGATCTGGAACACCTGCTGCCGCACGAACTGGACATGATCGATCCTTCGATTTTTGACCTGTTCGTGTTCATTGACGACGGACTCGATTACGTCATACCGACGCAATGTCGTCCCAGAGCGGCTTGGGCCATCGACTCTCATATGGATTTGTCCCGCAGTATTCGACGATTTGGAGACGCCGACTTGGTGTTTGCTGCCCAGCAGAACGGAGCGAACGCACTCCAGCAAGCCCTTGGTCGACAGGTCAACTGGCTGCCACTGGCCTGCGATCCGGACATTCACCGGCCCATTGCTGGCGAATTTAAATGCCATGATGTGGTATTTGTCGGCAATATCGTTGGGCACGAACGCCATCGTTTGCTCGAACGGTTGCTTCAACGTTATCCCTCCAGTTGGTTCGGGCAGGCCCTGTTTGACGAAATGTCGCGGATGTACTCGCGCGCCCATGTGGGATTCAACTGCAGCGTCGCTGATGACCTCAACATGCGACTGTTCGAGATTCCGGCCTGCGGAATTCCGTTGATTACAACTCACATTGAAGGAAACAGACTGGAGGAATTGTTTGAGATTGGTCGCCACCTGCTGACATTCCGCACCGATGAAGAACTCGACGCACAAATCGATCGATTGCTGCATGACAAAACCTTTGCCGACAAACTGGCAACCGAAGGCCATCACCACGTTCTGCAACACCACACCTATCGCCATCGCATGGTTGAATTGCTGCAGACAGCGACACAAACCAAAGCCACCGTTTCCATGGGAGGCAAATCCCATGACTATTTTGAATTCGATCGTCCAGACGTGCGTGCCCTGATCCCGGTCACTGCCAATCGAATTTTGGACATTGGTTGCGCCAGTGGACGGCTGGGGCAAGCGTTGAAATCAGAACGTGACTGCCACGTCACGGGGTAAACCAATCCAGTGGCAGCTGGCACCGCAGCCACACGACTTAATCAGGTCATCGAAGCATCCATGGAGACCCTGCCGGAGGGTGCCATCGCGCCCGCTTCATTTGACTGCATTGTGTTGGCCGACGTTTTGGAACATCTGCGAAATCCAATGGACGTCCTCCGCAAATGTCGGCACTGGCTGAGCGACAGCGGGTCGCTCGTCATCAGCGTTCCCAACAGTCGCCACCACAGTGTGATCTCTGGCTTGATCGACGGCAACTGGACTTACGAACGAGCTGGATTGCTCGATGATGATCATGTGCGCTGTTTTACAAGACGGGAACTGGAAAAACTGCTCTATCGCTCTGGGTTTGAAATCATTCAACGAACAGCCATACCCGGATCAGGGTACGAAGACTGGCGAGAGTCCGGCGATCCAGGAACCGTGCGCATCGGAAACCTTTCGATTGCCGGTTTGGCACCAAGGGATGCCGAAGAATTCTTTATCTATCAACATCTGGTCCAATCGCAAGTAAGGCATAGACGCGATTATGGACTGACGTCGATCGTGATTGTGACGTTCAATCAACTTTGGGCAACGCGGCAGTGTGTGGACAGCATCCTCATGCGAACCGACGAAGACATCGAACTGATTTTTGTCGATAACGGTTCCACCGATGGGACGCCTGACTACTTGCAGTCGATTCCCGGAGCGAGGGTGATCTTGAATTCGCACAATCGTGGTTTTGCACCGGCCGTCAATCAGGGCCTACAGATTGCCAACGGTCAACACCTGCTGTTACTTAATAACGACTGCATCGTGACAACCGGCTGGCTCGATGGTCTTCTGGAGGCACTGCACGATGATCCTGCCAACGGACTTATCGGTCCGGTGTCCAATAACGTCAGTGGGGAGCAGCAAATTCCGGCAACGTATTCGGATCTGACCAGCCTCGACGGCTTTGCCTGGGATTGCAGATCGAACCGAGAGCTGACGGTTATCGACCGGCTGGTTGGCTTCTGCCTGATGTTTCGCCGCGAAGTCATGGAGCGTATTGGAATTCTGGACGAGCGATTCGAAGTCGGTTGCTTCGAAGATGACGATTTCTGCTGCCGTGCGCAACGTGCCGGATTCAATGCAGTCATTGCCCGGCATGTCTTTGTGCATCACTATGGCAGTGCGACGTTCAAGGGCTCAGGATTGGATTTCGGCGAGATCATGCGGAAGAATGAACGCCGCTATCGCGAGAAATGGGAAAACATCGGGGCGACACAATCCAGCCCGATGCAGGGTCAAGTGTCCAACGGACAACCGCTCGCAACACATCCGGATCGTTACACGATGCATCAACTGGCCGACGGGCAACAACTGTTGCAGCGAAAGCACATTCGCCTGTCTCTGTGCATGATCGTACGCGACAACGAAGACACGATCGAAGCCTGTCTTGAGTATCTATCCGTGGGTGGATGAGATCATCATTGTCGACACGGGTTCCACGGACCGGACACCAGAGATCTGCCGCAGTTTCGGAGCCCGGATGTTTGAGTTCCCGTGGTGCGACGATTTCTCAGCCGCCCGGAACGGGTCGCTGAATTATGCGCGCGGAGAATGGATTTTCTGGATGGATTCAGACGATGTCATCTCGCAGGAGCAGGGACGGAAACTGAGAGAACTTGTCTACGGCAATCATTCGCCGGACTGTTTTGGTTATGTCGCCCAGGTGCACTGCGAATCCAGCGAGCCGGGGCAACTCACGATCGTCGATCACATCAAGGTCTTTCGCAACCTACCCGAACTGCGATTTGAACATCGCATTCACGAACAGATTTTGCCGGCCATCAGCAGGTCCGGCGGCAATGTTGTGTTCACAGATATTCATGTGATTCACAAAGGATCGATTCAGACACCTGAGGTTCGTCAGCGAAAACTGGAGCGAGACTTTCGTATTCTTGCAAAGGATCTCGAAGATCGGCCAGATCATCCGTTTGTCCTGTTCAACCTGGGTATGACTCACGAAGACGCAGGCGAATATCAATTGGCCGAGGGTTTCCTGCGGCGATCGATCGAAGTGGCGGCTGATGGCGAATCTCACTTGGGAAAGACATGGGCGCTCTTGGCGAATTGTCTGCGGCAGCAGGGACGGACGGCAGAGGCCATCACGACAATATCCGCCGCACTGAGTCAGTTCCCCGGTGACAAGGAACTCTTGTTTCGCCGGGCTACCTTGTATCAGGACGCGGGACAACTCAACGAAGCCGCAGCCGACTACGACCGCGTTTTGCACGAGGCAGTGGACAAAGTGTTTCAAAGCGTAGATCGGGGGATTACGGGTTTCAAAGCCCGCCACAATCTGGCCCTCACGCTGAAAGATCTGGACCAACTCGACGAAGCTGCCGCGCAGTGGCAGGCATCGATCTCTGATTGTCGGCCGTTTTCGCCAGCATGGAATGGCTTGGGGAGACTGCATGCTCAGCGCGGACACTGGGACAGCCTTCGAGAGCTGCTCGCAGTGATGCCGGACGATCGATGTTTTCAGGCAACAAGAGCGATTCTGACAGCATTTGAGCTGGATTCCCGAAATGACGGACTCGGTGTCCAGCGGGTTCTGGAACTCGCCTGGAATGGCACAGGGGATCCGATGCGGATACGCTGTGCCGAATCTTGACTGACCAGTCTGTATTCAATACGGTTATGGTTTGGAACGCTTGCAAATTCAGCCGAGCAGTTCAGTAGTTTTACACAATTTGGGATGGCACTTTGTGCCATGGTCGATTCAAGGAAGACGGGATCGCCCCGGCAGTGTCTGAACATTGACCTCTCCGTATTTCTGCAATCTGTCAGCTGGCTGCCGCAACCGACGATGCGGCATCAGGATGTTCGCTCCTCATCAAGCATTGGATCACTTTCGGAAATTCGGAACTGCTGACATCTGCAGCAGCTCCGGCCGATTCAACAACAAACTAAAGGGGCGAGTAGCGGATCATATTCGAAACGATCGCAGCACTTCCTCCGACCTCAAAGCCGAGGGACGCTCAACACCCAAACGGATCGGGTTATGGGGACGTCGGGGAAGACCTTTTTTGTGATTCAGGTCAGGCTGGACGGAGGCAGAATTACTGCCGCTGCGTTTCAATGTCACAACTGCGGCGTGACAGTTGCCGCGGGTTCCGTGCTAACCACTTTGGTCAAGGGGTGTTCAGTGGAGGATTGTTCGGGGATTTCCGCTGTAGATCTTGCGACGGCGCTCGAGGGAGTTCCTCCCGACAAACTGCATATTCCGGAGTCCGCAGTTCTTGCCCTGCGGCAGGCCATTCAGAAGGCAACCCACCAATGACGCGTGTCACCGTGGCAGTGGGACCGGGATTGCCGGAATTTGGTTCGTGGAACTGGCTTGGGGCGGGACTGGTGGAGGCACTGCGTCCAGAGGTCGAGGCAATCAGTTTCAAAGACCTCCAGAATCCGCCCGCGGCAAACGTGATCGTCTTTCTGAAATTCGCTCCACCCGCAGAAATCCTGGCGAAGCTGCGGCGCAGCAACTGTCGACTGGTCTATATTCCGGTCGATATCTATGGAAGTGCATCCGAAATTGAGGGTGATGTTGAATTCCTGCGGAGCTTTGACCTTGTCGTCGTTCACTGCCGACGACTTCTGCGATACTTCACCGCCGCGAGGAGAGCGGAGTATCTGGATCATCCCCTGAAATATATTCTCAGCGACCGGCGAACCGGATGGCAGCCAGGGCCGATGCTGTGGGTTGGACGTCGCTGCAATATTGGCCCCATCGTCGCGTGGGCAAATCAGCGGACATTAGAAGCTGATCTCTGGATTCTGACCGAGACCGATGGACGAGCGATGCGGCCACAGGAATTTGGGTTCGACAATCCAGATCGCGTGCGCGCTGGAACATGGACGGAAGCCACGCATTTGGAATGGCTGGCTCAGGTGAGCACCGCCATTGACGTCAAAGGCTCTGATTTCAGGTCTCGGCACAAGCCCCGGCAAAACTGTTTGATTTCGTTGCCTCGGGCATTCCCGTTCTCATCAATCGCGGATCATCGGCTGACCTGGAACTGTACTATCGAGGTGTGACTCCCCTGTACGCTTCTGAATCCGCAGGACAACTACTGGACGTTTCTTCGGAATACCTGACTCAATGCGCGTCGGTCGTGACCGAAACTTCTGGGCCAGGCGTAGTCTGGGCTCGCTGGCGACAGATCCTGCACGCGCTTGCAGTTCAATAGTTTCAATGCCGCCATTAACCCTGTTCTGCAACTTCCACCATTTGCCATTTGCCTATAGGGCATTCGAATGCCCGGCCGGACGCTTTCAGTGTCAGATTACATCCGCATTTTCGGCATTGGTTGTTTGAGCGATATTCACATGTCTCACAAACGGCCATCCGCGCGGCATAGGTCTCGTTGTCCACAAGCGTCATCCCATCAGAAACGAATGCGGCCACAGCCGACGTGAAATTCCAGACTTTCTGAATCAATGACGCTTCAACGATTGCTGTCAGTTCGGTTGATTCAGGCACAGGCCTCGGGCTCAGACATGCGATGGTTCTCTGCGGACAGTAGCGGCAAATCGCACTGTTCACGAGATTGCCTTTGACGTGAACGGAACTATGTCGGCAGTAGTAATTCGTCTGGTCGTCTGTCTCGACGCGATAGTCACACTTCGCCAGTTCCCGCATGTTATTGCTACCTCTCGAACGCACGCCGAAGTCAGGAATAACGTATCCGACCGACACCGAGAGTCTGCATCCTACGCACGGGCATGGAAACTCACAACTGCGACCCTTGAAGTCTGCAGTGTTGCGTTGTTGTCGCCTTCGATTCATGACCACGGGTAGTCCCGCCTTTCAAGTGTGTCAAAACACTTCGGAGATTTTCTCATGATTTTCAATTGACGATGTGAGTCAAGGCGGGTACTGTTATCGCGCTCCTTATGACCATGGCGGGTCGCTCCCAGGAAGATGCTCATGCAGTCGCATCCGTATTGCATTTTGAATCCTTGCGCCGCTCAAGAGACGTCTGATTTCGTCTCGGTATCGATGGGCCGCTCTGCTCAGTCCTTTTCATGTGTGCATGCTACCGTGGCACGACCTGTCTCATCAGAGTCGATAACGTGGGGCAGAAAATGACACTCAAGGAATGCGCGTGCCGGGTGACTCTGAATGGCACCGAACAATTTTATTGCGAAAATCCCGGGGTGGTTGTCTGCGACGGGCTGGTGACCCGCTCGATTTGCAGGACCTGTCCACTTGCGGGCACGCCGCGTCCCGCAGTCGTCCGGACTCGAAATCAACATCCTCGAAAAAATTCGATGCTGCGGCCATTGTCCGTGGCTGTCGTGATCCCCTGTCACAACTACGGAAGGTTTCTGGCGGAAGCGATTGACAGTGTACTGGCGCAGACCGTGAGTGCGGCCGAGATTCTCGTCATTGTTGATCGCTCAGTCGATGACTCATTTGAAGTTGCAGAGCGTTACAGGCAGCTTGCCATTCGCGTGATCCGTGTCGATTATGGCAATGTCCACGATGTTCGCCGCCTGGGATTTGAGCAAACAACATCGAATGTTCTTTGTTTTCTGGACGCCGATGACCGTCTGGGTCGCGACTATCTTGAGCAGGGGCTTGCTGGATTCGCATCGGACGATGTGGGGATCGTGTACTCGGATCTTGATCTGTTTGGCTCGATGACCGGACGGCGGACGTTTCCGGACACGTTCAGCAGGGCCGCCCTCCATCAGGAAAATTATATCCATGCGGGGAGTCTTGTGCGGCGTGACGTGCTGGAAGTAACCGCCGCATTTTCTGCTCACTTGGAAGCGAGGACGGCGTCCTGTACGGGTGACTGGTGGCTCTGGAAGTGCGTCACCGCAGGAGGCTGGACTGCACGCAAGCAAACCGGCCGTTACTACTATCGTCGACACGCCGAATCGGCACTGGCCACAAAAGTCAGAGACCGGTCGCGTTTTGAGGTCGCATGGCTGGCATATGAGACGCTGACGCTTTTTGTAGCCCTGTCGGGCAGAGCGTTGCTCTGGCCCCAAATGGCCAAATTCCTTGAGCAACAGACCTGGCCCCACAACCAGATCCGGCTGATCCTGCTCGACACCAGTCAGAATGATGATTTCTCTCGGACGGTCCGTCACTGGATCGCGGATTCTGACTATACCGATATCCGCCACATCAAGCGGACTGTTGGAATCCCAAACCTCGCCGATCAGCCGCGCCTCGAATCAGCAACCGATGTCCGAATCAGCATGGCGAGAATCTACAACCTGATGCGGCGTGAACTGTCCACAGAACTCGTTTGGATCCTGGAAGACGACATTCTTCCGCCACGGGATGTTGCCCGAAAACTACTCGAAGATCTGGATGAACGAACTGTCTCGGTCGCGGCCCCCTATCGATCGCGGTTTAACTCAGGGTACGTCGCATGGGGCGGCGACCTGGAATGTTACACCACGCCGCAACAGGGTGTCACCAGCGTCGGTGGGAACGGCTTTGGCTGTGCGATTATCCGAACCGAAATGATCCGTCGAATGACCTTTTCGCATGGTTATCTGCTCCCGGATTTTGACCGGGCTTTTTATGCGTCATTACACGCCGAAGGATTTGTGAAAAAGGTCAACTGGGACGTCGAATGCCTGCATTTCTGTTCCAGTAACGCCGTCATGTCCCCTGCTCAAGGTCCGCGTCCTGCGAAATTGAGGCAGGGCACATGAGAACGCTCGAATCCTGTCATTTCAGAACCGCGACGCCCGCCGGGAATGATCGTTTTTTTTGTTCACATCCACAGATCCAATCGGAAGATTCGGTTGTTCCGGTTGCAGTCTGTCGGAGTTGTCGACAGCGGTCGGATGATTATTCCGCAACGAATCTCCCCGTCGCTCGCCGGAATCCCTGTACGCCGACAGAGGGCGTTGCCTGCCTGTTTCTTGGCAACCGTTCAGAAGCCAATTTGCAAACGTACCACTGCAGTCACCCGGGTCACGAACTGACCACGCGCGAATCGTGCAGTCGCTGCTGTGATTACGAAGCCTCTCTGCAACCGGGACCGAATTCGGTTCACAGCTGGGCGGTCGGTGTGACAACGGCACCGCGAGCCGTGCCAACACTGGGGCGGATGCTGGACAGTCTCCGGCATGCCGGATGGAGCGATGCGTACATCTTTGCGGAACCAGGATCATCACTCGAGGGAGTCGAAGCTGGACATCACTGGTGTCCCCGGGGGAAAAGGCTGGGAATGTTTTCAAACTGGTATCTCAGTCTTACGGAACTCGTGTTGCGTGAACCAAAAGCGGACGCGTACGTTCTCTGTCAGGACGATGTGGTTTTTTGTGGTGGTGTTCGGAGTTATTTAGAACAGGTTCTCTGGACGAATTCGTCACCGCAGGTTCTTTCGATCTATTGCGCGGCAGTGCATGATCAATTTGATGCATGCGGATTTCATGCTCTGGATGCGGGAAGTTTGACCTGTGGAGCACTGTGTCTGATTTTTCCGAACAGTGTTGCACGGGCACTGTTGTGTGATTCGATGTTTTTTCACCATCAGCGGTTTGGTACTTCCAACGAGTTTGGAAGCATTGATTCTCTGGTGGGATCCTGGTGCCAAAAATCCGGGATTACTTATTACGTGCATTCCCCGAGCCTTGCACAGCATATCGGTGACTGGACCACAATGTCGGGGCATCGTGGCAATTCTCCCCGCAGGGCCGCAGCCAGTTTTTCAGGTATGGCGGTGCCCGTTGAAATGGTTTTGAGTGAGTGACGCAGCATCTTAGTCAGGAAGGTTTTCGACATGCCATCGACGAGTCCGGAAGTGTTGTGCAAATGCTGCGTCAACGGGATTACCCGGTATTACCGGGTGACGATCAATGGCATTACGAACAGGGAGTGCCCGGATTGTCCGACGAGCGCAGTTTATGTGTTTGATCTGTCGGATCTGGGCAATTGCACCGACAATCTGATCAATCTTTGGTGCTACACGCCGGTCGCGTTCTCCATTGGCAATTTCACGGATGAGTGTCTGAATGCATCTGAAGTGAGTTTCGTGGGGCCGGGTTACCACATCCCGTCTTTCGTGAAGTTCCGCAAGGAAGACATCGAAGATTGTCTTGAAGATCAGGTCCTCCCCTTCACGTTTCAGGTGGGGGATCATGAATGCAATTTTCCCGGCTCCTGTCTGGTTGAACCGATCCCGCCAGAATCACTGGGGGAGTTAACGGAAGCTGACTGTTTTTCCCCGAACATGAACACGTGTTTAACGAAGATCAACCTGCCGAATTTCGCTATGTATATTCCGCCTGTGCAGGAGCCATGCGAGACATGTTGCGAGGCTCCCCAGCCCGAAATCCCCGGCGTCGGCGGACGTGGTGGCGTCGGCGGAAGTGGGGGAGGTGGAAGTGGGTGTTCTGGCGGAGCGTGCGCTACCAGCATGGACGTCGCCAGCGGAAATGTGTCGGTGGCCCTGTTCATGCCTGGTGCGGGTCCCGAATCTCCGGCCCCCGCCATTACGATCAATACCCAATGGAGCGCGGCGACCCCGCTCGGCCACGGAGCCAGCAGTACTGTCACAAAGTCTGTCACCGCTGTGGATGCGTCCACGGCGGATGTTTCTCAGTGTAACGGCAGTGTCAACCGCCATCGCTGCAAGGATGAAAGCGGAGCCTACATGCCGCCTCCGGACTGCACCAGCACGCTGGTTCAGAACGGCGACAACACCTGGACGGAGACGACTGCCACGGGGATGGTGTACGCATACAATGCGAGCGGTGTGCTGACGGCCATTCAAAATGCCAGTGGTCAGCAGTGGTCCCTCGTCAGCGCCAGTCCCCTGTCGTACATTTCTGATCCGGCGGGTCGCCGGACAACGTTTGCCTACAACGCTTCCAGTAAGATTCGCAGGATTCAGGACGTCTTTGGCCGCATTACGACGTTTACGGTCGATGGCAGCGGGAACCTGACGAGTCAGATCACCCCGGAATTGTGTACCACTTCCATTCGGTACGACGGCAATCACAAAATCACGTCCGTCATTTCACCTGACGGCCTGCGATCGTCGTTTGCCTACGATACCAACGGCTTCTGCAGGCGGATTCAGAAGCCGGACGGAGGAATGTACACCTATCTGTATCTGGACTGGCTGGCCACGCGCGTGACTGACCCGATGGGACGCATCACCACGCTGACGCACAACATTCCTCGAAAAGTCACGCAGGTCATTAACCCGCTCGGACAGCGGGAATCCTTCACCTATGAAGGCAGCCGTCTCAAGACACACATCACGGCGGCGGGAATCAGAACGACGTACACTTACGCACGGCAGCCGAATCGCGTGATGTTTCTGAAATCGGAAATCACGGCTCAGGGACGAACCACGCACGTCTACAATACAAGTTCCAACTGTATCGCGACGATTGACGCTCTGGGACACCGCACGACGATTGTGCGAGACGCCAGCCAGCGGCCGCTGGCGACGGTCAATGCGTTAGGTCAGCGGACAACAAATGTCTATGACGCCAATTACAGAATTGTGGCTCAAATCAATCCGCTGGGAGCCCGCAATTCGACGGTCTACGACGGAAACGGACTGGTGAAGTCGATGATCGATGCCCTTTCGCGACGGACCACGTATTCGTACGTCAAAGCGCAGCGCGTGGCGATGAAGAATCCCGTCGGGGCTCTGACGACGAGTGTTTATGATCTGAACAACCGGAAACTGGCAGAAATTGACCCGCTCGGTAACCGCACCACCTTGATCTACAGTGCGTGTTCAGCTCCGGTGGCCACGATTCAGGCGAACGGCGCACGGACCACCAGCGTGTATGCGTTTGGCAGAGTCAAAGCCTTGATCAATCCGCTCGGGCAGCGAACCAGTCTTGCGTACGATCTTGTGGGCCGTCGTGTGCGATCCCAGTCACCGCTGGGCCGCATCAGCACCACGGTTTACAATGCCGCCGGCCGACCCGTCGCCGCCATCAGTCCTGCCGGGCTGCGGACCACCAGTGTGCTGGATACCGATGGCCGGGCCATTGCGATGATCGCTCCCACCGGCCTGCGCAACACCACGATCTACGACACCTGCTGCAGCCGACCGAAGGCCACGATTGCTCCGAACGGAGCCCGGACGAGTTTTGTCTACAACGCCGTGGGCAATCAGGTTCGGACTGTGGCCCCAACTGGCGCAATCTCGACGACGGTTTACGATGTGCTCAATCGACCATTGGCCAGTGTGGATTCGTTTGGCAAACGCACGACTGCGGTTTATGACGTGGCAGGCCGCACGGTAGCGAGCGTGAATGCGCTCAATCAGCGCTCGACCACGGTGTACAACGCCGCGAACCAGAGTCTTGCGAGTGTGAATGCACTGGGATTCCGCAGCACGCAGGTTTACGACGTCGCGGGACGCGGAGTTGCGTCGGTGAACCCCAAAGGGAATCGCTGGACAACGGTGTATGATCCTGCGGGCCGCAGTATTGCGTCAGTCGACCCGTTGCTACGGCGTTCCACGTCCGTGTACAACGCGAATAGTGCGGTCGTCGCTTCGATCAATGCGGCAGGCAGTCGCAGCACGACGGTTTACAACATCGCCGGTCAGACGATTGCCAGCGTCGATGCCAAAGGCGCCCGCTCAACGACCACGTACAACAACGATGGCCAGACTGTGGCAAGTATCAATGCACTCGGGAATCGCACGACCAGTGTTTATGACGCGAGTGGTCGAGGTGTCGCGTCGGTGAATGCCAATGGAGCCCGCTCAACGACTGTGTATGACAACGTGGGACGTCCTGCTGCGTCGGTCAATCCGCTCGGCAAACGCTGGACGACGATTTACAACACAGTCGGTCAGACGGTCGGCAGCAAAGACCCGCTGGGCAATCGCAGCACGTCGGTGTATGACACTGTCGGTCGCGTCGTGGCGAACATCAATCCGCTCGGCAAACGCACGACGACTGTCTACAACACCGCCAGCCAGAATCTGGCGACGATCGATGCCAACGGCAATCGTGTGTCCAGTGTCTATGACGCTCTCGGTCGCCGCACCGTGGAAATCAACGCCCTCGGCAACCGCACGACGACAATTTACAACAGTCTGGGGCAAACCTCGGCCTTGGTGGACGCCCGAGCCAACCGACACAGCTTCACTTTTGACAGCACCGGAGCGCAAACGCAGCTCATCGATCCGCTGAACCGTCGCACGACGTCGGCGTACGATGCCGCCGATCAGCAAAACCTCCGCATCGACGCCCGCAGCAACCGCACGACGTATGTCTACAATTCCGTCGGCCAATTGGCCAGTCGAAAATATCCGGACGGCAGTCGGACGACGCTGGCTTACGACGCTGTCGGCAATCGCACCTTGATGGCCGACTCAACCGGAAGGTATACGTCATCGTATGACGCTTTAGGGCAAACCGTGGTCGCAGCCAGTCCGAATTCTCAGCGAGCCACTTATTCCTTCGATGCGATCGGTACACGACGCTCGATGGACGCCACTGGCTCTGGACGATTAATGCATCTGTACGATCTCGCCGGACAGATCACATCGCTGCGAAATCCGTACAGTGAACGCACGACGCTGGCGTACGATGACGCCGGACGCAGAACGGTGCAACGAAATGCCAACGGCACACGAGTCTCAATGATGTATGATGCCGCCAGCCAGACGAGTCAGGTGTTTCACCGCAAATCAGACGGAGCCTCACTGCTGAAGCTCGACTACAAGTACGATCCATCCGGTAATCGCACGGGCATGGCCGAAAACGTCTCTGCTGCTCGTACGACATGGATGTACGACAAGCAGAACCAACTGCTGGGCGAACACCGTACGGGAACGAATGCGTATCGTCAAACATTCACGTACGACCAGGCAGGCAACCGCACACTGAAGAACGCCGATTCCGCTCGCACGACGTATGCGTTTGACGTTGCCAACCAATTAAAATACGGCCAGGCCGTCGCCGGACGCACAACATATGTCTATGACGCAACCGGCAACCAGAAGATCGAACAGCCCGCTACCGGCAACCGCACGACCACGACATGGAACTTCGAGAACCAGCCGACGCTGTACCGGCTTCCGATCGGATCACCCGTCACCATGACCTATAACGGCGACAACCGCCGCGTGGCGTCTCAGCAGGGCACGGACACGACGAAGTTCGTGTGGGATCAACCGATCGACGGATACCTGTCAGAACTCGACGGCACCAACGCCATGCAGGCGGTTTACACGAACGAACCGCAACACTACGGCTCCGTCATCAGCCAGCGTCGCGGCTCTATATCGAACATCCTCCACACCGATGCCCTCGGCACAATTCGCCTGCTGACGACGAGTGATCAGGCCACGTCCGACAAGTATCTCTACGATGCCTGGGCAACCTAATCACCAGCAGCGGAACGACGGTCAATCCATTTCGTTGGGTCGGGCGGTACGGATACTACTTCGACACGGCGACGGGGCTGGTGTATGTCAGGCCGAGGATGTACCAGCCGACATTGGCAATGTGGGAAAGCCTTGTTCAACTCGCTTTTACCGTAGACACTATTTCATACCGGTACATATTCAATAGGCTAGGCATCGGATTGGAATATAAATTTCGGCATTTTCAAAAGCTGCTATACTCTTCACAGTTTACAAGAAGTATTGTCCGAGCCTCACTGAAGTATGCTGCCAACGCAAACGAGCGTAGTCGAGATTTCATTTCATCCAAATCCGAGTCTCTACTACAGCCGTCTAGTATTGGCGAAGATCAGTGGTACAACTATGGGAAGCCGAATGATCGATGTGAGACTGTCGAAATCAAGACTTGCGACGAAGTATGTCGAGAATTCGAAGAAAGCACACTCGAACGTCGCAACAAGCTTGGACAAGTAGTTTGTTATTGGGGCAAGAAATGCGCGTGTGTGTTTCGTTACAAACTTGATCCTGGAGACGCCGAGTATTTGAATTGCCCTGAGTTCGACAAAATAATCGCAGACCACGAAAAACGTCACTTGCCCAATATTGAGTGCAATGTCGATCGTCGCGGCATATACCCAGCCGAATTCCCAACTGAGGAGCTAAGGCGAAAAGACGAGTGCCTTAGGCGCAAGGAAACATCGCAGGAGCTCCATGCAATACTTCATGATCCTATGTTTTTGGCGACGTTGCCGGGAAATGAAAGATGTAAGCTGCGTATGGAAGAAGCACTTGATGAAACTATCACTTGGATTATACTTAATTGCAAGGTGGATTAATTTTGAAAACCTCAATAGTACTCATGGCACTTGCGGGACTTGCATGCACATCTTTACTAAATGTGATGTTTTCTCGAACAGGCTCAAGTCGGACGATTGATGAGGCTGCTGCGGCAGCATTAGTTCTGGCGAGCGACGCAGATGTCACAGTTATTGAACGTCGGACGATTTATGAGGCTGCTGCCGCAGCATTAGTTCTGGCGCGCGACGCAGATGTCGCAACTACTGAACGAATGACGCTGAGCATTATTAGAAATTCAAGGAGAAGTGGATGGATGGTGGAAATGACTTCACCGCAGGAAAATGGGAGAGTGGCACCTGGCACAATTATTGTAGTCCCGGACAATGCAAATGCACGTTTCTATAGAGGCCTTTGAGGCGAAATGGCGGGGGTCACATCCACATCCACATCAAAGGGGTCAGGTCTCTTTGTTGACAGTGTATTCGGTCCACATCAAAGGGGTCAGGTCTCTTTGTTGACAGTGTATTCGGAATTTGGTAGGCTATTGCACCACTTTCGAAGGAATCAGGAATGCCAAGACCACCCCGTGCTGACGAAGCCGGAGGATTGTATCACGCTCTGAATCGTGGCAATCTCCGTGCGGACATTTTCAAGAAGGACGCAGACTTCGCTGCCTTCGAGCAGATTCTGGAGCCGTGCGAGCAAAAGGGGAGCGAGCAAAAGGGGACATTCTACTTTACATTGGGTTTGGCATCGGTTAGGCTGCTTCGATGCCACGAACATCCAGAGCATCTCGCGGTGGTTTTGTTTACCATGTCCTGAACAGGGGCAATGGCCTCAGCGATGTCTTCCACAAAGATGACGATTTTGCCGCGTTTGTGAACCTGATGCGGGAGGCTCACGAGAAGGTGCCAATGCGGCTGACGGGGTTTTGTCTGATGACAAGCCATTTCCATTTGCTCTTGTGGCCGCATGAGGACGGAGATCTGAGTCGCTGGATGCAATGGCTGATGACCTCACACGTCCGTCGGTATCATCGGGACTACAAAGGCAGCGGGCATGTCTGGCAGGGGCGCTTCAAGGCGTTTCCGGTTCAGTCGGACGAACACTTCCTGACGGTGCTGCGTTACGTGGAACGAAATCCGCTGCGGGCGAATATGGTTGAGCGAAGTCAGGACTGGGAGTGGTCCAGTTTGAAGCCAACAGTCCGCAGCGGTCCTGAGGGTCTGCTGTCCGATGGTCCGTTCCTGAAGCCTTCACAATGGACGCGTCACGTGAACGGCGTGCAGACCGAGGCCGAACTCAAATCGCTCCGCCACAGTCTTGCCCGGGGCACCCCGTTTGGCGATACTCGCTGGCAGACAACAACCGCCAAACAACTCGCCCTTGAGTCATCTCTTCGACCACGAGGAAGGCCAAAGAAGTCGAATAAGTAGAATGTCCCCTTTTGATTCGACCACGAGGAAGGCCAAAGAAGTCGAATAAGTAGAATGTTCCCTTTTGCTTTCTGATTGATCAGGATCTTGACAGCGGTGCGGTGCTTGATCGCCTGATTCATCTGCAGCAACAGTGTGATGTTGTCCTGATAAAAGGCAATCACGAAGTGATGATTCCTGCGGCGCGAGAGAGCGAAAGCGCGCTTCGTTACTGGGAAAATTGTGGTGGTGTCGCGACGCTCAACTCCTACCGTTTTGGAGCTGTGCTTGCGGACATTCCGGCGGAACACTGGTCACTGCTTGAATCGTGCCAGCCGTTTCTTGAGACTGATGAGTTCCTGTTGACGCATGCCAATTATCTTCCCGACGTGCCGATCAGCCAGACTGACGAGTATCAATTGCGCTGGGCTCTGTTTGAACCTGATGATATGCGACCCCATCAATCTGGTTGTACTGTGGTCGTGGGGACATACTGAGCAACGGGATTCCGAAATCCTCGACCTTGGCTTTGCCATTTGCATTGACACCGCGTGCTGGCGGCACGGATGGTTGACTGCATTGGATTGTCATTCTCGCACCTGCTGGCAAGCGAGCCGCTGGGGTTTGCTTCGAAATGCGGACGAGCCCACGCACGGGAGCCTCTTCCCTGAGTATGTGGCCCCCAATTGAGCCGCGCCGTCTCAACGCCACCAATGTGCTCACCGCCAAACGGCGACGGTGAGCGGTGGGAGACGCTCGGTGATCACGACATCATGGATGATTATTGGACCGGTCGTTCATTTGCCGGTCCTGGGTAATGCTGGTCTGCGTCCGGTTCAATGCCAATGTCGTACATCAGGTGATGAGTTATGTCTGCTGTGACTTCCAGCTTTGTCAACAATCCAAGTTCGCCAACCTGTCGCTGCTCTTGGCGGGTCCAACTGAATGTCTGCTCTTCAATGCGGTGAAGCATGACATCGATGTTGCGAACTTCTGCATGAATGGCTTCTTTGTTGCCAGCCTGGTGCGACGCCTGCAGTGAATTTGCCGACTGCAACAACGCATATGCATCACGGTATGCCGCGTCAAATCCTGCGTTTCCCTGGTAGTTGTAATGCATGTCGAGGCACAGATCATTGGCCACGACCGGTAACATCCCGGTCAGTTCATCGACATGAGCGAAGCCGCCAAATACGACGGGAGTCGGATCCGGCGCCTGTTGGCTCACGACAGGAGCAGAAGGCGCTCCATTGACGATTTGTGTTTGAGGATATGCATACGTTGAGATGGCAGTCTGTGGATAATAGTAATAACCGTTATTGTTTCGAAAGTAAGCTCCGCTGTTTCTGTATCCACGTGGTGAGAGCAGCAATCGAGAAGCACTTGGGAACCGGCCGAAAATCAACGATGCGACAGGGCTTTGACCATATCTGCCATAACGCTGGCCGTAACCGCCATACCCCTGCCCGTAACCACCATAATTAAAGTCGTTGCGCCGCCATTGATTGTTGTAGAAGTTCCTGTTTGAATTCCCAGGTCCGTAGTTCGGAGACGCAATTCGGTTGGCTCCAACTCCGTAGTTCGGAGACGCAATGCGACCGACGCCTTGGTCGCCACCGCCACGCTGCTGAACTCGGATGCCCCGGTCGCCTCCGCCTTGCTGCACTCGGACACCTTGGTTTCCACCGCCAACTTGTTGCGCTCGGATGCCGCGGTCGCCGCCGCCACCCTGCTGCACTCGGACACCTTGGTCGCCGCCGCCACCCTGCTGCACTCGGACACCTTGGTTTCCACCGTCACCCTGTTGCACTCGGACACCTTGGTTTCCGCCGCCACCCTGCTGCACTCGGACACCTTGGTTTCTACCGCCACCCTGTTGCAATCGGACACCCCGGTTTCCACCGCCGCCCTGTTGCACTCGGACGCCACCAACTCCTCCACGTTGTGCGTTCGCAGGCGCGAGCATCGAAACGGCCAAGATCCCTCCAACAATTGTCAGCATCATTTTCTTCATCTCAATTTACTCCACTCTAAGGAAAACGTCTCTCAGTATGCATGTTGCCATACAGGCAAGAAGCTGATCGATCATGCTTGCCGCCGCTCGTCAGCTGCCACTTTTTAAGGTCAAAGGAAAAGCCAACAGCAATTCTGCCAGTTGGTCAATGCTCCCTAATTCTGAAACGACAGTAATTTGTTTGACGGTCAATAAGCAGGCACATATTATGCCGCTGATTCGATGGATGGATGCATCGTCTCTCATTTTTTTTCCGGGCGGAACGAAGCCGGCTGGCTTTCATCGCAGACCGCGGGAACGTACGCTGTGGGCCATCAAAAAGATTTTGGAAACCTGTCGTGGTTCATATGAAATCGTCTGCGCCAGACAGAAACTGAACGGGGACGACCCATTTTCCTCCGCGCTGCGTGATCAGCGATCATCTGTCCATTTCCTGCCTTGAGAGAACCAGAGGGCAGGACATCGCAAAAAAAAGCGGCGCCCTCATTGCGGGCCGCCGCTTTCATGTCAAAAATCAAATTGGAACTGACATTTGCCTATTTTCGATCGACGTCCACATTGATATCGACTTTACCGGTGTCTTTCGACCGCTCGACTTCGAAATCACCCGCTGGCGTCTCGATGTCAATGACCTTTTCTTTTCGATCACAGCCTGCGAATCCGCTGAGCGATCCACAAAGCACCATGACAATCATTAGGCTTCTAAACATGTTTCTGTTGTCTCGCATTGAAAATTCCCTGAACAAATGAGTGGTGTTCTGGCGACTATATCCGGCCCATGAGGACCATAACTAACAGAATCAGCACGACAATGCCTAAGCCGCCGCTGGGGCCATATCCCCAGTTTCGACTGTGCGGCCATGATGGGACCGCACCGAGGAGCATGAGGATCAAGATGATCAATAAGATTGTGCCCAGCATTCAAAGAATCTCCTTGGCAGTGAACATGAATCTCTGCGGAATCGGAGTTCATCGCTCTCTCGAGAGTGACGTGAATTCAACCATCCCTTCTGCAGGCTGAGCAAAGTTCGTGCCGAAACGGTGTTTTGCCGCTTCATGGCGATCACTTCACCGGGGCTGTGGACCTATTAACCAAATTCGCCAAGTCCAGTATTCCGCGACCACTGGTAGCGATCAAATCCGGGTTGAAGTATGCTCCCGGAATGACGAGTTCTCCTTTTGGGAAACTGCATCATATCCGCCGCAACCGCTTAGCTTCTTCTGGAGAAACCGTCACGCTTTTCGACTACTGGTCGAATCGCAACCCCTGCTGCAGCAATGAAAATTGGAGAGGATGTCCCCCGATGACATTTGGGATCGGTATCAAGGTTCGAGAGGGAGTCGTCGCTCTGGCGGACACGCAGGTAGTTTTGGGCAGCGAAAGAGTCAGCAAACAAAAGCTCGCGGCAATCTATCATGCAGAGGATTCATTGTTCGCGATGACAAGCGGCCTGAGATCGGTCCGAGACAAGTCCCTGGTATATCTAGGCGAGCGCCTCAGAAATCGAATTGAACCGATCGATCGCCTGCACCAGGTCGTCAACATGTTTGGCGAAGAGCTGCGGAGAGTGAGAGAAGAGGATGGCGCTTCGTTGGCCAGGAGTAACATTTCGTTCAATACTCATGCGATTATCGGAGGATGTTTCGGCCATGACGCATCGCCTCAGCTTTTCTATGTTTATCCGGAGGGCAATTGGATCGAAGCGGCTGCTGATTCGCCCTACTTCATCATCGGTCGGACGAGTTATGGCAAACCTCTGCTCGATCGATTTCTTCGGTACGACACACCGCTTCGGACTGCGGTTGCGCTGGCCCTGCTTGCGTTCGACGCGACGCGCGCCAGCGTGACGGATGTCGACTTTCCGATCGACGTCGCCGTGGTGGCGGAAGGGAATCGGCATGCCACATTTCATCGCTTCACACAGTCAGAGATTTCACCAGTCACCGACTGGTGGTCCCGGACGCTGGCGGACGCCCTTGCTTTGATTCCCATGGAATGGGCAAACGAGCTTTTCAAGAACTGAAAACTGTGGATGATACGTCGTCACGCCGGTATGCAGCTGAGCATGAATTGAGCTACCGTGTGATGCTGGCAATGAATGTTTGTGTAACTTCCATGAAAGGAAGCGTCCTGTGCGACGAATTGATGTCGGCTGTGACCTGAGCTATCAGGTTCGACAGACAACGGTTTTTCTGTTTCAGATTTCGGCTGCCCAAACCGCGCATCAGCGGCTTATCAGCGGACAGTTCAGCATTTTTCCTCAGGTTTATATCGAGATCTGTCCGGTTGGGACGGAGGGAAATCAGCTGCAACGGATCGTGGTGGACCCCTGTGAGCTGCAGATTACATATCGAGCCACCGTCGAGTTAACGCCCGAAGTTGAAAAGCCAACGACGGTCGGCGAGTCAAATGCGTCACAGATGCCTGCCGAAGTGCTGACCTACCTAAATCCCAGTCGTTACTGTGAGAGCGATCTATTGTCAAAGTTCGCTTTCGAAGAATTCGGGACGATGCCACGAGGCTTTGGTCGCGTCAAAGCCATCTGCGAATGGGTCAATTCTCATCTGGATTACAGTTCCGGCAGTACAAACGCGACGACAACCGCCGCAGATGTTTTGCTGCAGAGAACAGGAGTGTGTCGCGATTACGCGCACCTGGCGATTACGTTGTGCCGTGGTGTTGGAATTCCTGCGCGATACGTTGCGGGTTACGCGCTCGACCTGCAGCCGCCAGACTTCCATGGTTTTTTTGAAGCGTTTCTCGACGGTCAGTGGTATCTGTTTGATCCGACGAAACTGGCTCCGGTTGGCGGATTGGTGCGCATCGGAGTTGGTCGAGATGCTGCCGACGTGTCCTTTGCAACATTGATCGGAGTTGCATTGATGACCAGCCAGGCAGTGCAAGCCGCGGAATCTGCAGATAATGGTCAAACCGTCGGCATGGACAATTCCCAAGCGGCCGTGTCAACGGCATAAAGCCGGTGTGAAATCGATCTGCGTTTCTCAAGCGCCGCTTAAATTGACTGAGCAGTCTAAAGACGCCATCCGGCTCCAAAGATTCTCAGACGAATGAGAACCTCCGTACCTCACCAATCACCTGCATCGAATGATGAGCGTCCACATTGAGAGTTTTGCGGTCTCCGGACGACGTCATTAAACGGCCAGTCTCGCAAATCTCCTGAGTGTTCCAGTGAAAAATGCGGCTCAAAACGTTTGGCACACTTCGTGCATCGCTCCACTGGAATAAGAGACGCAGGATTTGCCAGTGCGAATCCTGTCACAAATCCTGGTTTGCATTTTTGGGAGTACTGCCATGTTGGGTTACGCATTAACATTCATGATTATCGCGTTGATTGCCGGAGCGATGGGTTTTGGTCTGGTTGGCGGGATGGCCTATGGAGCGGCAAAGATCTGCTTCTTTGTATTCCTTGTGCTTGCTGTCCTTGCGCTCGTGCGTGGTCGCAGTATCAGTGTCTGACGCAAGCTGTGAGCCTGCGCGACGGTTGACATAAGCATCTGAAACGTGCGAACTGTGCGAGCACAGTGCCAATAAACCTTATTTCCGGAGAACTGAAATGAAATTTCTAATGATGATCCCAGCTGCGGCTGCCTGTGGAATGTTGGCTGGTTGCGGTACGGGAGTGGAAGACGTCGAAACGGCGAAATCAGATTATCAGGAGGCACAACGTGATGCCGATGAGATGGTAGCCGACGCCCGTCAGGAAGGTAATGAGGACGTGCATGAGACGCGTAAACTCGTCATCGATGATATCAATGCCGAGAAGAGAGACGTCGCCCAGGCGGCGAATGACTCTGCCGCAGACGTTGCCGACGAATCTTCTGACGTTGCCAACGCCACACAAGAGGGACGGAGAGAGATCGCCGACGCGCAGGCTCAACGCGACGCGGATCTTGCAGAAGCCAAGCGAGATGCTGCCGAAACAGTCGCTGCAGCCAAGAGTGATCTGGATGAGACAAAGCAAAACGCGATTGCCGACAGCCGTAAGAAAGTACAAAAGTGCGAAGCCGAAGTCACTGCCCAGGAGCAGGAACTGGTCGATGCACAGGCCGAAGTGACGGCTGCTGAAATCCGACTCAAAAATGCGACCGACGACAATCGCGCGGACTTGCAGGAAGAGTTGGACGCTGCGAAGAAAGCTGTGTCAGAAGAAGAGGCTGACCTGGCCGAAGCAAAGCAGGCACTGAGTAAAGAACAGGCTGAGTTGAAAGCTGTTGAGACCCGAACGAATTGATTGGTGTTGTCATCCTGACAACTGTTTGAAAACTAAAAAACTGTGAGCCTCTCTGATTTCAGAGGGGCTCACTTCTTATACTGCGCGCGGCCAGAAATACCTCCGGCGAGCGGAGTGGCGCGAGCCCTCAGGTACCTCGCTTTTGTACCGGCACGCATGACTCATGCCGCTCGCCAACTCTCTCACTCATGACCGCGTCGAGTAAATCGATGTTATTCAGGGACCCTGTGTCCCGTCGATAGTTTTTCGAACAGTACCTGAAGAGCGACGATATCAACGGGCTTAATCATGTGTTCATCAAAGCCAGTCTCGAGCGCCTTCTCGCGGTCTGCTGATTGGCCAAACCCTGTGAGTGCGACCAGGTAAATACTCGAGGAGTCGGCTCGTTGGCGGATTTGGTGAGCCAGTTCGTATCCAGTCATCCCGGGCATCGCAATGTCTGAAAAAATGACTTCCGGTGCATAGTGCTCCAGTTTTTGAAGTGCCAGCACACCGCTCTCGACAAATTCAACTTCGTGGCCGAGTTTGCGTAACAGTCGAGCCATGATTTCCCGTAACGCTCGCATATCTTCGACGACCAGCACACGGAATGATCGAGCGGGCTTGGAATCCGGCTCACACGACACTGGTGAAAGCTGTGGTCCGGGGTCGTCAGTTGCCGGAAGCCGCACGGTAAATATACTCCCTGTCCCGACGCCGTCACTCTCAGCGATAACAGTTCCGTGATGCAATTCGACGAGCGTTTTGACCAAAGTGAGACCGATGCCCAGTCCAGGGCTTCCTCTTCCCGAGGTATCATCGATCTGAGCGAACATTTGGAAAATCTCGGACAGTCGATCCACGGCAATTCCGATTCCATTGTCACGCACGCAGATCACGGCCACGCGGTTATCCAGAGTTGCAGAAAGTTCAATTCGACAACCTGCGCTGCTGTATTTCGCCGAGTTATTGAGCAGGTTCGAGATGACCTGTGTCAGACGCGACAGATCGGCATGGACGAAGATTGGTTTGTTTTCATCGATGCTGACTGTCAATTGTTGTCCGCTCTCGGAGATGAATGTGGCCGAGCTTTCAACCGCAGCATCAATGGCCGTTTTCAGCTCGATCACCTCTTTGCGAAGAGAAATTTTTCCCCGACTGATGCGCGAAACATCGAGAAGATCGTCAATCAGCCGGACGAGTTGTTCCACTTGTCGGCCCATCATCAGCCGCAACTCGACGAGTTCCGGATCGAGCTTCAGCATCCCCATGAGTTGCACGGCGTTCTTGATGGGAGCGAGCGGGTTACGCAGTTCATGCGCGAGCGTCGCAAGGAACTCATTTTTCCGGCGATCCATTTCGGATAGTCGGGCCGCACTTTCACTCAGTTCGTCCTGTGCTCGCTTACTACTTGTGAGGTCTCGCATCACCTTGCTGTAACCGATCAGGTGATCGTGATCGTCCCTGATCGACGTGGTGATTCCGGATGCCCAGAAATATTCGCCCCCTTTTCGCATCATCCAGCGATCGTCACTGGCACGTTGATCGAGAGCCGCCAGAGAAAACTCTGTCTCGGGAATACCGTCCGCCTGCGCTTCCGGCGTGAAAATCAGTTTCCGAATATCGTGCCCGAGGAATTCACCTTCGTCATATCCCAGGACCTCTTTGACACCCTGATTCCAACTCGTGGCCTTGCATTCGGCGTCCATGGTGAAGATTGCGTAGTCTTTGATCTGTTCAAGAAACCATCGCATCTGCTGATCCTGGCGACGGTTTTCTTCTTCCAGCACTCGTTCTTCGGTGACATCAGACATCACCAGCAATACGGCTTCTTTGCGTCCGCTTCCGGCTGCAAAACGACTCGCGGTCATTCGGAGAACTTTGCGTCCGATTTGTGTCAGGCGTTGTTCAATTTCCACATGAGAAGCGGGAG
>JBBJME010000278.1:0-9211 GCA_037719765.1 Planctomycetaceae bacterium
GAAGTACTTGAGTCTCCACTTCTGCCAATGAACCATTAGCAATCCAAAGGTACTTAAGAAAGCTCCTGGGAGAACCACGACCGCGTCCCTCAGCAATATTGGAAGGAATAGAAACAGAAGCGCGACGCAGTTGATTGGTAAGCCCGAATCGTTCGGTATCGGGGAACGCACGAGTCAACACGTAGCACTCACGAACTAGGCGCATCGCAACCTGCCAGACTTCAAGGTCTTTGAATCCTCGAATTACCGCACGTTTTCGATCGTCAGTCATGCCTCGTATCCTGCGATTCCCCATTCACCATTCACCACTTACCACTTACCATTTACCATTTACCATTTACCGACTAATACACTCCCACCGTCGTTGTCTTCGCAAACACATGATACGGCCTCACGCTGCTCACGCCGTCCCAGGGGTATTTGGCACAGGGGTGTTCGCGTTCGCCTTCGTCGCGTTCGAGGAATCCGGGGACGAACAGTTCTTTGGTCATCGTGTACAGTTTGACTCGCCCCGTCGCACCGTAGTCGACAAGTTTCGCGTGATCGTCGAAATCCACGACTTCGATTACGGCTCTGGGCTGCGGAGCAAAATACGTGATCTTGTAATTGTCTGCAGGATCGAAGGGTTTGCCGCAGGCAAGACCCATGAGGGTGTTTCCATACGTCGGCGTGATATAAACGTTCGGCCCCAGCAGCTCTTCACAGGCAAACCGAAACCACTGTTGAGTGAATTCCGTGCCGCCGCAAAAGATGCCTTTGATGCCGGCTTCTTCGACGCTGCTGCCCTGATCCATCAGTCGCAGGGCCAGAGCTTCCAGCAGCTTTGGCGTGGTGAACATGCACTGGATGTCATTGGTGGCACCCAGAATTGTCAGCGCCTGATCGATGCAGTGAGCGCTATATGCCTTCGCGCCTTCGACGTCACCTTTCTTGAGCAACTTCACAACCCAGCGCGGGTCAAGGTCCACACAGAAGCAAATGCCCCCGCGAAACTGGGCGAGATGTTCAATGGCCAGTCGCAGGCGCCGTGGTCCGGATGGCCCCAGCATGAGCCAGTTTGCCCCTCGGGGAAACGAAACGTCCGGCAGTGTTGCGCTGAAGAGTTCGTAATCGATCCAGTGGTCTTCCACCACCACGCGGCTTTTGGGAACGCCCGTCGTGCCGCCGGTTTCGAAGACGTAAATGGGTTTGTTCTGGAGCTGCTTTGGCACCCAGCGCCGCATTGGGCCACCTCGCAGCCAGTCGTCTTCGAACAACGGGAATTTCTTCAGATCGTCAAAGCAGTTGACGTCCTTGAGCGGATCGAAGTTGAACGTTTTCTTCTTCTCAAGCCAAAAATCGCAGCCGGTGTCGTCGCCAAAATGCCACTGCACCATTTCTCGGGTCTGCTGATCCAGCAGATCTCGCTGAGTCTTCACGTTTGGGTCTGGGGAGGCCACGGGACGTCCTTCACTAGGTATGGAAACAGGCTTGCAGGGTCTATACATCGTAGAAAGGCTCACACGGAATTCAATCAAGCCAACATTCGGCGACGCAGGGTTCTCATCAAACTCCGCAGGACTTTTGTGATTGGTCCGGTTACAATAGGTATCTCCCCGCCTGCCGGAATGCCACTCAAGAGACTTGCCGTGCCAAACTCTCCTTCATGGCGCAATGCCATCGAACTTTTGCGACAGTCCAATCTGAACGCGCCGCCGATGAATCGCCGAAGCCTGCTCACACGTTCCGCACTGGGACTCGGTGCGCTGGGACTGGCGCAGGTCCTGCAGGACGATGGGCGCGTGGTTGCGGCGGAAGCAGCGACTGACGGATCGCTGATCGCCAGGTCACCGCATTTTCCTCCGCGCGCGAAGCGAGTCATCCATTTTTTTCTGAATGGCGGGCCGTCGCATGTGGATACGTTTGACCACAAGCCACTGCTGGCGAAGTATGCCGGTCGGCCGCTGGGTGACAATCTGCGAACAGAACGCAAGACCGGTGCCGCAATGCCGTCGCCGTTTAAGTTTCGTCAGTACGGACAGTCCGGGATTGAAGTCAGCGAACTGTTCGCAAAAACGGCTTCACAGCACATCGATGACATCGCCGTCATTCGGTCCATGTATGCGCAAGTGCCGAATCACGAACCGTCCCTCATGCTGATGAACTGCGGTGATACCGTACAGCCTCGGCCCAGCATGGGCGCATGGATCTTGTACGGCCTGGGCACAGAGAATCAAAACCTGCCTGGTTTTGTCGCGATGTGTCCCAATGGTCTGCCGATCAAGGACAATGAAAACTGGCAGTCGGCATTCTTACCAGGTGCGTATCAGGGCACGTACATCGATACGCAGCACAAGGAATTGAGTAGGCTCATTGAGAACATCGAACATCCGCAGATTGCGACTGAGGCTCAGCGACGTCAATTGAATCTGCTTGCGCGACTGAATGCCGAACACCGCGCCACGCGAATCGATCAACGACTGGATGCCAGGATTCAATCGTTCGAGCTGGCTTTTCGCATGCAGCAGGACGCCGCGGAGGCGTTTGATGTCAGTCATGAGCCGGAACACATTCAGACGATGTACGGGGCCGGTGTCCACGCCCGGCAAACGCTCATCGCCCGTCGACTGCTGGAACGCGGTGTGCGTTACGTCCAGTTGTGGCACGGTGCGGGCCAGCCGTGGGACAATCATGCGGGCCTGGAAGCGGCTCATCGAAATCTGGCGGGCGAGATCGATCAGCCGATCGCCGCGCTGATGACGGATTTGAAGCAGCGGGGAATGTTTGAGGATACGTTAATTCTTTGGGGCGGCGAATTTGGTCGAACCCCGACTGTGGAATTGTCTGGTGACGGGAAACCGCAGTCCGGTCGTGATCACAATCACTGGGGCTTCAGCGTCTGGCTGGCTGGTGGCGGCATCAAAGGCGGCACAACGTACGGCACGACCGATGACATTGGATTCAAGGCTGCGGAAAACCCCGTCAGCGTGCATGATCTCCATGCCACAATGCTGCATTGCCTTGGGTTTGATCACAAGCAACTGACGTTTCGCTACGCCGGTCGTGACTTCCGATTGACCGACGTCCATGGTGAAGTGATCCGGGATATTCTGATGTAGTTGCTCGGTTCGTTGACCTGCGGGGGGCGTGTCGGGTAGTCTGATCAGCTACGACATCCAGTTCAGGGCAATACGAATTGCCAGTTGTCGGTTCCCACAGATTCAAGAAACGGACGACGACGTTCCGGAGAAAAATGGCGATGATCATGAAACTGAATTACTACGCGGCAGCAGTCCTGATGCTCGTCGCGGTCCCCGTGCTGAATGCGGCTGACGATGACAACTGGGTTCGGATCAAACTGGATGAACGATTTCGTTCCGAAGGTGTGGCGGCGGCCGATGTCAACAAAGACGGAGCTCTCGATGTCATTGCAGGCGATGTCTGGTACGAGGCACCGAAGGCCGGGTCTGAACAGCACGTCGACGGAACGGCATGGAAGATTCATGAAATCCGGATGCCGGGGGAATTTGTGGCAGGTGTTGGCTACAGCAACAGCTTTGCCAACTTTGCCCACGACTTTAATGGTGATGGATTGCCGGATGCGGTCATCATCGGATTTCCGGGTGATCCGTATCATTGGTATGAGAATCCGGGCGTCGGTGAAGAAACGCATTGGAAAGAACACGTGATCTGGTCGAGTGCCTGTAATGAGTCGCCGGAATTTGAAGATCTGAATGGTGACGGAATTCGTGAGATCATTATCGGATCACAGCCGGAGGCTCAGATGGGCTTCAACGTCATTCCTGCCCCCGACAGGTCTGGCGAGACTTTTGCATTCCATGCGGTCAGTCCACCAGGCGAACCGAATGAAAACGGCACATTCAAGTATTACCACGGCCTGGGTGCTGGTGACATGAACGGCGACGGACACCGCGACGTGTTGATTGCCCACGGTTGGTGGCAGAATCCGGGCGATATCCTGAGCGGCAAGACGTGGGACTTTCATCCAGTCCGCATCAAGACTGCTGAAGGGGAATCGCCGCTGCCGGCGGTGTCGAATATCTACGCAGATGACCTCGACAGTGACGGCGACAGGGATCTGTTTATTTCTTCGGCACACGCATTCGGCGTCTGGTGGGTTGAAAACACCGGCGACGGCCCGTGGACTCTGCACGAGATCGACAAATCGTTTTCACAGACTCACGCGGTCGAAACGGTCGATGTCAATGGCGACGGCCAACTGGATTACGTCACCGGCAAACGTTTTTTTGCTCACAATGGTGGAGACCCCGGTGCGCATGATCCGGTCGTGATGTGCTGGTACGAAGTGGTGCGGGAAAAAGGGCAAGCTCCGAAGATCACGCCGCATTACATTTCTGCAGGAGTGGGCACAGGCGTCGGCACACAGTTCGAAATCCACGATATGAACAACGACAAGAAGCCGGACATCGTACTGTCGAACAAAAAGGGCGTGAATGTGCTGCTGCAAAAATAGTGGCGAAGGCGAATTACGCCGCGCCGCGTCGCGGTTGTTCGATCGGAACGGGCTGTGCCGAGCTGCGTTGCACGATGCGCGAGGTGACCTGCCACAGGACTTCGCGCAGTTCTTCGCGGCTGGAATTCAGATGTTCGGTCAGTTGCCGCAGTTCTTCTTTCATCATCGTTGAGATGTTTTCGGATTCGCGCGGGGCTCTGAAGATTTTTTCATGGATGCGCACGGCGTTCTGTTCGGTTTCATAGAACAGTTCTTCGTACAGTTTTTCACCGGGTCTCAGACCTGTAAAGACGATATCGATGTCGTCAGGATAACGCTGGCCGGAAAGACGAATCATGTCTTTGGCAAGATCGACGATACGGACCGGTTCGCCCATGTCCAGAATCAGGACGTCACCGCCTTCACCCACGGCGCCGGACTGCAGCACCAGTTGCACGGCTTCCGGAATCGTCATGAAATACCGCAGCATTTCGGGATCTGTGACGGTGACCGGACCGCCTTCTTCGATTTGTCGCCGGAACGTCGGGACGACGCTGCCAGCTGAATTCAGCACGTTGCCGAAGCGCACCGTGATGAACCGCGTTTTCGAATGCGTTGCCACAGTGTGCAGATACTGCTCCGCGATGAGCTTGGTGGCACCCATCACGTTTGTCGGTCGCACGGCTTTGTCGGTTGAGATCATGACAAACCGTTCGACAGAGAAACGATCGGCAACATCCACCAGGACCTGTGTTCCGAACACATTGTTTCGCACCGCAGCCTGCGGATTGCTTTCCATCAGAGGCACATGCTTGTAAGCAGCCGCATGAAACACGACAGCTGGCCGATGCAGCATGAAGATCCGCGTCATGGCTTCTTTGTCGGTGATGTCTTCCACAATAAATTCCAGTTGCGGCAGAATCCGGGCACGGTCTTTCTGCAGTCCGAGGAATTCCTGTTCCAACTGGAAGATGCCGAACTCGGACTGATCCAGCAGAATAATTTTCCGCGGGCCGAAGTTCAGCAGCTGGCGGCAGACTTCAGATCCGATACTTCCCGATGCTCCGGTCACCATGACCACTCGATTGCCAAGGAATGTGCAGATTCCGGCCATGTCGAGTTGATTGGGTTCGCGGCGGAGCAGGTCGTCGATCGTCACTTCCCGCATCTTGAGTTCAAATCGGCCTGATGGAATCTCATCAACGGACGGAACCAGATGCGCGTTGACTCCCTGTTTCAGACACACTTCGCTCACTTCTCGCACTTCGCGACCCGACAGGCGGGATGGCATCAGCAACACTTCTGCGCGAGTTTGGCGGATGATGGATTCCAGCCCCTGCGATGCGTCATACACCGGCACGCCCGCGATCACCGAATTCGGCAACAGGTTTCTCGGCGACACAATTCCGACAACACGCAGTTTCCTGGAACTCGACTGAATCGATGTCGTCATGGCAGCCGCTTCAGATCCATACGCATAAACCAGGGTGCGGGACGCATTGAAACTGCGTTTCGTGTTACCCAGCGTGCGGAGTGTCTGAGCCATAATGCGCGCCGATGCAATGGCTCCGGCGGAGATCAGAGTATCCATTGCGATGACGCTGCGTGGAATCTGCGGCATGGTTTCATGGGCGATCTGCAGAGCGGATATCAGAATACCGCAAACAAGGCAGATTCCGGCCGACCAGGCAAGGTCATAAATCGTGGAGTAGCGCATCCGCCGGCGCCAGTCGCGTGAAAAAAGCACGACCGCTATTTTCAGCAGCACAAGGATGAGTACGCTGTCCCGAAATACGCCCATTGCGTATTCGGTCAGGACAAAGTCAAATCGCAGCAGCAAGGCGCAAAACAGAGATGCTGCAAAGATGACTGCGTAACAGCAGACGGCAATGGCCAGTCGCGTCATGACAGGTAACCAGCGATTACAAGGAGGAGGGAGAAGTCGAGATGTGCAGCAGAAGGGATCGAGAACGCTGCGAGGTAAGATCTTTGGACGGGAATCTGCAAGTTGCCGGAGAGTCGGAATTCACAGATCGTGGCGCAGGAAAGCGGCTGAGAACCGTTTGCACGCCAATCAACAACACAGAAACGAACACTGAAGAGCGGCGAAGTCTGCCAAATCACGCGATTTTTGTCCAGACCAGCTTCCGGGCGGAAAAAAACGCATCCAGGACCAAAAAACGGGGCGAGCGTCCGATCGGTTGCAAGTTCCCGGTGCTGTTTGGATAGAATACTCAGGCCAATCGGAACGCTGTGCATGCCGCACAGAGAAACCAGGGCTCGCTTTGTTCAGGATCGATCGCGTGCGGTGTCCCTTTTGTAAACATGACGAAACGAAAGTCATTGACTCCCGCAACAGTCAGGACTTTTCGATTCGCCGTCGGCGTGAATGCCTCAGTTGCGACCGGCGATTCACGACCTACGAAAAAATTGAAGAATCACCGATCCGGGTCATCAAGAAAGACGGGACGCGTGTGCCCTTCGATCGCGAAAAAATCCGACGCGGCGTCGAAGTCGCGTGCTACAAACGCCCCGTCAGTCCGGAGCAGATCGACCTGCTGGTCGGCGACGTGGAAGCAGCTCTCTACGAAGACGGTGAGCGCGAAGTTCCTTCGCGCCGCATCGGTGAACTCGTCTTCAGTGCCTTGCGGGATCTGGACAAGGTCGCCTTCGTGCGTTTCGCTTCGGTGTATCGTGAGTTCCAGGACGTCCACGATTTTGTCGATGAGCTGCAGCCGATACTGGACGGTCGTCGTCGCGAAATGTGAGGCCCGCATTGCAGAATCCCGAACCGTCTTCTGAAACCGGATGTGTGTTGAGTGGATTCTGGAAGATTCCGGCGGTGCCGCGCTCACTCACCTGCGCGGCCATGCTGATTATCGGTGTTCGACTTGCTGAAGTCTGTGCGGTCCACGAATTTCCAGTGCCGACTGTCGTGGCGGTTCTGTACGCGTTCGTGTGCCTGTTGGCGGTGTCCATTCTGCATCGCAGTGGACGGATGCGGCTGGAGACGGCCATGTTGCTCATGGCGATGATCGCCGTGGGTGTCGTGTTGTGGACCGTCCGCAGCCGCGTCGATGTAGGTCAGGACATCGCGCTCCTCGCAGCCACGCCCGAATTCAGCGACAATCCCGCAGTACGAATCATCGGCGATGTCGCGAACATTCCGGCTCTGGATATGCCTTCGGATTCAGCCAGCATGCCCGGTCAGACAGATTCGCTTCGGACACTCCTGTTGCTGCAGACAAGAGCTCTGATGCGTGGTGAAGAAACGATCCGCGCGCGAGGAGTCCTCCGCGTTCTGATCGACGGTGATGCGACTGAGCAATTGTCCTGGGGCGATCGGATTCAGCTGACAGGACAGATCGATCTTCCGGAACCAGCGAAGAATCCCGGTGAGTTCGATTTTGCGAGGCACATGCAGCGGCAGGGCATATCGGCGATGGCGTTTGCGCGGCATCCGGCAGCGGCGCGCGTGATGCAGCCTGCGAGTGTCTGGAATCCGGAGCGCTGGCTCAATCTGTTTCGTCAGCAGACCGTGCTTCTGCTGCGCGATCACCTCACCGCACAGAACCGCGCCACGGCAGAAGCGTTGTTGCTGGGAAATCGGGGTCATCTGTCGCCGGATGTGGAACGCGACTTTATTGCCAGCGGCACGATGCACTTACTCGCAATTTCCGGTCTGCACGTCGGCATCCTGTTCGTGTTCCTCGTCCGGGTGCAGAACCTGTTACTTGTCTCACGGACCCGTTCGATGCTGCTGGCCGGTCTGGTCTGCGTCATTTATACGCTGCTGACGGACCTGCGCCCGTCCGTGATGCGGGCGACGTGCTTTATTCTGCTGTATATTCTGGGCCAGACGTTGTATCGCGACATCCGCATGGGATCTCTGATCGGCGCGACAGTCATGCTGCTGATCGTGCTGAATCCGTCGATTGCATTTGATGTCGGAGCGTGGCTTTCCTTTCTGGCCGTCAGCGCGCTGGGCTGGGTGTCGGAGCACGATCCGCCACCGGAAGATCGAGCGGCCCCGCCGGATGTCGTCACATGGCAGGATCGGCTCCGTGAAATGCGCGGACAGTCGTGGGAATGGCTGAGCCTGAATTACCGGCGGATGCTGGCCATCGCCGTGCTCACCGCACCGCTCGTCGCGACTCAGTTTCATGTGGTGTCGCTGCTGGGAATGGTCGTCAATATCCTGCTCATACCGCTCACCACCATCACACTGATCTGCGGTTATGTGGCGATCTTTGTTGGAATGCTTGTGCCGCCTGCCGCGTCAATCGTGGCGACTCCGTTCGAATGGATGTTGTCGGCATTGCATCTTGGCGTGTCGCTGTCGGCGGATGTTCGAGTCGGCTTCATCATGATTCCCGATCTTCCCGCCTGGTTTGTTCCGGGCTATTACGTTTTGCTGGCGCTTTCCGTGATCGCTCGACATACAGTCGTGCGGCGAAGCTTTCGCATCAGTCTGCTGATTTACATAATCTGCGTGTTTCACACGATTTGCCAGGTGCCGAAGCATGACGGCCTGACGTGCAGTGTGTTATCGGTAGGACATGGGAACGCGGTTGTTGTGCAGACTCCTGACAACCGCGTCCTGCTGTTTGACGCAGGTGCGATGCATCGCGGCGAACGGACGGCAGATACCGTCTGCCGGTTTCTCTGGACTCGCGGCTATCGCATGATCGATGCCATCGTGAGTTCTCATCCCGATCTGGATCACTACAACGCCGTCGCCGGACTGCTGGAACGCCT
>JBBJME010000279.1:0-9204 GCA_037719765.1 Planctomycetaceae bacterium
TGCATTTTTTTTATGGGTTTAACCCATTTTTTGGTCTTGACCACCACCATTAACACCCAAACAAAAAAAAAACGGCCCTGTAACTCAGTTTATCAATCATCACTACCGACATTTCAACGCGGCCGCGTTGATTGACGCCGCGAAAGGCTATGCATCCCATCTTGATGCGGGCGGCAAGATGATGGTCTGCCTCGCTGGTGCCATGAGCACTGCGGAGCTGGGACTGTCGCTGGCCGAAATGATTCGCCAGGACAAGATTCATCTGATTTCCTGCACCGGTGCCAATCTGGAAGAAGACGTCTTCAACCTGGTGGCGCATGATTTCTATGAGCGGGTTCCGCACTATCGTCAGTTGTCACCTGAAGACGAACAGGGGTTGCTGGAACGCCACATGAATCGCGTAACCGACACCTGCATTCCCGAAGGCGAAGCGATGCGGCGGATGGAAACCGGGATGCTTGAAGTCTGGACCGCAGCCGACGGGGCGAGCAAGCGATTTTTCCCGCACGAGTTCTTCTATCAGGTCCTGCTGAGTGGCAAGTACAAAGAGCACTACCAGATTGATCCAAAGGATTCATGGATGCTGGCGGCTGCGGAAAAGAACCTGCCAATCATCGTGCCGGGGTGGGAAGATTCAACGCTCGGTAATATGTATGCCGCAGCCGTGATTCGAGGTGACGTGAAGAATGTGCACACAGTTCGCACGGGAATCGAATACATGACATGGCTGGCCGAATTTTACACAGCCACCACGCAGAAGAATTCGCTGGGAATGTTCCAGATCGGCGGAGGTATCGCTGGCGACTTTCCGATCTGTGTCGTTCCGATGCTGCACCAGGATCTGGATCGCCGCAGCATTCCGCTGTGGGGTTATTTCTGCCAGATCAGCGATTCCACAACCAGCTATGGCAGTTACTCAGGCGCGGTCCCGAACGAAAAAATCACATGGGGCAAGCTGGGAATCGACACACCGAAGTATATCGTCGAATCCGACGCCACCATCGTCGCCCCTCTGATCTTCGCGCATGTGCTGGGCTGGTAGTCTGTCACCCTGAGCTATTTCTCCTGTCGAACGAAGCATTTCATGAATTATGATTCCAATCCGCTGCTGATCAAAGACGGCCTGCCTGCTTACGATCGTATTCTTCCTGAACATATTGAATCCGCTGTCGAAATTGTGCTCGCTCGCTGCCGGGACGTTCTGGCTCAGGTTGAGCAGTCGACGGAAACGTCATGGTCGGCTCTGATGGATCCGATGGAAGAAGTCGACCGGCTGTTTGAATACGGCTGGTCGCCTGTCGGGCATTTGTTGAGTGTGAAGAACTCCGATCCGCTCCGGGAAGCCCACGATGCCGCGATGCCGAAGATTGTCGAATTCAGCCTGCAGCTGCGTCAAAGCGAAGCGATTTACAGGAAGCTGGTGGCTCTGAGAGAATCAGCCGAATGGCCGGGCTTCAGCGGGGCTCAGGAGCGAATCATTACTCGGATGATTCAAAGTGCAGAACTGTCGGCATCAGTCTCACGGGAAAAGATCGCGAACGCTTCAATGCGATTGAACAGGAACTGACTCAGCTAGGCACCGACTACTCGAACAATCTCCTGGGTGCGACTCAGGCGTTCCATCTGGATCTCACCGATGCAGCCGATGCGGAGGACTTCCAGCCAGTCTGCGACGCATGACCGCGGCGTGGTCTCGTGCCGACGAGAATAAAGACAAGCCTCCGGCGACGCAGATCCGGTCCGTGGCGAATCACGCTTGATCATCCGTGTTTTGGACCGTTCATGGAGCACTGTCGAAATCGCGCGCTGCGTGAAACCCTGTATCGCGCGTACATCACGCGCGCGGGTTCCGGAGACACGGATAACACGCCGCTGATCAGTCAGATTCTGAAGCTGAAGAAGGAACAGGCGACGCTGCTGGGTTTCGAGTGTTATGCGGACCTGAGTCTGTCTCGCAAGATGGCAGGGGATGTTTCTGCCGTGCAGCAGATGTTCGACCGGCTGCTGGAGGCGTCACACGACGTCGCAAAGCGGGAACTGGAAGAAATCACTGAGCTGGCTCAGCAGAATGGTCACGAAGGTCCGTTGTCGCACTGGGACGTCGCGTTCTGGGCGGAGCGACTGCGTGAACAGCGATTTGCATTTACCGACGAACAGTTGCGACCGTATTTTTCACTGGATCGCGTACTCAATGGCCTCTTTGAGCTGAGCCATCGACTGTTTGGTGTTACGGTGAAGTCGGCCGATCGCAAGGCTCCGATCTGGCATCCGGACGTGCGTTATTATGAGATCTTTGACGAATCACAGCGACAGATTGCAGGATTCTATCTGGACCCGTATTCCCGTCCACAAGACAAACGCGGCGGAGCGTGGATGGCGGACTGCGTGCGCTCGGTGACTCCACAAGAAACGCGGTTGCCTGTCGCGCATCTGGTTTGCAACAGCACGCCGCCGTCGGATGATGTTCCGTCACTGATGACGTTTAGGGAAGTCGAGACGCTCTTCCACGAGTTCGGACATGGCCTGCAGCATATGCTGACGACGGTGGATTTTCGCGATGCCGCGGGAATCAGTGGCGTGGAATGGGATGCCGTCGAACTACCGAGCCAATTCATGGAGAACTGGTGTCTGCATCGACCGACACTGATGAAGATGGCCATTCACTACGAAACCGGCGAACCCTTGCCTGAGGACTTGTTTCAGAAACTGCGACAGTCGAAGACCTATCGCGCGGCGACAATTATGCTGCGGCAGTTGCAGCTGGGCATGACCGACATGGCGCTGCATTATGGATATGATCCGAACGGATCAGAATCGCCGTTTGATATCGAACGCCGCGTGCTGTCAATTACCAGTCTGCTGCCGCCGCTGCCGGAAAGCCGCTTTCTGTGTTCGTTCCAGCATATCTTCGCGGGCGGATATTCTGCCGGGTACTACAGCTACAAGTGGGCCGAAGTCTTAAGCGCCGATGCCTTCGGTGCGTTTGAAGATGCGGGACTGGACGATGAGTCGGTCGTGGCGACGACAGGGCGTCGGTTTCGAGATACCATTCTGGCCCAGGGCGGCAGTCGCCACCCAATGGACATCTTTCGAGATTTTCGAGGCCGTAACCGGACCCGAACGCACTGCTCCGGCACAGCGGGCTGGCGAAACCATGATCGAACTGGTCCCGTATCTGTCGCCTTATCCGACCTCTTATCCCTGACCTCTTATCCCTGACCTCTTATCCCTGACCTCTGTCAACTGACTCCTGCCAACTGACGACTTAACTATGCACACCCCCGTGGAAAAGACATTTGATGTCATCGTGATCGGAACCGGGCCTGGCGGTGAAGGCGCTTCAATGGAAGCGACAAAGCAGAGGAAACGTGTCGGTATCATCGAACGGATGCCGCAGATCGGCGGTGCATGTACACATCTGGGGACGATCCCCAGCAAGTCACTCCGCGCGGCCATCTATCGAATCATGGACGTCAATTCGGCCCCCGTGTTTCGGCAACTGGGCGTCAATCTGGAAGTCAGCTTCCGCGATCTGCGCCGCAGCGCACAGTCGATAATTGATCAGCAGGTCGGAATGCGGCGCAGTTTTTATGACCGCAACGACGTCGAGGTTCTCCGCGTGACGCCGGTTTTCTCGACGCAAATCGCGTGCATGTGCAACATCAGGATGGCAGCACCACGATAGCGCATGCGCAGCATTTTGTCATCGCCACAGGTTCACGTCCCTATCGTCCGCCGGAAATTGACTTCAGTCATCCGCGCGTTTTCGACAGCGATACGATTCTGAATCTGCCGGAAACACCAAAGTCGATGACCATTTATGGAGCGGGAGTGATAGGCTGCGAATATGCGTCGATGTTCCGAAATCTGCAGGTCAAACTCAACCTGGTGAATACACGCGCCAAGATGCTGGAATTTCTCGACGACGAAATCTGTGATGCTCTGGCCTATCACATGCGCGACACAGGTGTTCGCATGCGCAACAGTGAAACGTTTGAAAAGCTGGAGACATTTGATGACCATGTCGTGATCCATCTGAAGTCGGGTAAGCAGCTGAAGAGTGACATACTTCTGTGGGCCAACGGTCGAACCGGTAACACCGATGGTCTGGGACTGGAAAATGTCGGTGTGAAACCCAATCATCGTGGTCAGTTGGATGTCAATGAGCATCTTCAGACTTCGCAGTCGCACATTTACGCTGTCGGCGATGTGATTGGTGTGCCGGCGTTGGCGAGCGCTGCCTATATTCAGGGTCGATTTGCAGCGCGGCATCTCGGAGAAGGGGGCTCAGAGCAGTTCCGCATCGAGGATATTCCCACAGGCATTTATACCAGTCCCGAGATCAGCAGTGTGGGTAAGACCGAGAGTCAATTGACCGACGAATGTGTTCCGTACGAAGTCGGGCATTCGATGTTCAAGAATCTCGCGCGAGCTCAGATTATGGGACGTCCGGTCGGGATGCTGAAGTTATTGTTCCACCGTGAGACGCTGGAAATCCTGGGCGTCCATTGCTTCGGCGTCAATGCGACGGAAATCATTCACATCGGTCAGGCCATTATGGCTCAACCCGGCACCGCAAATTCACTGTTGTACTTTATCAACACCGCGTTCAACTACCCGACGATGGCAGAAGCATATCGCGTAGCTGCGCTGAATGGTTTCAATCGCGTCAAGTGATTTCGTTGTGAATCGCCAGGCGGATGGGTTTTCGTACCTGCCTGTGTACCAATAAGGCATCCGCTTATCGCGTGGTCGCCTGTGGACCGAAGGCCGATTAGCCTTGACAAGGCGAAAGGTTTCGCTAGACTTCTGTCAGCGAAGCCTTTCGCTTTGTTTTTCGTGCCGGGATTCGGGAGCTTCACTCATGAGAGAACTTGGATCATCTCAGCCGACAGCGGTTGAACTGGAAATACTGCGGATTCTCTGGGATCTCGGTCCCAGTCCGGTGAGAGACATTCACGGAAAACTGGCGGAGGTCAAAAGCACGAACTATTCGACGACCGTCAAGATGCTGGCGGTCATGCTGACCAAGGGCCTGGTCAAACGCAACGAAGACGCAACACCGCACATCTGGCGGGCAGGGGTCACTCGTGAACGGGCGGCCAGGAAGTTTCTCACGGAGCTGATCGAAAAGGTTTACGACGGTTCGGCAATGAGTCTGGTACTGCAGGCATTGTCGAGTGGCAAGGCGTCGAAGGAAGAAATCGACGAGGCGCGTCGGTTGCTGGATCAGATGGAAGGCAAGTAGCCGTCACTCTCTGAGTGACGCAGCCCGCGTTTTGCTGGTCGCAGGACTTCATCACTCAGAGAGTGATGTCTACTTTGTCTAAGGACGATCATAATGTCATTCTTCAGTATCTTGTTATCCGAGTCTGCTGTGGTCGAGCGTCTGGGCTGGGTGCTCGTGCATTCGCTGTGGCAGATTGCGTTGATCGCGATGGTGTCAATCCTTGCTGCCGGTGTGCTGCATCGAAATTCATCGGTTTTGCGGTACGGTCTGCTGGTCGCCGCGATGGGATTTATGGTTGCCGCATCGATTGTGACCTATGTCGTCGTGCCGGTGAGCGGCGAAGTCGGGAAGGGGAGCCGGGAATCGGTGGTTCCAGAAAATGTGGCGGAACCAATATTAGCGACGACTGACACCGCCCGGCTCACTGCAGGTTCAGAGTTGCCGCCAGGTGATCCTCCTGGCGAGCGGAGTGGCGTCAGCCCTCCGGTACCAATTGCGATCAAGGTGGTCAGCGGATCAAGTGGCTCTGACGAGTACCGGATGGCTAATGCCCTGCCGCTCGCTGATTTGATTCGTCCATGGCTGACCTGGATCGTGGGATTCTGGTGTATCGGCATGCTCATCTCTTCGCTGCGACCGTTGCTGGGATGGCGCACGCTGTGGAGACTGCGACGCATCGGACTTTCAGCACCGACCGAAGAAGTACTCGCCGCGTTTCAGCGCGTCTTCACGCGACTCGGAATGCGGAGGGTCGTGAACGTCTACCATTCGACGCTTGCAAAGGGGCCGCTGGTGGTCGGATATCTGCGGCCAATCGTGCTGCTGCCGGTCAGCCTGACAACCAGCATTCCAACGGCACAGTTGGAAGCCATTCTTGCTCACGAACTCGCCCACATCCGCCGCCATGACTTTGTCATTAACCTGCTGCAAACACTTGTCGAGACACTGTTCTTCTACCATCCCGCTGTTTGGTGGCTGTCGCATCGCATTCGAGTCGAACGCGAACACTGCTGCGATGACCTCGTCATTAAACTTTTCAACAACGCCCCCGACTATGGCCGCGCGCTGCTGGCGGTGGAACAGCTTCAGGGCGAAACGACAACACTGGCACTCGGCGCGAAGGATGGTTCGCTGCTGGGGCGAATTCGAAGGATTGTCAGTGTTCGCGGGAATCAAAAAGACTGCGACCGACCGTCTGCTGTATGGATCAGCATCGCGGGGATCTGCTCGATCTGTGTGCTCTCGGCGACCTGGAGTCTGCTGGCAAATGACGAGACTCCAAAGACGCCTCAGCTTGCGGTTGCGACACTGCCAGGCAATGTGACGATCGAGTTGGTCGGCGTGACTGTCCACACATCGAAGAGTGAGTCAGATCCAGATTGGTGGACTCCCAGCGGCAGCCCACTTCCAAAGGGTCGAATTCAGGGAAATCCATTTCGAGAAAAGACGGCACCGGCTCATCATCGAATCTTTGATGTCGAGGTGAAGGGCCTACAGATTCCTCATCCGTGTCTATCGAAGTAAAGGCTCCCCAGGAAGGCCAGTCTTTTGATCAATGGGGCGGGACTTACGGCAGGAATCCCAGCACAGGGACGTTTACAACAGCCGGGCCAGTCCTGGATGCGACCCGGACGTTGGTTCGCGTCCGTGTAGCAACAGATGATTGGGGTCCAATTCAAGAGATCAGCCCTTCGGGAAAGCGTCTGAACGATCCGCAACTCAGGCCTATCGATGTTCGCGCCTACGAGAACATCAGTCCACAACATATTCAGGAACGGGGATCTTTGTTGGCGTTCACAATGGGTTGGCCACAAAACCAGGACGACTTTGCAGACTTTGAAATCTGGGCGGTGGATAAAGGCGGCAAACGCCACAACTCCGGCGGCGTGGCGGCACCCAAGAATAATCGGGAATTTGAATTTGCATTACCGCTAGCAAGCGTCCACCCGCTTCGAGTATCGCCTACGCCCGTATCGGCATTGGGTGACATTTGAGAATGTTTCACTTCAACCGGGCAAGATGACCGAAGTCGCAATCACAACGGACTCGCTTCCACCCTCGACGCCAAACAACATCGCAAAGTTGCCTGGTAACGTTGAAGTCGAGCTGATCGGCGTGAGTTTCCATCCCTCCACGGGCAACGACTGGTGGCGGCCGGATGGCAGCGAATTGAAAACGCTACCGGACTTATCCGATGACGGTAAGTTCACGGTTGGTTCAGACGCGCAGGCTCGCGCGACGTGCCGCGAGTTCTTGATTCAAATTCGCGGGCTGCCGAAGGATCATTCGATTCGCACGGACTATGGTGCGAGTGCCGCGACGGGATCGTCATTCAAGGATGGCGTCTGGACGGGCTATCATGGCGCTGGTTCGTTCAAGGATCTAACCACGTCTATTAAACTCTGCATTGCGACTGTGCCGTACGGTCCGGTAATGACCATTGATCCAAGCGGCATGAAAACTAAGCGTATCGCGATCGGGGAGAATCTCGGTTCGCTCTACGATCTGATGGCCCCTGTCGGCGTAAATGACAATTCGGGCGAAACAGGTTTGTTGCTGGACAACATATCCTACAGTAAGTTGCATGAACTTGCGGAGTGGGAACTGCATGCAGTCGATAACGATGGCGCTCGCCACCGGCATTATACCGCATTTGTTCCAGACATGCCGAACTACCCGTGTGAACTGTTCTTCCGCCTGCCGAACGCAAAGATCAGTCGTTTTGAATATCGCGTGCGACCGTATCGTCATTTCGTCACGTTCGAAAATGTCAGCCTTGAGCCAGGACAGAAATCCGACGTAACCGTGTCAGTGAAATCGCTGCCGTCAGGTGCCGCTCAAGCATTCATTCCGAACGGGCCGATGATCCAGCTCTTGGGCGTCTCAACGCCGCCGATTGAATTGCCGTCGAACGACAAGCGTGAGTGGTGGAGCGGTGCGGAATTGCTCGAGTTATCTCCCGTACAGCCAGGCGTTGCACGTTAGTCCGGACGAATCGGATGGGCGTGAGTTCGCTGTTCGTCTTTCTGGCTGCAAATCGAAGCCAATCACACATGTGTCACTGGTCAAACTCTTTCAAAACGGACAGCCGATCGACATGCCCAAAAATGGCCAATCGATGGGCTCGACGCACGGCAGCCAGGCCCCGGAATTCGGCTGTACAATCGAAAGTGTGCATTGGCCAATCGGAGATGCCGATGCTGCTACCGTACAAGTGAAATTCGGCGAAGCTCCTGTCATTCTGGTCAAATATGATGCGAATGGAAAACGCATCGCCGATGCGCAGGTCGATGCGGCGTTGCAGAATTCGTCATGCCAGCAGCTGTTAGACGGCGTTGAGATTCTTCGTACGGGACCGCACGAAGACGGTTTCGCCGTCTGGACGAATCCATTCAGTTCCAGCACCGATCTCGGCAGCGTTGGGCTGACTCTGATCGATAAATCCGGCAATGAGCAACATCCTTTCGAAAGCTCGGGAAACGGAACGGAAAACGTCAACTCATTCAAAGTCGCCCCAGCCGACGTCGCAGCCATTGCCATTCGCCTGCGATCGTACACGCACGTGGCGACGTTTGAAAACGTGTCGCTGCAGGCGGGAAAACAGTCGGAAGTGAAGGTGTCGATTGCGGTTATCAGCCAGGATTCGCCCGTGGATTCTGCGAGATCAGAAGGCCCGAAGCAGAAGCTGCCGAATGCGAATCCATTGGTTCGAGTGCTCGAAGATCCTGACGCGAGTACGCGAATTGATCCGTCAGGCGACCCAATGTCGGCGGGAATGGTGCAGCGATTTGGAGGGACCCGGTTCAAATACACTGGCTGGTGGAGGCAGCTTGCATTTGCCGGAAATGACGAGTGGGTCTGGCTCAAGGCCGACGAGCACATCGCAGTGATGCATCGAGCTACCGGTCGAATTGTTAAGCACCGGTTCCTGAGACTCATCCTTACCCGGAAAAAGTTACAAGTTTTAGCACAAT
>JBBJME010000280.1:0-9167 GCA_037719765.1 Planctomycetaceae bacterium
CCCGATACCCCAATTTCACCCAAATACCAACTTTGCTGCGGCCTACCGCTGACCCTTTCTGGCTGTGGAACTTCTGCTCCACCGAAGGCAAAAGTTTACAGCGTGACCGGGAAGGTTACGGGTGGTTCTGGCGATTTGACCGGGTGTTTGATTGTGTTTAATCCCGTTGATCCAAAAGAACCTTCGGCCTCAGGGACGATTAAAGAAGGCGGGGCATATAACCTTGAAGCGTCAGACGGCCGAAGAGGATGCCCAGCTGGGCAGTACAAAGTGACATTAACGATGACACAGGAAGCTACTAAGCAGGCAATGATGGGTGCTATGTCTACACCTAGAGGAGGTCCTCCTTCATCAATCACGACTGGGCCTTTCCCAGAAAAATACGGGAGTATTGAGACATCCGACAAAATGGTTGACGTTACAGAAGGAACAAACACGATCGACATTCAACTTTGAAAACTGTGTGTTCTTTTTTTTGGTGCGATTGTTTTTGCGTAGTTAAGCGCAGTCGCTTCGTTCTTGTTTTGACTGGAGGTTTTTGAAATGACAAAATTAAGAAGTTTGATGCCAAGGCGAGCGTTTACGCTCATCGAGCTCTTGGTGGTTATCGCAATTATTGCGATCCTGATCGCTTTGCTGCTGCCCGCAGTTCAGCAGGCACGAGAGGCGGCTCGACGAACTCAGTGCAAGAACAACCTCAAACAACTGGGATTGGCGTTGCACAACTATCACGATGTGCATGGAACTTTTCCACTTAACGAGTTAGCGGCAGATAACAGCGCAACAGGGGGCGGATACAACATCACGATTCCTGCAGGCCAAAGGACTCCAACTCTCGGCTGGCTGGCAAGAATTCTGCCGTTCATCGAGCAGGCGAATCTGTATCAGTCGATCGATATGAGCGGAGCGCCTGGTGCTGCGGCGTTCGAGTGTGTTGTTGGAAATGCGGCGACCGCTGCTAATCAGGCTGCACGCCGTACTGTGATCACTGGGTACTTGTGCCCCAGCAATCCGCAGGCAGCGAAAGTGACATCGCAGGCAGCTCGTGGAAACTCTTGGGGGGGAGAGGATAATTTGGACGGCGCGCGAACAGACTACGTTGGGAACATGGGATTCATGAATTCCGGGCATCGAGATTGTCCTTTTGCAACTTACGCGGGTCAGGAATGGAGCCATGTTGACCAGATGCAGACACCCCCGCTTCACGACGGTAACGGTGTGTTTGGATTTCATGGTTGCGTGAATATTGCAGGTATTACGGACGGAACATCAAATACTCTTGCGGTTGTTGAAACGATGCACTGGAGAGAAAAGGAAACCCCATCAAGCATTTGGGGTGATGCACTTTGGATGAGTGGATATGCGATCCACAGTGTGAAGATGCCTCCTAACACTGACCCAAATGGCGACTTCCGTTGTGACCAGTGGAGCAGCTTGCATACCGGTGGTTGCCAAGTGCTGCTTTGCGACGGATCTGTTCGATTCATCAGCGAAAACGTAGCCGTTGAAGTTCGTAAAGGCCTTGGAACACGAGGGCGTGGCGAAGTATTGGGTGAATTCTGATCGTGACGATTGTTACGTGGTGCAGTTGATCTAATAATGAGTCCCTCGGTGACGATATTCGTTGCCGAGGGATTTTTTGTTTGATCAGCTTCAGGAAAACGCGGTGTACCCCATCAGCACTTCGCAACACCTTGCAGATCAATTGAGCTGACTTTATGGGCAGGACAATCATAATTGTGAGAATCTTCGGGCTGAGTGCATACCTCGTTTTTTTTACAGGGTGCAGTTCTCACACGGCAGAGGTCGAGACGAAAGCCAGAGCGGCGACACGTAAGTCCTCCTCGGTTGGCCGTGATCTTCCGCTGGATCGCCTTCGAGCTTTGTCACTCCAGACGAATGTGCCGACGGGAGAGTTGAAGTTTGTTGCCGCGAAGAATGAGCTGCTTCCGGGGTTTGTGTATCAGAACGGCAGCCGCGGTCGCCACTTGATGGTTGAGGCGACTGGAGGAGGCTGTGCCTGGCTGGACCTGGACCGTGACGGCCAATGGGATTTGTATCTCGTTCAGGGAGGCATTCCGGACGAAGAACCTGGCGCGAATTCTCCATCTGATCGAGTATGGCGCCAATTGGCCGGTAAGTTTCGTGATATCACTGAGACCACCGGTGTTCAGGAAACAGGATATGGTCAGGGCGCTGCTGCCGGGGATTTCGACAACGACGGATTCGACGATCTCTTCATTTCGAATGTTGGCAGGAATACGCTTTTGCACAACAACGGTGATGGAACGTTCGAGGATGAGGGAGAATGGGGAGGTCAGACGAGTCGGCTTTGGACTACCAGTGCCGCATGGGGCGATGTGGATCTTGACGGCGATCTCGATCTTTACGTCTGCAATTACGTCGATTTTGATCCATTTCATCCGCAAATATGCACAAACGAATCGGGCGGACAAATCCAATGTGCTCCCAATCAGGTGGTACCGGTACCTGATGAACTGTATTTGAATGGTGGAGCCGGACGGTTCGAGCCTGCAGCCGAATCGCTGGGACTGTCCGGGCCCGATAACCGAGCGCTGGGAGTCGTTATCGCTGACTTCGTGGGAGACATGATGCCGGAAATCTATGTCGCCAATGATGCGACTGCGAATTTCATGTTCTCACGCAGGCCTGACGGAAATTACGAAGATATTGCTTCTCACCTGGGTTGTGCGCTGGATGCCAACGGGCTTGGTCAGGCCAGTATGGGAATTGCAACGGGCGACTATAACAATGACGGCCTGATGGATCTCTACGTGACGCATTTTGAGGGTGAGTGCAATACGCTGTACCAAAACATGGGTGATTTTGGATTTAGAGATGTGACTGCTGAGGTCCAGGCGGTTCAGTCAACCTTGCCCTGGGTGGCGTTTGGGACGGTGATGGAAGATTTTGATCAAAACGGGTTTGAGGACATATTTGTCGCGAACGGCCATATTGATGATCTTGGGCGAAAGCGGGTTTTGGAAATGCCTCCCCAGTTATTGACATTTGATGGCAGCGTGTTCAGAGATGTCAGTGCGCAGGCGGGCGGCTATTTTGAGTCTCGTGTGGTTGGTCGTGGATGCAGCCAGGCAGATTTTGATGATGATGGAGACCTTGATATTTTTGTCATTCACCAAAATCGGGCGGCAGAAATACTGGTCAATGAGTCCCAGCGAGGACATTGGGTGGCATTTGCACTGATCGGAAAGTCGTCGAATCGCCATGGCATCGGGGCGAGAATTGTGGTCCGACAGGGTGCCGCCATGATCATGCAGCAACTTGCAGGAGGTGGAAGCTATTGCAGCAGCCGTCAGCCTCGGTTGGTTTTTGGGCTGGGAAGCTCAACTGTCCCCTGCGATGTTGAGATTCGATGGCCCAGCGGAACGCTGCAGAATTTGAAGGAAGTGAACGTCGATCAGAAGCTGATCGTGTCGGAAACAGATCGTCATGATTGATCCTCGATCATATTTCATCTGCCTGCGATCTATGTTGAATTACGGGAATGAATGTATGCAGCATACGGCCAGTATTCTGACAACAGCTGCGTTGATGACTTTTGTTTGTGGATGCCTGGACGATAATCCCGTTCCGTCCAAAACAGCGAATCCGCAAGACGCGGCAAGCAATAAATCGTCATCATCAGTCAGGATCTCGTCCGTTTTTTCTGAACTGGCGACTTCGAAGGATTTGAACACAACTGATCAGGGCAGGACGAACGGCCCCATTGGCCGCGGAATCTCCTTTGTTGAAGTCACAGCGGACGCTGGTCTCGAATTTCGTTATGACAACGGAGCAGCAGGTCAACAACTTATGGTTGAGGCGACGGGTGGTGGCTGTGGTTGGACAGACTTTGATCGCGACAGTTATCCAGACATCTATTTCCCGCAGGGAGGCAATCCAGCCCTCTCAGGGGACTCCGATCAGCCGATGGATCAACTGTTCCGCAATCATCGCGGACTTTCGTTTCAGAATATAGCGGCGGCGGCGGGAATTACAGAACAGCGTTACAGTCAGGGTGTTGCTGTGGGAGACTTTGACAATGATGGCTTCGATGACATTTTTGTCACGAATGTCGGACTCAACCAGCTGTATCACAATCAGGGCGATGGTACTTTTCTGGCCGTTCCGAAAGAGGCGGGTTTCGCAGAACGGCATTGGAGCAGCAGTGCCGCCTGGGGAGACATTGATCTGGATGGTGATCTCGACGTGTATGTCTGCAACTACTGTGACTACGATCCGAAGAAACCGATGCCGTGCACGAACAATCAGGGAATTGCTTCGATTTGTCATCCCAAGGATGTGGTGCCCGTTCCGGATGAATGCTATCGAAATCTGGGTGACGGCAGATTTGAAACATGTGCGCAGTCTTTGGGGCTGTACGGAGATGGAAATCGGGGCCTTGGCGTCGTGATCGCGGACTTCAACAATGATCGCTGGCCGGATATCTATGTCGCCAATGACACGACTGCGAATTTTCTGTTCAGCAGTGATCACGGCGCCGGTTTCCGTGAAGTCGCGAGCATTACCGGATGTGCACTTAGCGCGCAGGGACTCGGGCAGGCCAGCATGGGAGTCGCCTGCGGTGACTACGATCGAAATGGCTTTCTCGACCTGTACCTGACGCACTTCACATTTGAATGGAATACTTTATATGCCAACCTTGGCGAGCAGGGATACTACGACGTTACTGCGATCTCCGGTTTGGTTGTGCCGACTCTGAACCGTCTGGCATTTGGAACCGTGATGGATGATTTCAACTGCGATGGCAACATGGAACTCTTTGTGGCAAATGGGCATATCAATCCACAGGAAGCAGACGGTGATGGTTACCCAATGCAACCACAAATGTTTTCCTGCGATGGCAAAATATGGAATGACGTCAGCAGTACGGTTGGTGGTTATTTCGATCGTAAAGTTGTGGGGCGCGGAGTGGCAACTGCGGACTTCGATATCGATGGAAAAATGGATCTGTGCGTTGTGCATCAGGATTCTCCGGTCGTATTACTTCATAACGAGTCCAATATGGGTTCGTGGTTAAATGTTACTCCCGCGGGGACCGAGTCGTCACGAAATGCTGTAGGGACTCGAGTGCATGCCACGATTGACGGTGAGACATGGATGCGTGAACTTGCCGGTGGCACGAGCTACTGCTCAAGTATGCAGCGGGTATTGAGTTTTGGATTCCCTGCGTCAGCAACAACATGCACGCTTCGCATCGAATGGCCAAATGGCCTGATCACCACTCTGGAAAGCGTCCCACTGAATCAAAGCATTGACATCATTGAGCCAAACTCTGCCACTCGTCAGTCGGGGTGGTATGCGTCTGATGCAGGGAAGAAGTGAAATGCGTCGTATCGTCCGCGTTTCTGTCATCGTAGCGATGGTTGCAGTGATCGCATGGCTTGCATTTCGGGAATCGCGTAAACATCGAGTTCGGTCGCTGGCCTCAGAGTGTCAGATTTTCGAGCGATCAGAAAACTGGGAGCGACTGATCCGCTCAGCGCGAGAATGGATGAGACTGGAGCCTGAGAGTCGGGAAGCCCGGCGGTCAGGAGCAACTGCTGGCCGCGCGCTGCACGATCCGCTTGCCGTGAATGAGTTTTTGGAAGCTTTTCCGCGGCAGCTTCCGGAAGATGCTCCATCGCTGTCGATGTTGGCTGATCTGGAATTCGGGCCACTGAACAAACCACATCAGGGCGCGCAGGTCTGCCGGGACATCCTGCAGATCATTCCAAATCATCAGGAAAGCCATCAACGGCTGATTTTTTACTATGCGATGACGCAACAGCATATTGCAATGCAGACGCAGATTGGCGAGGCGATCAACAACAACTGCGAGATGCCTGAAGCGTATGTTTACAGTTTTCTGGGACAGGGACTGAGACTTCGCAACGGGGCACCAATCGTCGAGCGCTGGTTGTCCGACGACCGCGACAGCGAGCAACTGCTGGTTGCCCATGCCTTGCATATCGCTCAGTCGCTGGCGGGGGCTATTCCTTCAATCGACGAGAATACAGCAGCCGAGATGCGGAGGCTTCAGCGAGTTCGCGAATCAGCTCTGGCGGACTTATTAACGCGATTTCCAGACAATACAGAACTGCTTGCCTTCCATCTGCAGGCGGCGAACCAGAATGGTGCCGCCGCAGAAGCAGGAGAGTTGCTGAGTAAAGCTCCGCCCGCCGCGGATAACGACTATCGCTTCTGGCATGCCCGTGGTTGGATTTTTAGTCGGCTTTATGAGTACGATGAAGCTGAAGGAAGTTATCGCCGCGGCCTGAAGTTACATACGCTGGACTGGAGGATTCGCTTTCACCTTGCTGAACTGCTCCGTGCGACAGGCAGACTTGAAGAAGCGGACAAAATGAATCAAATCGCTGTTTTTGGAAGAGGCCTTGAACGAGAGCTGCTTGCACGGCCCGACATGCGATCCGTCCCGTCCGAAATCTACGAGCGGTTAGCGGATTATGCGCGTCAGTGTGAAGCGGACGTGATGGCCAGACACATGTTTGAATTCCTGAGTGGCTCGTTTCACAAATAGTTCGGCACAGGCGACATGACAGAGCAGCAAGTGAATACAAATGATCTCACAGCATCACTCTTAACTGAACCCGTCGCTCGGTCTTCACGGCGAAAACTGCTGCTGCTGTTGCTGCCAGTCAGCCTGATCGCAGTCTGGGGCACTCTGCAGTTACTTCGTGATCAAGTCAGAAAAATCTGTCACAAGGCACAGGCCGAAGAGAGATGGGTTGACCTGGAAACATGGAGTCGGCGGTGGAGTGATTGGCAGCCGCGTGAAGCAGACGCGTGGTTAATGCTTGCCGACGCTGTGCAGCATCAGAATCGGTTTCTTGAAGCGGCCGAATATCTGGATCATGTGCCTTTAGATTCACCCAAAGCGGCGGCAGCCCTGTTGCTGGAGTCGCAGATCTTATTCGGTCCGGCAAACAGGCCGCTCGACGGTGAAGTTGTCTGCCGGAAACTGTTGGCAATTGAGCCCAATGCAACCAACGCCCATGCTTACCTTATTCGCTTCTATGCATATACACTCCAGCGAAGCAAGCTTGAGGTGCAGGTCAAAGACGCCATACGTCTCAATCAGGAACCCCGTGATGCCTATATTTATTACTTCCTTGCGGACAGCCTGAACATGGCCGGGGGCGAGCAGATGAATACGCTCTGGCTTGCATCACGTCCTGACGAAGAGCTGTTTCTTGTGGCGCGAGCACTTCAGAGTCTTAGCAGGGAAGAGAACGACAACGAATCTCCCCCTGTCCCGACTCAGGATCACGTACTGAATCCCAGAGAATCACTGGTTTTAAGAATGCTCGAAAGATTTCCAAACAATGTCAACCTGCTTGCCGACCAGATTGACGCCGAGATTGTCAAAGGACGTGTGGATCGAGTCAGGGAACTACTGGCGCAGGCACCCGCTGAAGCGGAATCAGACAACCGTTTTTGGCGAACCAAGGGCTGGATTCACTATTCAAAACGTGAGTTCAGCGACGCGGAACAGGCTTATCGTGTCGCACTTCAGATTCATCCCATGGATTGGCAGAGTCTGACGCGTCTTGCAGAAGTCCTGCGAGCAAGGCAGCAAACAGCAGAAATCACAAGGATCCAGGAACTGGTTAAAAGAATCCAGACCCTGCGATCGGAAATCAGAAAAGTGGAAGCCGTGGAAAATGTTTCTCTTCAATTGCTTCGCAATCTTTGCACTCTGGCTCGAGACTGCGGCGATCATGTGATTGCAAACGCTTTGGAACGGCGCTTGGGGCCAGCCAACGGAGCACAGCCGTGATCACATCTCGTCCAAAACTCCGAGGCATTGCTGGTGTGACCTTATTGATTTCTGTCGTCGTTGTTGTGATCGTGCTTCTGCGCAGAGACTCCCGCGTTCCAGAAGATAAGCCACTGACGGAGCTTCGCGATGGAGTTTTTCTCATCCCCCCGGATGACTACATCGAGACCGTTAAGCAGTTGATCAAACCCAATGCCGTTTTTCTCCCCGCGCCGCAGGAACAGGCCGAGTTTACGAGCCACAAAAGTGCTGCGGAAATGTATCTCGGACCAGAAAGCTGCCGCGAATGTCATGCAAGTTACGTTGATTCCGCGTCGCAGACGGCTCACTACAAAACATGTCGGTTGGCTGATCAGTTATCCACTCCGGATGCGTTCGAAGCGGGGCATAATGTTCTGCTGACCAGCAGTCCCGATATGTACTTTGAAATGTCGAAAAAAAAAGGAAGATTCTTTCAGTCGCTGTTCATTCGTCGGCCGGGCGAACGCTATGTCCATACTCGCCCGATTGACCTTGTGACAGGATCTGCAAAATACGGTCAAACCTTTTTGTATTGGGAGAACCAATGCCTGTATGAACTGCCAGTCAGTCATTTTTCTGATCTCGGCGACTGGGTCAACAGCCCTGGATACGTCAACGGAGTGGCCAACTTCGCGCGACCGATTTCCTCCCGTTGTGTAGAGTGCCACACAACGTGGTTCGAACAATCCGGAACACCTTTCAACCGATTCACTGCTGAGCGTGCCGTACTGGGTGTTACGTGCGAGAAATGTCATGGTCCGGGCCGACAGCATGCAGAGTACCACCGCACAAATCCAGCGGCGACAAATCCGGAGCACATCATCAATCCGGGATCGCTTTCGCGCGATCGGTCACTTGATCTCTGCTCCCTGTGTCACTCTGGTGCCGGCGAACCGATCGGAGAGTCATTCCGTTTCCGCCCCGGTGATCGACTGGCGGACTTCATCCACATCCCCCCCGACACCGAATCCACTCCGGGAGGCGTTCATTCTGCCAACCAGCAGGCCCGGATGGCGTTAAGCCGCTGTTTTCAGGAAAGCAGCGACATGCAGTGTACCACATGCCACAACCCTCACCAGCAGGAGCGAGGCAAAACCAAATTATTTGTTGCGCGATGTCTCAAGTGTCATGATGCCACGGATTGCGGGATCGTTGTCAAAGTGGGAAATGCTGCCGAAGAGCGGTGTATCGACTGCCACATGCCACGCCGGGCGGATTCAAAGATGCCCATGCAGAAACAGCACGAGACATTTCGCCCGATGCTGCGTGATCACCTGATCAACAAGTGGGAAGACGTGACTGCAGAAATTCTCAAAGAGATATC
>JBBJME010000001.1:0-88783 GCA_037719765.1 Planctomycetaceae bacterium
GGGATCTGGTCTACCAGAATGCGGCACAGTTAATTCGGGATTTTGCGGACGAAGGAGTTTCGCAGTCTCCGAGGCTGGAGCATGTTCAGGTACTCGGCGATCCATCGGACGTCTACATTTCTGCGCAGGCAGAAATCGATCCTTATGTTGTGATCGATGCTCGCAGCGGGCCTGTGTCAATTGATCGCGACGCAAAGATTCAATCCTTCACACGGATCGAAGGCCCCTGTCATGTTGGTCGCGGTTCACAACTCTTTCGCGCTCTGATCCGAAAGGGAACCACGATCGGTGAACACTGTCGAGCGGGTGGTGAAATTGAAGAATCGATCATGCACAGTTACGTCAACAAGTACCACGAAGGTTTCCTTGGACACAGCTACGTTTGTCCCTGGGTCAACATCGGTGCCATGTCGTGTACTTCGGATCTGAAGAACGACTACACGACCGTGAAGGTGCCGCTGCACGGCCAGATGATTGATACCGGTTTGAGCAAAGTCGGATCATTTATCGGCGACCATGCCAAGACCGCGATGGACAGCATGTTCAATTCCGGGTCATCGATTGGAGTCTGCACGATGGTGATCCCCGGCGGAAGGCTGCTGCCGCGCAACGTTCCGTCGTTCAGCAGCGTGATGTTTGGTGAGCTGTCAGGCGACTGGACCCTGGACGCGGCAATTGAAACGGCTCGATCGATGATGAACCGCCGCAATCAGACGTTGACACTCAACGCCGAACGCCTGTTGCGGATCGTGCATCAACGCACCGAACAGGATCGACAGACCGCTTTGCAGCGGTCCACGAACCGCAATGCCATGCGGTCGTAGCGTGGTATGGCGTCAGGGCTGATATTTCGCGTGGCGAGCGGCATGCATCAGCCTGCCGGTATCCTGCCGCTCGATCAGAAGCTGCGGACGTTGCCGACAGATTCGACATCCTTGCGGAAGATCATCTCCGTCGGACGGCCGCAGTGAGGACATGGAATGCGGAAATGGCTGGTCACTCTGGTGATGGCCCGAAGATCCGGATTTGCAAGGCACAGGTTCCCCAGGGCATCAAAACCGACGGCCTGAGTTCCTTCCGGCACACTGGCGAAGGCAAGAAATTCTTGAGGGCGAACCTGGTCACGAGACACAGAAGTCAGCTGCGCATGTCCGTCCGAGCGACCAGCAAGGACCAGCATGGAACCATCCGGCTGCAGCATCAATCGCGATGAACCGGGTGGCGCGAATCCGGAGGGAGTGACGTTACCACTGACGGCAATGTGAACTATCTCACCAGAGACCAGTAACGCTTCCGTCTGACCACCGGCGTTCAGCACAAGATCCGAAACTGGCTGATAGATTCGCGTGAGTTCCGTGATGTCGCCTTCCGTGGTAATCACCACGATGCGATTCGTATCCCGGGACGCAACCACAAACTGCCCGATCGTGTCTCGCACAAACGATGTCGCGGCAAATGTCAAGTCGTGCAGTACGGCACTCTGACCGATGGGGTTCACCAGCTGAATCTGCGATTCACGGGAATTCGAAGTGAGCACGTAAAGATTGTCGTCGGCGTCTACTTGAATGCGTTGAATATTGCTGACGTCTGCAACCGGCACGCTGACCTCGCCATCGCTGTCCAGACGAAACACGCACTTCGCGCCTCTGTCGGCGACGAAGATATGCCCGTTCTTTCCAATCCGCAGATCGACCGGTTCGATCACCTTCACCGGGAGGCGTTCAATTACAGGCCGCGATTGGACAATGATCGGCGCGTGATCGTGATGTTTCATGGCACCGAGCGACGGTGGTTCTTCCGCCAGCAGTGACGTACCGGAAACGAAGTACATTCCGGCAAAACAAATCGAAGCGATGACTCTGGATAGACTAAACGCACATTGCATTTTGCAGCATTCCCCAAACCGTGGCCCGGCAATGAGAGATTGCACGATCGATTTCGACAACGACGTGTGCCATTAGTATCAGAGTCCACATGCCGCGCGTCAATGATCAGATTCAGAAAATCTTGCCCAGTTTGGCACGCCGATGGAAGGTTTTGACCGTGCAAAGCAGGGAAATCCATGTGGTGGATCCCGCTGGCTAAACGTCACAACCTTGCAGTTCGACTGTCCCGGATTCTCAACCACGAGCAGAAAATCGCCTTCAATTAAGGTGTAGCACCGGGTTCGGCGTGCCGAAATGCGCTACGTCTTGCGGCGGTAGTGTGCTTTCATGAACGGCACCCACTGACCATCCGGCCCCAAAACCTGCGACGACAGCGTGCGGTGGTTGTCGCTTACGAATTCAATGATGTCCTGGTATTTGGCCATCGTGCCGTCACCCCCGAAGCTGGGACCTTCCGAGTCCAACGTCAGTACCTTCCCGGTTGCGTCGAGCGACCCGTTGTACGGCCACAGGTGCGTCATCATCGACGCAATGAACGTCCCGACAAAGCGATTTGTTTGCGGATCAAAACCAAGTGTCATGATCGAATCGCAGTTGCCGCCGTCCGGCGCCTCACTCGATCCTTCACCGATCGTCCACAGCCCACCGAGCGACCGCACAGTTTCCCGCCCGGCATTTTTCACTGATGGTTGATCAGGTCCCATGCTGCATTCCGCCTCAAAGGTCCATTGGCCAACGAGCCTTTGAAGCCATTGATGTTCTTTTTGAGGTTCCGGAGCTTGCATAGGATTTTCCTGTTGAGTGAATGAATAGAGTCATCGGTTTCGCCACCGCGATCTCAAACGCACGCCGCACGCCCAGGCCAACCGGATGAGACGCACTGCAGGAGTCAGCTTACGACGAACCACTGCACATGGCAAGTTCATTGTGAGCACGACGCAGACCCAGGTGTCTGGTTGATTCCATTTGACCCGAGCCAGCGGCGAGGCGTACGAACATCAATGGCCTCGCCGTTGGCTCGGGTCAAACGAAAGCGCAACATCCGCATCCCAAACTGAATCCGGTTTGGAAACCCAAAACTTGAAACATCTGCACCATGTTTCGTGAAGTCTGAGGAGCGGCACGGTATATTCTGCAACAGAGTCCCGCGGAAACGTGTGGCATCCGGCACATACGCCGGCGCAAAGACTGAAAACTAACACGACGATGGGAGTTCATTCCATGAAACGAATAATCTTCTTCAGTCTCGCGATGATCAACGGCTGGGCGACTGTGTTCGCGCAGCTGAGTGCTGTGTTCGCGCAGCCGAGTGCCATCCCCCTGATCTTTGACACCGACATCGGCAACGACTGCGATGACGTCCTCGCGATGGGTGTCATTCATTCTTTGCAAAGTCGCGGACATTGTCGTTTGATTGCCGTCACGATCACGAAAGATCAGGAACAGTGTGCCGCGTTCACGGATGCGATCAATACATTTTATGGTCGCGGCGACATTCCGATCGGTGTCTGTCGCAGTGGCATCACGCCTCAGCAAAGTCGCTTCACGGGACTGGTCGCCGACCAGGACAACGGGATGGATCGCTATCCGCACGATCTTCGATCCGGCAAAGACGCTCCCGATGCGGTGGCTGTGATCAGAAAGGCGCTGGCCAGTGAAGTCGACGGCAGCGTTGTGATTGCGCAAGTGGGATTCTCCACCAACCTCGCCAATTTGCTGAAGTCGCCTGCCGACGACATTAGTCCGCTTTCCGGACATCAACTCGCACAGCAGAAAGTGAAACTGCTTTCGGTGATGGCAGGGGCGTTCACGCCGATCAATGGCCAGGAACATCTGGAATACAATGTCGTGGAAGATATCACATCGGCAAAGATTCTTGCCGCAGAATGGCCCACGCAGATTGTGTACAGCGGATTTGAAATCGGTCTGGCGGTGCCTTATCCGGCCACCAGTATCGAACAGGACTACAACTACGTGCCGTTTCATCCGCTCAAAGTCGCATACGTGCTGTACGAACCGCCGCCTCACAATCGCCCGACATGGGACTTGACCAGCGTGCTGTATGCGGTGTTACCCGACCGTGGTTTCTTCGGCCTGTCGGCTCCGGGGACTGTGACTGTGGATGATCGCGGAGCGACGACTCATGGTCCGAGTGACAACGGCCTGCATCGATACCTCACCGTGACCCCTGACCAACAGATTCGCGTCACCGAGGCTCTTGTGCAGTTGTCGAGCGAACCGCCCCACAGCGTGGTCCCGCACAAATGAAAGACGGCGCGATGTCGGAACAACGTCGGCCACGAATCGCGGTCATTGGATCCATCAATCTGGATCTCGTCTATTATGTTGCTCGCCTGCATCGCCGTCATCACACTGGGATCGCACGGTTGCGTCGTGTGCGACGATTCAAACAATCCGCGACACATTCCGTCGTTTGCTGTCACCGCCGTGGACACCACCGCCGCCGGCGATGCATTCGCCGGAGCACTTGGATTTTGTCTGGCTCAAGGTCAACCCATTCTCGAAGCTCTTCGCTTTGCGTCCGCCGCCGGAGCACTGGCTTCAACACGCCAGGGTGCTCAACCCGCCATGCCACGGCTGGATGAATTGATGGCATTGGCGCAACCAAAGTGAGAGCGAATTCCGACAGAAGGGACTGACCTGAACTGTCTTGCCCGTGAGACAGGAACTCCAGCGAATAAATTGACTTCCGTCGTGGCATTTGGCACACTCGGTGCTCAGATTATGCCGCGCGCGGCTGAGGACGGCACATTCGTTTAACCGTGTGGGCAACGCCCCGCGCGCGGGAATCCATCCAGCAGCAAGCTATTCGCGCGTCCCGCTGGGAACGAGGTTCAACGAGCCAATGCCAACCGCGTGCGGAATAAGGACAAATCACTATGGTCGATTCGCGAGTCAACATGCCACAATGCTTCCCCTTTCTGATCGCGGCGGTTTTTGTTTCGGCGCTGCCTGCGACTGCGGTCTGTGATGAAGCGACCAAGTCTTCGCAGCTGGAATTCTTCGAAAAGAATGTCCGTCCGCTGCTCGTGAAGCACTGTTACGAGTGCCATTCCGCAAAGGATGTCCAGGGCGGACTGAGACTTGATTCGGCCGAAGGGTGGCAGAAGGGTGGAGATTCCGGCGTTGCCATCGTACCGAATGAGCCGAATTCGAGCCGCTTGGTAGAAGCTGTCCGATACGGCAACGAAGATTTGCAGATGCCGCCAACCGGTAAGCTCAGTCCTGCAGAGATTCAAACGCTCGAAAAATGGATTGAACAAGGCGCGACGGACCCCAGAACAGAAGTCACGCCTGTATCGCATTCTGCACTCAAGGGTATGAGTGTCGATGAGGGTCGGCAATTCTGGTCATTCGTTCCTGTGCAGATTCCGGAGATTCCTCAGTCGTCTACGCCCGACTGGGCGCGGACGCCCATTGACGCTTTCGTCGTGTCAAAGCTGGAGGCGAAGGGTCTGCAGCCTGCACCTAAAGCGGACAGGCGGACGTTGATTCGACGCGCGACACTCGATCTCACCGGCCTGCCGCCGTCGCCTGCTGATATCGCCGCCTTTGTCGCCGATGATTCGGCTGATGCGTATGAACGGTTGATTGATCGCCTGCTGGAATCGCCGGATTACGGAGTTCGCTGGGGACGGCATTGGCTGGATGTCGCGAGGTATGCAGATTCCAACGGGCTGGACGAAAATCTGGCATTCGGCAGTGCCTGGCGTTACCGGGACTACGTGGTCAATGCGTTCAACAATGACAAGCCGTTTGATCGATTTCTCAAGGAACAGATAGCCGGAGACTTGTTGCCGGATGTCGGCGTCGAATCTCATATTGCGACCGGGTTTCTGGTTCTGGGAGCGAAAGTACTCGCTGAACCGGATCGTGAAAAGCTCGACATGGATACGATTGACGAGCAGCTTGATTCGACCGGTAAAGCGTTCCTAGGGATGACGCTGGGTTGTGTTCGCTGCCACGATCACAAGTTTGATCCGATCAAGCAGACAGACTATTATGGTCTTGCTGCGATCTTCAAAAGTAGCAGGACGTTTGGCACCACGAATTACGGTGCCATCAAACACTGGAATGAGTATTCCTTCGCGACGGAAGCAGAGAAAGCGTCTCTGAAGACAATCGATGAAGACATCGCCGCCAAAAAGGCGGCCGCGGCCACATTCAAGGCCGAAGCGACCAGTCGCCTGCGCAGTGATGTTCGTTCAAAAGCGGCGGTTTACCTGGCGACTGCGGCGGGTATCGATCCGGACACGTCCCTGATCGATCTGCAGACACTTTCAGAACCACTCGGCCTGCATCCGCGTGTCCTGCATCACTGCCTTCATCATCTGAAATTCCATGCCGACGACCCTTTGTTTCTGAAATGGCGTGAGCTGCAGGCAGTCGGCGACAGCGACGGCATTCGGCAGCATTATGCAGCTCTGTTTGCTGACTCCGATGCGGCACTGGCCACAGCGAAAGCCACAAATGCGGCAGCGAACAACTCCGGTGACGCGGTGCTGGATTTGGCTCGGGCAGCACTGGACGATACATCCGGCTTTCTTGCGATTCCGCCAAAGCCCGAATTTGCTTTTGATGCAACCACACTCGCCGAATACCATCGACTGTCGGAGATCGCCCGCGTCCTGGAAAGCAATGCGGCCGATGAAGCGTCGGCAATGAGCATCGCGGATGGCACGGTGCTGACCAGCCTGCCCATCAGCGTGCGGGGTGATCATCGCAATCCTGGTGCGTCAGTGTCCCGCGCATTTCCGTCGGTGATGCTGACGGACGCATCGCCTGTGACATTGCCGGACAATCAAAGCGGTCGTTTGCAACTGGCTGAATGGATGGCCTCTCCACATCAGCCCCTGACGTCGCGTGTGATCGTCAATCGAATCTGGCGCTGGCATTTTGGTCGAGGGTTGGTCGCATCGACGGATAACTTCGGGATCCTTGGTGACAAGCCGTCAAATCCTGAACTGCTGGACTGGCTGGCAAATCATTTCACAACGTCCGGCTGGTCAATCAAAGCGCTGCATCGACTGATCATGACGTCCAGCGTGTATCAGATGGATTCGCAGCATCCACGCTCAGCGGAATTTTCGGTCATCGATCCGGAAGTCGAATTGCTGTGGCGTTTTCGACGTCAACGTCTGGATGCGGAACAGATTCGCGATTCAATTCTGCAGGTCTCCGGGCGGCTGGACCGAAGTTTTGGCGGTAAAACCGTACCGCTTCGCAATCGGCAGTTCGTCTTTGATCACACGTCGATTGATCACACAAAATACGACAGCCTGCGGAGAGCCATCTATCTGCCGGTGATTCGCAATAACCTGTACACCATGTTTGAACAGTTCGATTTTCCGGATCCGACGATGCCCACGGGAAGTCGAAATGCCACTGTGGTTGCTCCGCAGGCTCTGCTGATGATGAATTCGGAACTGGTGATTGATTCGGCCGATGAGATGGCTCGCAGCCTGTTGAATGATCGCAGCGATCCGGTTCACCGAATTGAACTGGGCTATGATCGGGCGATCTCCAGATTGCCGACGGATGCAGAAACAAAGCTGGCCTGGTTTATCGAGCAGATGACGACGCAGAATGTGGCAAAGGTATGCCAGAGGAAACTCAAAGGCTGGCAGAACTTCGTGCATGGTCATTGTTCTGCCAGACTCTGTTGGCCTGTAATGAATTCATCTATGTGAGGTAGGACGTTCTCAATGTCTCCGAATCATCAACTCCACAGTCGCCGCCGACTCCTGAAAACATCGGCGATCGGCTTCGGTCAACTGGCCCTCAGCACATTGCTGCAGGAACATGCTGGCGCGACCGCCGTCAGTTCAAAACCTGCCGGGATTTCCACTGATCCGCTGGCCGCACGAGTGACTCATCTCCCGGCGCGAGCAAAGCGGGTCGTCTTTCTCTTCATGAAGGGCGGGCCGTCGCATGTGGATACGTTTGACCCGAAGCCTCAACTGACACGCGATCACGGGAATCCGCCGCCTTTTGCACTTCCTCGTGTGACCTTTGCACAGCAGGGAAATCTCCTGAGGTCACCATGGAAGTTTCATCACTATGGCGAAAGCGGATTGCCGGTGAGTGAACTGTTTCCTCATGTCGCCCGGCATGTCGATGATTTGTGCATCCTGCGATCCGTCCACGGCACCAATCCCGCTCACGGAGGAGCTTTGCTCAAACTGCACACGGGCAGCGACCAGTTTGTTCGGCCCAGTCTGGGAGCGTGGGTAACGTACGGGCTGGGGACCGAGAATCAGAACCTGCCGGCCTTTGTCACCATCTGTCCCACACTGGCTCATGGAGGAGTCAACAACTGGGGATCAGCATTCCTGCCGGCGTATTGCCAGGGAACCCCGATCGGCAACGCCAGTATCGGAGTGCTCAACTCGACCGTGAAGCATATTCGAAATCCACGGATCGATTCCGCGACGCAGCGGAAGCAGCTGGACCTGTTGCGGATGATGAATCAGGAACATCTGGAATTGTCCGATGCGGATCAGGCTCTTGAAGGACGTCTGAACTCGTTTGAGCTGGCGTTTCGGATGCAGTCCACGATGCCGGAAGTGCAGGATCTGTCGCAGGAATCTGCTGCGACTCACAAGCTCTACGGGACCGATGATCCGGTCACAGAAGACTTCGGTCGTCAATGCCTCATGGCGCGACGCTTTCTGGAACGCGACGTGCGTTTTGTGCAGGTGACGCACAGCGACAGCGAGGTCCAGTGGGACCAGCACAGCAATCTGTACCTTGGACATACAAAGAATGCGGCGGAAGTGGACAAGCCGATCGCGGGATTACTGGCAGATCTGAAATCTCGCGGGCTGCTGGAAGACACACTCGTGCTGTGGGGCGGAGAATTCGGTCGTACGCCGACAGCTCAGGGCACCGATGGACGCGACCACAATCCTCATGGTTTCACGATGTGGATGGCTGGCGGTGGCGTCAAATCAGGCACGGCCTATGGAGCCACCGACGAATACGGCTACTACGCAATCGAAAACAAGATGCACGTTCACGACCTGCACGCCACGATTTTGCACCTGATGGGGCTTGATCATGAACGCGTCACATATCGCTACGCAGGTCGTGACTTTCGTCTGACGGATGTGGCGGGAGTCGTGGCAAAGGACGTCCTGGGATAGTTCAGTGTTCCACATTCCACAAGTGGAACTGTCGTCTTACTTCTTCTTTTTCTTCTTCAAAGAACCCTTTGGCTTCTGGTCTGAGACGGGTCCCGTTTTCGTGTCCGCCTTGCTGGAAAATACGCGATCCCAGCCGGACACAAATTTCTTGCTTGTTCCCGTGTGGACGGTATAGCCGGTCATCGTGAGGGACTCCACAAATCAAATTGAATTTAAAAAAAATCCCCCCGAGTGATCCTCGGGGGGAATGTGAGAAACTGAATTAAGCCGTGACAGCAGTTGTCGGATTCCCTTCTGCCACTGGATCATCCGAGCTGCCGTTAAAAGTCAGCTGTTTCTGGCCGGCCACTTCGACAAGGTCAATCCGGATTACGTTCTGGCCGTCAAAGGTGCCTCGCAGCAATTCTTCGGACAGTGGATCTTCAATGAACCGTTCCACACTGCGTCGCAGCGGACGAGCACCGTAATCCAGGCCGTCATCCACTTCACCTTTGTCGATGATAAAGCCGCGTGCCTCGTCGCTGAGAATCAGGCGCTTGCCGCGTTCTTTCAGGCGAGCGTAAACTTTTTCCAGTTCGATATCAACAATCATTTTCAGTTCTTCGCGTGTCAACTTGCGGAACACGACAACTTCATCCAGGCGTCCCAGAAACTCGGGCTTGAACTGTCGCTGCAGTTCGTGCATCAGATTGGTCTTCATATCATCGTAAGACTTCTCCTGATCGCGTTCACGCAGCGTGTGCAGTCCCATGCTTCCGCCATGAGCCATCTTGCTGGCACCGGCGTTGGTCGTCATGATCAGAATCACGTTCTTGAAGTCCACCCGCCGACCAAAGCTGTCGGTCAGATGACCTTCTTCCATGATCTGCAGCAGCATGTTGAACACGTCCGGATGTGCTTTTTCGATTTCGTCGAGCAGCACGACCGCGTAGGGACGACGGCGGATCTTTTCCGTCAGCTGGCCGCCTTCTTCGTATCCGACATATCCGGGAGGTGCACCAATGAGTCGGCTGACGTTGTGCTTCTCCATATATTCTGACATGTCGATCTGGATCAAGGCATCCTGATCGCCGAACATGAATTCAGCCAGCGTCTTGGCAAGCAATGTCTTGCCGACACCGGTCGGGCCTGAGAACAGGAACACGCCGGTCGGTCGCTTTGGATCCTTCAGACCGCTGCGACTGCGTCGCACGGCTTTACACACCTGCGTGATCGCCTGATCCTGACTGATCACACGTTTATGCAGTTCGCTTTCCATCTGAAGCAGGCGGACAGCATCTTCGCTGGACAGCCGCGTCAACGGAATCCCCGTCATCTTGGCGACGACCTCGGCGACGACTTCCGCATCGACAACACCATCCGTCTGACGGGATTTCTCACGCCATTCTTCGGTGAGCTGATCCTTCTTCTTCCGCAGCTTGTCCGCCTGGTCTCGGAATGAAGCTGCCTTTTCGAACTTCTGTTCGGCGACAGCTTCTTCCTTTGCTGTGTTCAGGCGCTGGATTTCTTCTTCCAGCTCCTTCAGATCCGGCGGACGGACCATGGATTTCAGACGCACGCGGGCACCTGCTTCGTCGATCACATCGATCGCCTTGTCCGGCAGGCAGCGAGCCGTGATATAGCGGTTCGACATTTCCACAGCGGATTCCAGGGCATCATCGGTGATCTGGACGCGATGATGTTCTTCATAACGACTCCGAAGACCCCGCAAAATTTCCACAGCCTGTTTTGCGGATGGCGGTTCGACCATCACGGTTTGGAACCGTCGTTCCAAAGCCGCATCCTTTTCGATGTACTTGCGGTATTCATCGAGCGTCGTGGCCCCGATACACTGAATTTCGCCACGACTCAAAGCAGGCTTCAGCACGTTGGACGCATCGATCGCACCTTCCGCGCCGCCAGCACCGACCAGAGTATGCAGTTCGTCAATGAACAGGATTGTGTTACGAGCCCGACGGACTTCGTTCATCACCGCCTTGATACGTTCTTCGAACTGTCCGCGGTACTTGGTGCCAGCGACCATCATGGCAAGGTCGAGCACAATGATGCGGCGATCCGCCAGAATGTCCGGAACCTGTCCGTCAACAACCATCTGCGCGAAACCTTCCACGATGGCGGTCTTTCCAACACCGGCTTCACCCAGCAACACAGGATTGTTTTTCTGGCGCCGGCAGAGAATCTGAATCACACGTTCGATTTCAGGTTCGCGCCCGATGACCGGGTCCAGTTTTTTCTGCTTCGCCAGTTCGGTCAGGTCGCGACCAAAACTGTCCAGCGCCGGTGTCTTGCTGCGGCTGGCGCTTTTCTGACCTGGAGGCGAGCCAGGGCTGCCGCCACGTTCTTCCGAACCGGCTTCGGCAGATTCCATTCCGTGTCCGAGCAGGTTCAGTACTTCATCGCGGACGTCTTCCAGCTTCATGCCCAGATTCATCAGAACCTGAGCTGCAACGCCTTCCTGTTCACGCAGCAAACCAAGCAGCAGATGTTCGGTTCCGACGTAGTTGTGATTCAGATTCCGCGCTTCGTCCATCGCGTATTCGATGACTTTTTTCGCACGCGGCGTCTGAGGCAATTTACCCATCGTCACCATGTCCGGTCCGGTCTGCACAATCTTCTCAACCTCAATGCGGATCTTGCGCAGATCGACGTCAAGGTTTTTGAGGACGTTGGCAGCAACGCCGGAGCCTTCCTTCACCAGCCCCAGCAGAATATGTTCCGTGCCAATGTACTCGTGGTTAAACCGCTGAGCCTCTTGATTGGCCAGCTGCATCACTTTCCGGGCACGATCTGTGAATCGTTCGTACATTCGACTTCCTCGCTTCGAATTGTCCTTCAACACCTGCAGCGAATTTCAAAGCCATGCACAACGCATGACCCTGCCGGAAAAGTCATTCTCAGAGTGTCCCCCCCGAGTGTGATCGCGTTCCAACAGCCGTACGCTACGAAAAATCAATCAAACTGAAAACGCCAGAAAACTGGACGTTCCCCTTAGTCTAGCGCCTCATCCGGTAGAACTGCGATTTTGCTTGCAGAGTTTTCCTGATTAGACACCATAAACTGCAGCTCCCTGCCTGAATGCCACGTTGACAGTCCAAACCCAAACTTGGCAATTTGTACCATGTCAGCGAATAGCGTGCCGAATTCTAGGACCACAGTCCCGCCGCGGCAAGACGACTGTTGAGTTTAGCCTGTGCCGCAGGCCCCGGTTTCGCGGGAGATGATCGGCAAAACGACAGGGTTGTCAGCTCTGCGAATGCAAAAACGACCGTCATCGCGCGTTTGCCAGGCTCGTTTGTCCTACCTTGGGACCAGTGCTTTGTCACCGTCTAATTTGAGGATGCCCGCAAAGGCGTGGAATTAAGGAATCCCAACGGCGAGCGGGGTACGTAAGTGCCTGGATTTTTTCAGCAATTGCAACAAATCAGGGGATTTACATCCCCGCTCGCCTTAAGTCCACGCCGTTGAAAGATGGCCGGGTCTGGAACGAGGCGAAACCGGAGGGCTTCCTGCACGGCGTTCAGCCCAGCCTCGGCCACCCAACACCAATTTTTGATTGTGACGATGCACGAGTCAATCAAACCATTCATCCGCCGGATCGAACTTCGGCAGTACGATGATCAGCACCGTCATGCGTCCCAGCGCGCGGTGACGGACTCCGGGTGGGATGACGATGCACTGGCGTTCGCGGATCGAAATGATCTCGCCGTCCAGCTCCATCTGAGCGTCGTTTGTGCACTGGAGAATGAAATATGTCTCGGTCAGCGACTTGTGATAATGTCGTTGAGCGTTTTCAGCGATTTCCGTGATATGGACTGTTCCCGGAAATTCAGCGACGTCCGTAAACGCTCGTCGAGCAGTGCCACACGGACACGGCACGCCTGCGATGTCTGCAAAGTCTGCAAGTTTCCAGCGACGAACATTGAGTGTTGATTGGTCAGCCATTGAAAGTCATTTCTTCATCAATCTGCCATGAAACGCAGAACCGCCCGCAGCATGCTGCAAGGCGGTTGCGAAAACTGGTTGAAAGACAAGATTCATCCGGGGACTCTCGCCGAATGGCACTTGACGCCGCCCGGCTCGCCAGTGCTGGCTACAACGGCCGGACGACGGAAATCGGTCGCAGGTAATCATTCAGCGTATCAGGACTGACAACGCCGCCGCCCATTCCGCTCTTGCCGACACCGCCATACGGCACGCCGTGGACGATGACATTGTGCGCGTTGATCCAGCCGTTTCCAGCGGTGAAGGCTTCGGCAATCCGAGCACAACGCTGCAGGTCACGCGACCACACGCTGTTGCCGAGTCCGTATTCCGTATCATTCGCCAGCCGCAGACCTTCTTCTTCATTCGAAAACGGAGCCAGGAAAGCGACCGGACCAAAGATCTCTTCACGCGGCACGACGTTGTTCAGCGAACCAGCCAGGAGCGCGGCGACGTAGAAACCATTTCTGCCGGAACTTGTGCCTCCCCGCCTTCCAGGATCAAATCGGCTCCCCCGCCACGCCCTTATGCAGGTAGCTCAGGACGCGCGCTCGCTGCTGGCACTGACCAGTGGTCCCATCTGCGCGTCGCTGTCCATCTGGTAACCAATCTGCACCGACTTCATACGCAGGATGCATTCATCCACAAAGTCGTCGTAAATGTCGCGTTGAATCAACCAGCGTGTCGCATCGCAGCAGACCTGTCCGCTGTGGAACGTAATGGCCTGGACGAGCTTCTCCGCCGTTTCCTGAATATCCACGTCATTGAAAATCACGGCAGCACCCTTACCGCCGAGTTCACACTTCACGGGGATCAGGTTGCGTCCTGCAGCTTCAGCCACCAGGCGACCGACTTCAGGTGAACCGGTGAAGCTCATGCGACGCAGTTTCGGATTCTGCGACAATGCCGCACCGGCAGTTTCACCGAGACCCGTGACGACGTTCAGCACACCAGCAGGCAGCAGTTCCAGTTCCTGAATGACCTTGCACAGATACAGGGCCGACAGCGGCGTGTCTTCCGCAGGCTTCAGGACGCAGGTGTTGCCGACAGCCAGCGCCGGGGCAAGTCCCCAACCGGCGAGCAGGAACGGGAAGTTCCAGGGAATAATGAATCCACACGCGCCCCACGGATGACGTGAAACCCATGCTTCGTGATTTTTAACGGCGATCACCTGACGATAATTGACAGCCTGCGAGAGGTCAGCAAAGTATCGAAACGTATCAATAAAGTTCTGAACGTCGCCGACGGCCTGAGTATAAATCTTACCACAGTCCAGTGCTTCGATGGTGGCGAATTCGTCACGACGCGCTTCGACAGCGTCCGCGATACGATGCAGACACGCCGCTCGTTCGGCCACCTGCATCTTTGCCCAGCCGCTGTTGTGGAATGCATCCACGGCCGCATCGACAGCCTTATCAACATCCGCTTTCTTCAGGCTGGTGACGGTGGCAAATTTGTCACCTGATCCCGGGTTGAGCACATCAAAGGTCAGTCCGTCTGCGGCTTCAACCCACCGTCCGCCAACAAAAGACTTATGCACAGGCGCGGCGAGAAACTTCGCCACAGCAGGTGCGAGTTCGGTATCCGTAGTTCGCTCGATCGAAGACGTCGACATCAGGAAACTCCTTGAATTGAAATGCTGCGGCATTCTGCCGCATAAACATGGGGCGGCACAAAACTTACGGAAACCCAGTGCCAATGCCGACGCATAATACCGTTCGTTCTGAGCGTTGGGAATTCCAGCAGGCGTTTCGATTCGAAATACCGGCCCGAAAATCTCTTCGCCGAGATCCCAGTGGTTTCAACTTGTTACAGCGGACGAAAACTGTGCAGCAGCACCAGAACGATCGCGGCCACGACGCCAACGCGGATGTTGTCGTTGATCCGTGAACGAACGGATTCTGCGAGAGCTGACGCGACGACTGCCGGTGACGTCAGCAGCAGTGCGAATCCATATGAAACGGCTGGATCAGCGGCTTCCGGATTGTGTGTTTCCCCCCAGTAGATCCACGCCGTCATCAGGGAGCCGATCACGATGAACCCCAACAGACCGCTCAATGACTTCGCTTGGTTCCACCAAAGCCGCGGTCCGCGAAAAGTGAGCCCCACCAGCGTCGCGGACCCATCGCCGAACGCCAGAATCGCAAGGACCGCCAGTCCAAGTTCCAGATGACGCGGAAACAGAAACGCCGTCAACAGGACTGACAGCGAGTATCCGCCAACGGCCGCAAGTCCAACTCCTTCACCCTGACGCTGAATCTGCCGAAAGCCCAGCAGGATCCAGGCCGCAATCGCGATGCAGCAGCCCACGAAGATCAACTGCAGTGTCGGTGAAATCGGGTCTGCGTGAGACACCATGTGCAGCCCAAACGCGAGCAGCCCCGGTGACATATGCCAAAACCGGCGCTTGAGTTCACGGGATGGCAACCGATGAAACGTCCATGTGTCCGCACGCGATTGACGGACAGATGATGCCGAGTCCTGAGCCGAAACCGTCCCCAATTTGGAGGCTCGCGGTGTTCGTGTTCCGTTGTCTCTGAGCACACTCATCGCTGACTCCATGCTGAGCAACATCCACTGTTCTGAATTATAGAATCCATCGATCTTCGAGCTCAGGCAATTCCAAAAAATCGCCGGAAATACGCCGCGAACCTACAGTTACCAGGGCAATGTCGAACCAGCGAGGTCGTCAACCTGCAGATTCTGCCGATCGCGTGGATTGCTGACGGACTCGCAGCACGTCCCATAATTCCCGCGACACGCTGGACAAGCAATGCTTGAACGTGACATGCTACGGAACTGACTTGATCGCCACTCAGCCTGGTGTTGCCTGTACGGTTCAAAACGGAAGAATCCATGCCCATGCGAATCCGCGTCTTATTTGCTGTTGTCTCGATGCTGTTTTCACCCGCCCTTCTGAATGCTCAACTTGCCACACCGGCAGAAACTCCGATGACCAAACGCCCGATGACAGTCGAAGATCTGTTTCAGTTCAAACGTGTGGGAACACCCAATCTCAGTCCCGAAGGAGGCTGGGTGGCGTATGCGGTGTCGGAGATTACCGATTCGCAGCAGAACAAGACTCAGTCGCGATTGTGGCTGGTGCCGAGCGACGGCTCCATGTCGCCGCGACAGTTGACGAACGGAACGGCTAAGGACACCAATCCCAAATGGTCACCGGACGGACGCTGGATTCTGTTTGAATCGACTCGATCGGGCAGCAGCCAGTTGTGGGTCATCAACCCTGTCGGTGGTGAGGCGCAACAGTTGACGAAGATCAGCACCGATGCGGCCAATGCGATCTGGTCGCCGGACGGAATGCACATCGCGTTCGTGTCCGCCGTTTCCCCGGAATTCTCTGAGATGCCCTTCGCCGAAAGTGATGCCGCGAATAAGAAAAAGGCCGATGAGATTGCCGCGTCGCCGGTCAAGGCCCGCGTCTTCAAACGCCTCTTCTACCGCCACTGGGACAGCTATGTCGAAGACAAACGTCAGCATTTGTTTGTCATTGATCTCAGTCTGAGCGAATCCGGAGATCTTGTGGCCAGCGATCCGCGCGACGTGACACCGGGGGATCGGGATGCCTATCCGACATCCACCACTTTCTCTGCGCCACAGGATTTTTGTTTCAGTCCGGACAGCAGTCACCTGATCTTCAATGCGGTGCCCGCGACCGATGAATCCTGGAGCACAAACTACGACCTGTGCCGGGTTCCCGCCAGCGGCGGCACCACGGAATGGCAGACACTGACTGACAACAATCCTGCGGCGGACGGTCATCCTGTGTTTTCTCCCGATGGGACCAAACTGGCGTATCGGGCTCAGCGGAAGGCGGGTTACGAAGCGGACAAGTGGGAAATCATGATTGCCGAATGCAATGCGGACGGCACGCTGATCAGTAACACGAAATCCATGACGGCTGAAGTCGATCTGTCCTTCGATGAACTTGTGTGGCGTGGCAATGATCAGATGATCACGGCGGCCGAATCCAACGGTTCCAGGGCGCTGTTCAGTCTCTCACTGAATACTCCGAACATTGTCGAACGCGGGCAGTCAGTCGGCACATCCGGAAGCTTGAGTATTTCCAGAGACGGTAACACGCTCGTCTGCAGTAACACGCGAATGACTCATCCTGCTGACATCTACCGGGTGCGACTGGAAGATTCATTCCTGCGATCCAAAGCTCCGGGCGACAATCTGTCCCATTCAAACGACACGCTGTTGGCTGAACTGGAGCTGCCGCAGCCTGAAAGCGTCACGGTTGACGGCGCGGATGGCGATCCGATGCAGATGTGGATCCTGCTGCCACCCGGGTTTGACAAATCAAAGAAGTGGCCGCTCGCGTTCCTGGTGCATGGCGGTCCGCAGGGAGCGTGGGCCGACAACTGGAGCTACCGCTGGAATCCCGAAGTCTGGGCCGCCCAGGGTTATGTCGTCGCGATGCCCAATCCGCGTGGCAGCACGGGCTTTGGCCAGAAGTACACCGACCAGATTAGTGGCGACTGGGGCGGTCGATGTTACATCGATCTGCTGGCCGGGCTGGCGTTCATGGAACAGCAGAACTCTATCGACGCCAACCGCATGTTCTCCGCTGGAGCGTCGTTCGGCGGTTATATGATGAACTGGTTTCAGGGGAATACGACGAAATTCAAAACGCTGGTGACTCACTGCGGCGTCTATAATTTCGACAGCATGTACCTGACGACAGAAGAACTCTGGTTTGACGAATATGAACACGGTGGACCACCGTGGGGCGAGAATCGCGAATCTTACGAGAAGCATTCGCCGCACAAATACGCCGCACACTTCAAGACCCCGATGCTCATCATCCACAACGATCTCGACTTTCGCGTCCCTGTCAGCGAAGGACAGCAACTCTTCACCGCGTTGCAGCGTCAGGGAGTGCCCAGCAAATTCATCAACTTCCCGGATGAAGGCCACTGGGTGAACAAAGCCGCAAACAGTCGATTCTGGCACAATGAAATTTTCGCATGGATCCAGCAATACTGCCCCGGCGGCGGGCGGTAGCGAGGGCTGTCGATTCAGTGATTCAAACGTTCTTTGCCACTTTCGCGGCCTCTGTTGCCACAGGCGGCGGAACGGCTTTGAACATCACAGTGGCCAGCGGCGGCACGGTGATGACAATGCTGGCGGGCTTGCCATGGGCTGGCGCAGCTTTGGAATAGACGCCGCCCTGATTGCCGAGCCCCGCGCCGCCGTACCAGTCGGCATCACTGTTAAAGATTTCTTTGTAGTAGCCTGCGCAAGGGGCACCCAGGCGATAATTGTCTCGAGGCGCAGGCGTCAGATTGCTGATCACCAGAACGGTCTCACGCTGATCAGGTGTCTGACGCATGTAGGCGATGACGCAGTTTGTATGATCGTCTCCCACCAGCCACTGAAATCCTTCCGGTAAAACGTCGCCTTCGTGCAGAGCGGGCTCGTTAATGTACAGGCGATTCAGATCGCAGATCATCCGACGAATGCCTTCGTGCGTGTCGAAGGTTCGCAGAATCCAGTCAATCTCAGCGTCGTGGTTCCATTCCGTCCACTGACCGATCTCCGTCCCCATGAACTGCAGTTTCTTGCCAGGTGCTGCGAACTGCCCGGACAGGAGGACGCGCAGATTTGCAAATTTCTGCCATGTGTCGCCGGACATCTGAGACAGCAGCGACTGCTTTCCATGAACGACTTCGTCATGCGACAGCGGCAGCACGAAGTTTTCTGAAAACGCATAGATGCCACGGAACGTCAGGTCATTCAGATGATACTGACGATGAACGGGATCGCGCCGCATGAATCGCAGCGTGTCGTTCATCCACCCCATATCCCACTTCATTGTGAAACCAAGACCACCGGTGTAGCAGGGCCGTGACACACCCGGCCAGGCGGTGGATTCTTCCGCAATGCTCATGGTGCCAGGGAATTCCGCATGCATCAGTGTGTTGAACTGCCGCAGGAAATCGATGGCGTGCAGGTTTTCTCGTCCCCCGTACTGATTTGGAATCCATTGCCCTGAATCACGCGAATAATCAAGGTAAAGCATCGACGCCACGTCATCGACACGAATTCCGTCGATGTGGTACACGTCACACCAGAACCGGGCGCTGGAAATCAGGAACTCTGTCACTTCCCGCCGACCATAGTTGAAGATCAGGGTGTTCCAGTCGGGATGATATCCCAGTCGCGGGTCAGAATGTTCATACAGGCAAGTCCCGTCGAACATGGCCAGCCCATGTGTGTCGGTCGGGAAGTGTCCGGGAACCCAGTCGATCAGCACACCGATGCCACGCTGGTGCATATGATTGACGAAATACTGAAAGTCATGCGGCGATCCGAATCGTGCGGTGGGCGCGAAGTAACCGGTCGTCTGATACCCCCACGATCCGTCGAACGGATGTTCGGTGATCGGCATCAACTGCACATGTGTGTAACCCACTTCAAGGACATAGTCGGCGAGGGCATGAGCCAGTTCGCGGTAGTTGAAAAATGTGCGTCCATCGTGAGGTCGCTTCCATGACGCAAGGTGGACTTCGTACATCGACACGGGCGCTTTGAGCCAGTTCGTCTGATCTCGTTTCTGCAGCCAGTCCTGATCGTTCCACTGAAAATCGCGAAGGCTCCAGACGATAGAAGCCGTTTGCGGGCGCATCTCATGGTAAAACGCGACGGGGTCCGTTTTTTCGAGCAAATGCCCGCTTTGAGTTCTGATCGCGTACTTGTAGCGAGTTCCCGGCAGGACGCCCTTGATGACGCCGTGCCAGACACCGTTGTCGCTGGAATCCAGCCAGTCGCGGCCTGCAGTCCAGCCGTTGCCGTCCGTGATGACAGACACTTCACGAGCATTCGGAGCCCAGACGGCGAATCGGACACCACCGTCGACCAGATGCGCGCCCCAGTAACGGTACAGAGTTGTCGCATCGGCCGCCTGACCAAATGTGCCAGGCTGGTTAACCGCAGAAGGTGCTGGCAGTGTTGTTGTATGTTTTGACATGGCGTCTTATGGCAAGGCCGAAGAAATGAAAGGATGGTGATTGCCGACGATCCCTTGCGACAACGAACGTGGGAATTGTCTTCGAGATCAATAAGAGACACAACTGGAAGTGCGAATTCGATTCTGACGATTCTCAAACAGATCATATTTCGAACATGAACTTTAACGATCACCTTCAGGCTGCCCCGCTGTCCGTCTCCGATTTTCCCACAGGCGAGTGAACAAGCGACTGAACTGTGGACCCGATGCGGGACTGCTGTTGGCCGCGGTTTCCGCTTCCGAATCGGCCGCAGCCGCCGCTCGCCTGGAGCGGGCGTCCGGTGCCATTTGAAGGGCCACGACAGCCGAATCGGTGACCGCTGTCCTGTCATCCAGCCGTCGTCTTGCGCGCGAAATCAGCGTATCTGAATCGGGGATCACCTCTGCATCTGGCGAGAAAACGCGTTCGGTGCTGCCAGCTTCGCTGTCCGAAGCTCTGCCTGACTGCTGGAATTGCCGCAGGTCAGCGCGCAGTCCGGTAACCGATTCCACAATCGGAAAGACATCCTGGTCGCTGGAAATTCCCGCTGACAGCAAGTCCCAATCAATTTTTTCGATCGGGATCGGGAGCGTGAAGAATCCGCCCTGGTTAAGCGTTGTGACAGGTTCCGGTTGTGTATGAGCAGTTTTGTCGACAGCGTCCCCGATGATTCCAGAATGCTGATCGACTGTTTCTGCAGCGTCGGGCGAATCGCCGCCACCCGCATGAGAAAAAATCAGCTGGCCATCATGCCAGATCTTGAGTCCAGCGAATGCTGGTGACGTTTCGGCACTGACCAGCACTTCTGCTTCTGCGTCGATCGCAGTGTGAGTCGCATCTTCAGACACATCGGCTTCCAGACAGTCACGGTCCGGTTCGTCGCACGCCGCCTGATTGTTGAGTCGAAGCGGCGATTCGCGGTGATCATTCTGTGGTGCTGCCTGACCTGGAATCTCGTGAACAGCAACAGCACATGGCGCGCTGCGGAACAATTCAAACGATCCTGCTTCCCGGCTGGCCGAACGATGCAGGATCTCGTCAATCAGAATTGAATCCGTTGTGCGTGTGATCAGGATCTGATCCATCGAAGCCGTTTGTCGCCCTGATGCCGTCTGTAAACACAGCGTGGACATCTGATTTGTGGCCAGCATTCCGTAGTCCGCCAGCATTAATTGTTTTGACTTCGTCTGCGAGACAACGGAACTGACTCCGGAGGGAACTTCTCGTCCGAGCGCAAGCCATGTGTAGCGATCAAAGACCGGCGTTCGATTCGACATGCGCGAATCGCCGAGATCGACAAATCCAAAATTTGCCGCACGTCCTGATGCTGCCACAATCCGTTTTCCTGCCGGCTGGCCCGGTAGCACTCGTTCAGGTTCCGGTGATTTCTCGGTGAATTCTGCCTGTTCAACAGTCGCTGAAGTTGCGACTGCTGTGGCTTCGTTTGGTGCGACCACGACGTCCGATCGAGTAGCCTCCGAATGCCCTTCATTTCCATCGATCCAGACAATTTCCGGGTCGGCGATTTGGGCTAGGGTTGACGATGAATGGATGGGTGGTATTGGACTTGAGGTGTCCGGAAACCAAATAAAGCCCCATGGCTCATGTTCAAACTCACCGCATGAATTCAGCAGATCCACAATATCACTGTCGTCAACATTTTCAATGCAAATGCTGTCTTCTGAAGACTCCGCAAGAAAACGACGGCCAACTTCAAATGGTGCCGAGGCTTCCTGTCTGAAAGTGACTTGCTGAGACCTGGCGAAATCAGCAATCGACTGCGGGACGCCGAATTCGAACACCGACGGCTCTTTCACCTCACACTCGGGTGGAGCGACAGAGTCTGGTTCACGGTCCGCAACTTCAATCGTCGGTTCGATTTCGATCGATCCGGCTGCCACGGTTGATGGTGCGGTCGACGCCACGGTTGATGGTTCTGCTGGATGAACTTCTGTCGCGGCCCTGGATGGTCCCCCGAATTCGATCACGCCCGGAGAAAGTGTGGCTCGCGTCGGAGTCTGTCTATTGACGGTCGCATTCACGGTCGTATTAACCGCCAGCAGCGTGGTCTGACCAATCGGTTCTTCGGGAGAGTCTTCGTCTTCTGGTACTGTTGACTCGGTCATGTCGGCATGGGGCGAAACATTCCAGTTGTAATGCAGGTGCTGCAGGCGACCAAGTGCCGTGCGCACCGACTGCTCATTTGCCGGCTTCTCACTGCATTCCGCAGCCACGACGAGCGTTTCGTCTGCAAGCAGACTCAGACAACGCGGAATGCCGTCTGCTGCCGCGGCAATCAGTTCGAGCGCAGGAGTCGTCAGGATCTGAGATAACCGGCAGCCGGCACGTTCAATCTGTTCCTGCAGGAAGCGGATGGATTCGACAGACTTCAATGGCTGCAGGAATGCATGACATCGGATTCGGCGACCGAATTCAGCATACTCTGATCTCGCAAGTTGTTCTTCAAACGAAATTGGTGCCGACACCAGACAACGTACCAGATCGCGACCGTTCCATTCTTCTTCTGTACAGGCTCGCAATTCGTTCAGTACCGGGAGTGGCACCAGATGAACGTCATCAATCAACAGCAGGATTGGTCCCCAGAGTTCCGCCGTGCGCTTCATGAGTTCCATGGCAGACGATCGCGTTGCCCGTAACGCGGGATCTGCGGCGCTTGGCGTTGTGGTACTCTCGCTGCCTGCTTTCATGCGAGATGCCTGCAACAAAACGCTCATCAGATCGACGGACGTCCCGAGGCTGGCCCCTGAGCAGACGATTACGCGGCCTTCATTCGACAATTGCTGCTGAATGTGACGCAGAAATGAAGTCTTGCCGCTGCCGGGGACTCCTGTCAAAACGGCTATCCCCAGATCCGATCGCAGCGCGTGCAGCAACTGCGGCAGGATCGCGCGGATCGATTCCGAGACGAAGAATGCTCGAGAAGCATCTGCGGACTGGAATGGCTGGCGGTGAAATCCAAAATGCGTTTCGTACATAACCAATCCGTCCCTGGATGCTGGCGATGTTCCGGCAAAATATGCCGGTGCCCTCGTCGCGCGGTGTTCTCCCGTGTCATCATCGAACGAGAATAACCGTATTCTTTAGCGCAACCGCTTTGCGTGGCAAAGGCGAGCCATCCAGAACAGATTCGGCTCTACGCAAGTCGGCCCAGACCGCCAATTGCCTGGACTGTCTGCTTTGCCAGTCGTGTCCTAAGATTGCGCAACCGATACAAGGTCGCCGCTGTCGTACGTCTTTCGCGTGAATCAGCCTGTTTGCATTCAGAAACAGCAACTTCCAGCCGAGACACTGAATCTGCACACGCCTGCCAGAAGGCAGGTGACGATTCAACGGACCGCAGCTCGCGGACCAGGGCGATCTCACACATTCGTTGTGATTCGGGAAGCGCCGACTTCATCGTGCGACAGAGTTCAATTGTATCACGCAGCATTTCTGCCAGCGCCGACCGCGATTTGTCCGCCGCGGACGTTTCTGACGCTGGCAAGCTGCCCAACAACGCTCCGTTGCGACTCACGATACTCGCTGCCGCGAAACTCAAGAATGACTGCAACGCCCGACGTCGATTGATCATCGCTGCTCTCCTGCTCTCAAAGGTCAACTTCGGGCAAAACCCACACTGCCCGATGCTGACGTTTTAGCAGGTCGGGCGGTTCTATGGGAGTCGATCCCTCAATTAATGCAATTTCCCCGCCTCTGAACCGCTGTAACCGCGTTCGCGGTCAACGGACACGTCCCGAATTGCCTTGAGTACATTTGTCGTCTGCGCAGGTCGACCCGGCTCAGGTCGCAGTCAACGGATCACTTCCCGGATCGCCTTCAGCACTTCCGGCCCGGTCGTCGCCATACCATAGCGTTCCAGACAACGATCATGGAGCACAGAATGAGACGGTATCAAGCCCGAGTCCACCGACGGCAGGTTCAGGATGGCGTCAGCGAGTGACTTTCGTGAACCGGGTTCGTAGAGCTGTCCGAATTGCAGATCGGCGACTCGTTCCGGAAACGCGCGATTCGGCAACAGTGCCGGGACTCCGGCCAGTGCGGCCTCCAGAACGCAGCCCTTTCGGCTCGCGGTACACAGTCGGCACGCAAAGCCAGTCGAACGATCGCAGGATCCTGAACTTCTCGTCTCGACCTGCCGGACTTCCTTCCCACCGAATTCGACCGTCACCTGCCAGTTTCTGCACCGGCGCGTAGCCGTTTTTCGAATTGCATTCGATGCAGTTCCGGCAGAAATCCGGCGATGACAAAATCCATATCGCTTCGTTGCACGACGACGTCTGCGGCAGCGTCCAGAAAATGCCACGCTCCTTTTTCAGGACAAATCCGAGCGAAGTAGCCGATGGACGTGCGCCGGTCAGGTCGTGTTCCGATCGCTCCGGCGATGTCGATCCTTGTCGCCTCAGAATGCATCTCAAGATTCGTGCGAGCCGAATCCGCGTCGATCGTCAGAGGAATTGTGCGAAACCGAGTCCCGGGCAGATTCATGTAACCTGCCATAAATTCGGCGTAGTACCGACTATGCGTGAACAGTCGATCGAAACTGGCCGCGTTCTGCGACACCAGTCGCCTGGCCTGAGATTTCCAGGGTTCCGTCAAAGCGTCGAGAAAAATATCGTCGCCTTGCAGCAGGCACACGATTGTCCCCGAAAAGCGCGACTTCAGCTCCGGCACAAGTCCTGACAGCAGAGCGTTACTGAACAGCACAACGTCCGGTTGCAGATCATTGCACAGAAAATCGATCAGTTCTTTGATCTCCACCTGTTGCGGCCCCGCAGATCCGCGGAGTAAATCGATGGTGAGATCACCCAACTGACTGGCGTCAGTGCTGCTGCTTCGCTTTGAAAGAAACTGCACGACGGAGGGACGATCCAGCCATCGTTTGAAGAACCTTGGCAGCAGTTTCCAGCCCGGCAGCTTTGAATCGAGAAAGACATTCACTCCGCCGAGGAAGACTCGTGACGTGGATTCATTTTCTTCGTCAACGCGAATCGGCGTATAAGTTGGCAGCAGGACAGCATCCGCCCCTGCCAGCCGCAGCGCGCGAGCCAGCGTATTGTCCTGCATACATGATCCACAGAACATCCCCGCGCCGCCCGCCGTGATGATGGCAATCTTCAAGGCATCGTTTCCATGGAGGCCGAAAAAAAAGGAGTCCCGAGTGTTCGGAACTCCCTTTTTTATAGAACGGGTAGAGGGAGGAATTGAACCCCCGAAACAAGATTTTCAGACTGCCCAAATCCACCCGAGAAGTGATCTAATTACATTTCAAAGAGTTTCGCCGCGCGGCTCTGCATTTGCAAGCCTTCGCCTTTACTACTTCACAGGAGTTAATCTCATGGCAAAGCGCCGTTCTCGTCCCGCAGTCATTAAACCAGTTGGCAGTCCGGGAAATGCGGCTTCAAGTTCCAACGCCTGGGACCGGTCAAACCCGTTCGGCATTCAAAGACATGAACATCGTCGTGACATTGTCAGATCAAGCGGTGGCTGACGCCGGACAGCTCAGCCGACAGCTGAAGAAGTCCGGGATGACCATCGAAACACAACTGGAAAGTATCGGTCAATACATTGGAACATCATCCCCTGCCGACCTGCCACGGCTTAAAGCAGTCAAGAGTGTTGCAAACGTCGAGGAGCTTGGAGAAGTTCATCTTCCTCCGAGTCCCCTGGATCCGCAGTGATGCGCGAACGGCCTGCGGAAAGTTGAACTGGAGCGCAAAGGTGACGCAGTTCGCATGTTTGAGCTGCGTCCCGTTACGCAACGACTGCGTCCCGTTACGCAACGACGCGATTCTGGAAAGCCGCGTCGTTCGCCTCCGCCCGATTCTGCTGACCCCAGGGGCCGCACTGTCATCAAGCCTGCCGATCACATTCGCCCCGATATTTTCCGGTCCTGGCGGGTCACCCATCTTCGGCTTAATCGCATCAACCGCCTTCACGCTGTTCGTGATCCCCGTCTCGTACTGGCTTGTTAAAGAAAAGCGTGATTCAACCTGATTTCCTGTCATACTGACTTCGCTGTTCGTTCCCTCGAGTAAAATGCAACGAGTGCGACGTCAATGCTTGATTTTGGCGTAGTCCTGACCACGCACTGGTCCGAGAGCGGGAGTCTGTGGCCGTGGCCGTCGGTGGAATGGTTGCCATTCTGCTGCAGCTGAAGCTGCAGCTGCACGGAACAACGGGCATTGGACAAGGTGTTTGGAACTTTGGAGGCACCAGTAATCATCGCTATAATCTGACACCGCGGAGTTACTCCGCAGCGCTGGAACGTCCCGGCCGATAACCCTTTCCGGGCTTGTTGCGAGATTGTTTTTGTGACGTTTTACCCTTCGCGGCCGATGCCCCTTCTTTCGGAATCGTATGGACGTACTCGCCGCGGATTCGAGTATTTGCATCGGCGCGGCGCTTATCGAGTGCCTCGCGCGGTGGATTAGATGGAATCAGACAATCGCAGCCCGATCCGATCAGATCCTGCCTGCCGGCCTGTTCCAGCGCTTTACGCACGTCGAAATAGTTTTCCGGTTTAAAAAACTGCATCAGGGCACGCTGCAGTTTTCGATCACGCAGATGCTGAGCCACATAGACAGGCTTCTTCGTGAACGGATCAATCCCTGTGTAATACATCGCGGTGGCCACATCAAACGGAGCCGGAATGAAATCCTGAACCTGATCCGGACGGTAACCGTTGCGCTTCAGAAACAGAGCCAGGTCAATCATCGCGTGGAGATCGCTTCCGGGATGGCTGGCGATGTAATAGGGGATGATGTACTGCTTCTTTCCGGCCGCCTTCGATTCGCGGTCGAAGACTTCGGCAAATTGTTCAAAATCATCGCTGGCCGGTTTTCGCATCAGATTCAGAACGCCGGCGTCGGAGTGTTCCGGTGCAACTTTCAAATGACCGCCCACATGATGGCGTACCAGATCCTGCATGTACTCGGGTGATCGACGGGCCAGATCCATGCGAATTCCGCTGGCGACGAACACCTTCTTGATGCCCGGCGTTTCGCGCGCATCCTTCATCAGTTTCACCAGAGGCCCGTGATCGGTTCCCAGCAATTTACAGATCGTCGGATGCACACACGACTGCCGTCGGCATTTGGCTTCGACTTCGGGACGCGTGCACCGCATTTCATACATATTGGCAGTGGGACCACCGATGTCACTGATGACCCCTTTGAACTGCGGGTCACGAGTCATGGTTTCAATCTCGCCGATCACGGAGTCATGACTGCGGGACTGAATAATTCTTCCCTGATGAGTCGTAATCGAACAAAACGTGCAGCCACCAAAACAGCCTCGCATGATCGTGACCGAATCCTTGATCATTTCAAACGCAGGGATCTTCTCTGTATACGATGGATGCGGTCTTCGGGTGTAGGGCAGTCCGTAGATGGAGTCCATGGCAGGCTGCGAAATCGGGAACCGCGGAGGATTGCAGACGACCGCCTGTCGATCATGGAACTGCACGAGTCCCCGAGCGTTGTACGGATTCGTTTTTGTGATGATCTTCGTCGCTTCGGCAAAGGCAGGTTTGTCGGAAGCGACGGTTTCGAAACTCGGCAGCCGCAGAAACGTCGGCTCACTGGAGGGATCTCCAAAGCGTTCTTCTGATTCCTTCGCACCGAGCACATAAGCCATGCCTCGCATATCACGCAGGTCACGCACGGTTTCACCGGCAGCCAGTCGTCTGGAGATTTCCAGAATCGTATCTTCGCCCATCCCGAAAGCGACAAGGTCGGCTTTGGCATCCAGCAGAATGGAGCGTCGAACTTTATCACTCCAGTAGTCGTAATGAGCCAGACGCCGCAGTGACGCTTCCACGCCTCCGGCAATGACCGGGACACCAGGATATGCTTCACGCGACCGCTGGCAGTATCCGAGCGTGGCACGATCTGGTCGCAGTCCAATGCGACCGCCAGGGGAGTACGCATCGTCATTGCGGACCTTGCGATTGGCGGTATAATGGTTGATCATCGAGTCCATATTCCCCGCGCTGATCGCGAAGTACAGCCTCGGCTTGCCAAACGTCCGCCACGCATCGCAGGATCGCCAGTCGGGCTGGCTGACAATGCCCACCCGAAATCCAGCCGACTCCAGGACGCGGCCAAGGATGGCACTCGCAAAACTGGGATGGTCAATGTACGCATCGCCCGTCACAAAGACGATGTCGAGTTCTTCCCAGCCTCGTTCGCGAGCCTCCGCCATGGTCATCGGCAGTGGTTTTCGCTCGCGGGCAGTATATTGCCGTGCCTGCAGAGCTGCCAAAGGGTCCAGTTCTGCGTTCGAAAGGTTGATGATCGGCAAGCTGAGTGAAGTCGGATTTGTCATGCCCGGATGATACCATCCGCATCAGCTTTCGCAAAAAGGATTCGTCAGTCAATCCTCGATGAATGTGTCTCTCCATTCTCGGGAAGATTAAACAGGGGCGCGGCATCCACGATAATAAGTTCCCTCAAGGCACTCCACGGCGCCAATTCCCCTATCGTGCTGATGACTCGGACCCAAGTGCGGTAGCGGCCTGCGGGCAGGGCCGCCGAAGTGAACATGTTTGTGGTCAGGTTCTGCTCACGAATCACCTGAGACGCCCCGTCCACGTGGTCTACCCACAAGTCGTAGCGGGCAGCACCATCCACCGGATTCCACGAAAACGTGGGGGTTGTGTCGCTGGTCGTACCTGCCGGAGTCAGGACCTCGGTCCGGCAGCCGACATAGATATCGATTCAGTCGCCCAGATAACCGCCATCTGTCCAATCACCGCGGATGTTGTTGGTACTGATCGCACTCACCCACCATCGGTAGGGGCCATCGAGAATCGGTGTTGTCGGTGTCCATGAATTAATTGGCGTCCATTCGCGACTTCTCACGCCGCTGCGTCATGAGCGACACGGCGACCAGGGTCAGAAAGCCGAGCGGAATTGTCACGATACCAGGCTGGCTGAACGGCACGATGGCCGGGGTCTTCAGAAGGTCAAGACCATAGACCTTTTCGAAGGCTTCAGCACTCAGCAGAATCCAGCCGAGCGAAGAAACCATGCCCACCACAATCGCGGTGATGATTCCTTGACGCGTTACGCGAGGCCAGAACAGAATCATGACCAGCGACGGCAGATTTGCCGACGCAGCGACGCTGAATGCCCAGCCCACCAGGAAGCTCACGTTCATGTCCTTGAACAGAATCCCCAGCACAATCGCGATCGCGCCCACGACCACCGACGACATTTTCGCGACTCGCACTTTCTCGTCGTCTTTCATCCGGACGCCGAACGCACTGCCCAGCAAATCGTGAGCCACCGCACCAGCCGAGGCCAGAATGAGTCCGCTTACGGTTCCCAGCACGGTGGTAAATGCAATCGCCGAAATCGCCGCAAACAGCCAGGTGTTCATACTCTTGGCGAGCAGTGGAGCCGCCATGTTGTCGTCGGATAAATCCAGCGCACCGCTCGTCATCGCTCCAAGGCCGAGGTACAACGTCAGCACGTAGAAGAATCCGATGCTGGCGATGCCGACAATCGTGCTGCGGCGGGCACTGCTTTCATCCTTGACGGTGTAGTAGCGAATCAGAATATGCGGCAGCGAGGCCGTACCACAGAACAACGCCAGCATCAGCGACAGGAAATTGATTTTGTCCGAAAACTTTTCACTGCGAATCCCCTTGAAGATCGGGTTTTCGCCGGGACGCAGCACTTGCGAGCCTGGAGTGATTTTCTGGTAGTAGACCGTGGTCTCCACCTTGTCAGCGAGAAGGATTTTCTCATTCCGCCACAGCACGACTTCGCTCTGTTGCAGAATGCTGAAGAATTCGACCGGAGACACGGGGCCGGTTTCCGTCTTTCCTCCGGGCAAGGATTTCAGAAAACCAATCGGATGCAGCACGGCCTGATTTGGCCCGGTCCCCTTGGGGAGTCCGTTGATCAGCCGTCCGCCGTCAGCCAGTTTGGTGACCGTCTGCGCTTCCGTCATTGTCATCGGATCGCCTTCAACGGCCGGTTGGACGACATGGAATACCGTCGTGCGTTTCGTCTCACGATCCCGCAGGTGAACATAAGACTGCTTCGTCTTATCCCAGCCTTTCGGTGTCGGCAGGACGTCCACGTTGCTCAGACCTCCCAGCGATCCATCGTCGTTTGTCAGATCGTCATCCGTAACGGTGAGCGAGCGGAATTCATAACCATCGTTGCCACCATTCTCGACCTTGAAGCCTTTCTGCAGAATCATCCATGTCAGAATGACGCTGAAGAAAACCAGCAGCGTTCCTTTGAGAAACTGGACCCATGTCGTCGAGACCATCCCGGCCGTGACGACGATCAGAATGACAACCGTCCCAACCAGCACAACGCCCGCCCAATGCGGCAATGCCAGCAGTGGCTGCACCAGGACACCGGCACCGACCATCTGCGGAATCAGATAAAAGATGCTCACCGCAAGCGTGCTGATACCGGCTGCCAGCTTGATTCCCGGTGAATTGAATTTCGAATCCAGAGCATCCGCAAATGTAAACCGTCCAAGCCGCTTCATCGGTTCGGCGATCACGAACAGGGCCACAATCCAGCCCGCGAGGTAACCGATGGAATACAGAAATCCGTCATATCCGTAGAACGCGATCATCCCGCAGATACCAAGAAACGATGCGGCCGACAGATAATCGCCTGCAAACGCAATTCCGTTGACGAACCACGGGATCTGTCCGTGCGCCGCGAAAAAGCCTTCGGATGACTTCGCCTTACGCCCCAGCCAAAAACTCAGACCCAGCGTGAAACCTACGAAGACGGAAAAGAAGATCACGGCTTTCCACGAGAGTTCGTGAATCATGCTCGCGGCTCCTTGCTCCTGGGCGAAGATTTTTCGCGGCACAGGAAGCCGTACAGTCCGGAAAGCAGGATGGCTCCGATGATCAGCCCAAAACCGTACAGCACTGCGATGTTCAGACCAGCGATCGGCGTCGCCTCCATCTGGTCAGGGGCAAACGCATTCAGAAACACGAACCCGCCATACACGATCAGATAGATCGTGAACAAGATGAGTCCGATCCTGGAATTCCGGGATTGCATGAAGGAACTTTCGATTGTGTCTAAATCTGTTCTGAATTCGTATCGTTCGTCATTTTTGGCGAGCAGCAGGGCGTCAGCCCCGAGTCCGTACTCTTGTTCAGAACCCATGGTATTTCAACGAAAACTGCTCGGAGGGCTGACGCCCTGCCGCTCGCCTGTCAATGACAACTGCGTTAGAGACTCCAGCCCGTGCGGTACGCGCGTTTGATATATTGGTCCGCTTCAGAAGCGTTGGTCGCTCGCATTTCGGCGGCGTTCCATTCCAGTTTTTTACCGACGCGATACGCCACGTTCCCAAGATGATTGGCTTCCGTCAGCCAACCCGCGTATTCAAAGTTGCAGGTTGTGGGTTCACCCGTTTTGCAGGCGTGAATCCATTCCTGATGGTGCCCCCTGGACGCCGGTATAAACGGTTCTGGCGGCTTGAAGTCTTTGAAGTTTTCTTCCGGCAGCAACTTGTAGTGACCGTAATCGGAGACCAGCATTCCCTTTTCGCCGATGAACAACACACCGCTGTTCCAATCGGCAATACTGGCTGCGGCGGGAATCTCCGGACGATGCGTGCCCTGATACCAGGTGAGCGCTACCTCCGGCTGATCACCTTCCGCGGCGTATTCGTAACGCACATGCATGGACGCTGGTGCGATTTCCTTGTGCGCTGGACCACCGAAGGGTTCAATAGTTTTCGGGGCTTTCAGTTTCAGAGCCCAAAACGGCAGATCGATCCAGTGACTTCCCAAATCAGACATCGTCCCGTTACCGAAGTCCCACCAGCGATACCACTTCGGGCCAGGGAAATAGACGTTATTGTAAGGTCGTTCCGGAGCCGGTCCAAGCCACAGATCCCAGTCCAGTTCCGGCGGAATCGGATCTGCGTTTGCCGGTCGATCCTGCACAGACACGATATCGCCGTGCGTTTTGGCTTCTTCCGGAGACTGCACTCCCCAGGCGCGCCCGACCCACACATGGCATTCGGAAACCTTGCCGATTGCACCGGTCTGAATGAGTTCCACGACACGGCGATAATTGTTTTCGGCGTGAATCTGGGTGCCCATCTGAGTCGCCACGCCCGCGGTGGCGGCCGCTTCGCGAATTCGTCGAGCTTCATAAATGCTGTGCGTCAGCGGCTTTTCGCAGTACACATGTTTGCCCAGCTGCAGCGCAGGCAAAGTCGCAAAGGCATGGGTGTGTTCGCAGGTGCTGACGACGACTGCATCGAATTCATCAGGATGATCAAAGACGCGGCGAAAGTCCGTGTTTCTTCGGGCTTTCGTGTGCTGTTCCGCGGCTTTGTTGAGATGAATGGCGTTCACATCGCAGAGAGCCGCGATATGTTCGGACGACACCGACTGGAGATTGCTGCCTCCACGCCCGCCGCAACCAATCACGGCAATGCGAAGTTTCTCCTGAGTTGACGAAGCCGCGGGCAGGCCGGTCACATACAGAGCGGCGGCCATGGCGGAAGTCGATTGCAGGAACGCACGACGCGTGGAATTCTGGGAGGGATTCACTGGGGAGACTCCTGAGGAAACTAACTTGAGTCGAATCGCAGGGACACAGGCACTTCAGCGATTGTGAACCCCGACGCCGTGCAATGCAACCGAACGGGGATACCTCAGGCCGGTCGCCGGTGGAACTGGGACGCCAGCGAGTTTGTCACGCTCGGTGCGAACGAGATCGTCACCGATACGTTGGAACTTCCCGTTCGCCACTTTGCAGGGACCGACGAGGCGGGGACATACACCTTGCGGTACGACTACGCATACTTTGGAACCTGGGACAAAAAGGTGGCGAGCGCTGGAGTCAAGGGAATTTGGCACGGGGCCATGTGCAGCCGCGAGATTCAACTTCAGAAAAAGTAACCGGTGCATACTGTGCAGCGGGACGAACCAGGTACCACAAACAGGCACCTCCGATGATAGTCCCGAGGGGAAAGAACAGCAGCCACAGCACACAAAAGATGATCGCACCGATTCTGGCTCCTGGGTGGAAACTTCGCAGTCGGATACCGACCGTCAGCTGCGCTATTCCCAACAACGCATGCACACCAAACAATGATGCGAGTGCTAGGTCTGCATTACCACCATTTGGAAAATAAACGACCGAGAGGATCCCGAAGACGATTGTCAGAATCAGCCCACCGAGAATCAATACGCCAGCGATCGAGCGAACATTGCCTTCGCAGTCAATCAGCTGCTGTCGGATGCGCAAGTCATCCTGCCGAAACGGATCAAACGTTTCCGGTGCGACGAGCGGTGCGGCGTAGGGATTGAATGAGTGGGATTCTGCGGTGCCCAAAGCCGGTTCTTTAAGATGGAAGGAATGATCAGCGAATCAGCTAGACGGCGGCTGTGCAAATCAGCAGATGACTCAATTTCGATTGTGCGGCACACGCCAACAATCGATCAATTAGCCTGCCTGACTCTGACAGTTACTTCTGTTCAGGTTTTGGGATCTCAAGCGGAGGAACTTCGTCGGCGACAGGCGGCGCGGGAATCACAAGCGGCGGCGGAGAGTCTGACGCTTTCGTGCGAACCGAGAGATCACTCCCTCGCAGGACGATGCCACCGGGTTTTTCGACGGCATTTTGACTTGCCTGATCACGGTGTTGTTTCACAGAAGAGTCCTTTTGAGTTGATGCCTGTTCCACCAGTTGCTCCAGATCATCCGCAATGGCTCGCGGACCAATGTCGGTTGCTGCCAGCTGCATCACTTCGGAGACCAGAGTTGCTTCCTGACCTTCATGGCTTGCCAGGGCCAGCATCTCATCAGCGGTTTTGTTGTAGCCTCGCAGTTTTTGAAAAGTCCCGGCGAGCAACAGACGATCAGCGGACAACGGGCGTTCCGCCAGCCAATTCCACAAGGGGCCACCGTGCGAACGAGCGCGTTCCGCCACTTTCTGGCCATAGAGTTCTTCGGCCGTACACCACGGACGCGAAGGATCATTTTCCATTCTCAGCCCGGCCTTCAGGTAGCTGGCAGCGCTGGGGTAATCGCCGAGCGCGATTCGGACCATCGAGACCCGGAGATACGGAGCGCGGCGGTCCGGAGCGGTCTTGATGGCTGTGGTATAGAGCACATCGGCAGTCGCATAGTCCGATTTGTGAAACGCATCGTCGCCGCTTGCTTGATATCGCAGGCTGTGAATCTTTTCCGCCAGCGACGAGATTCTCTGTTCGCGTGGCACTGCGTTGAATTCATTCAGCACCGGCACGCCATCCGTGGGGATCGGTAACTGAGGTGCATCTGGAAGCACGGGTGCATTACCGGGTTCCGGAGGATGCGGGACTGGCGGCTGAGGGACTGCAGGAACTTCAACTCCGTTGATATCAATGGCATTCGGATCGACACCCGGAGCCAGCATGTCGATCAAGCGAGGATCAATCAACGAATCAGGATTTGTCGATGTCACCACCGGCTGAACGATGAAGTTCATGTTCACCAGAAGTACGGTTGGAGCAATTCCAGCGCTGGGGAAGTATGGATTCATGCAGGTCGCATACGGCCAGCCCGAATATCCTCCAACGTTGTAAGCCCCCGAAGGGACGAAGCCAATATAGCCATTGGAGAAATTACCGGAATGAAAATTCGGACTGAAGATGCCGGTCTCGTATCCGAACACCGGCTGCGAGTAACCGTAGACCGGCGTGTTCCAGATGACGGGCACGCCATACCCGACTCCATAATTGAAACCACCGAATCCACCGTGAGTCACTCCATACGTCGTCACACCGAAGTTGCGTGATGAGTAACTCGCCGTGCCAAAACCATTTCCGAATGAAACGCCACCGAGCGGAGCGTTGGCGTTGAAGCCGCCCAATGGAGCGCTGGCGTTGAATCCACCATAGTTGTATTGGTAAGGACCATTATGCGGCCCCGATCCGTTATAAACGCCATTGTTGTTGTAGGCTCCGCCACCACCAAACTGCTGCACCAGTCCCGGTCCACCGTAAATCGCCGGACCGTTCGTCTGAAATCCGCCGACAGCATTTCCATGATGCATACCCGCGCCGTGTCGAACGCCGCCAAAACCCGGACTGTGAAAGTGACCAGAATGGTGCTGTGCCAGACCGAGCGTTCCGCAACTTAGTACGCATACGATCGACGCCAGCGACAACGAACGCCGAAGTGGAAAAGCATTGAAAACAGCGGCGAATAATGTGGTCATGGCAACGCCTCATTCGTACTTGAGCACTTTTCCCTCGGTCAAAAACAGACACAATCCCAACGGACGACGCCTGCTGACACAATTGTCCGCTTGTTCGCCGTGGTTCGCAAGTAGCAAAAACGCACTCTGCGTATGTTTGTGGCTTACCGGCATTCTGAAACTTGAGACAACCGCCGGGGTTGACAACCGGATGCAAATTGTTCACAGTCACGGTGCAGGACAACTCGACTAGGGGGAGTCAACCGGTTAATTGATTAAGTTGAGTTCGGATTCTCGTAACAAGATTTGTTTAAGGAGACTCTATCAGATGATTCGATGGTCAATGTTATTGATGTTGGCGATTGCGTCTGTTTGCTGCCTCGCAGCGAGCAGCGCAGACGAAAAAGACAAGCCTGCTGAAAAGGCTGCCGCGAAGGCGAAAAAAGCAGACTCTCCAGACGCCAAGCCTGAAGAAGGCGAGAAGAAGGACGGCGACAAGGAAGACGACGAAGACAAGTTCACTGCCAAGTGTCCTGTGTCCGGAAAAGCAGCATTGAAAGAGCAATTCACGGCCTACAAAGAGAAGGAAATTTATTTCTGCTGTGAAAAATGCATAGCAGCGTTTGAAGCTGAACCTGCAAAATTCGAAGTCAAAGCGAATCACCAGCTGGTCCAGACCAAACAGTTCAAACAGAAGAAGTGTCCGATCTCTGGCGAAGATTTTGTAAAAGAACAGTCGGCTCGCGTGGCCAACGTCAACGTTCACTTCTGCTGTGAAAAATGCAAAGGTGCTGTGCAGTCCGCTGAAGCCGATGCGAAACTGGAAATGATCTTTGCAGAAAAGACGTTCAAGAAAGCGTTTGTTGCCGTTAAAGAGAAGTCTGAAGACGGTGATGCGAAAGACAAGCCGAAAGCAGACTCGCTAAAAACAGACAAAGTTGAAAAGACGACTGAAAAGAAAGCCGACAAGGCAGAGTAAAAGACCGAAGCGTGGCTGCGACTCGCGGCTCTCTAAAAAATTTCGACGTCCAACGACAGCAGCCTGTTCCTCAGGCTGCTGTTTTTTTATCGTAAATTCATGCAGGCGAAGTCGCTCCACCGACTCGCATTCATCTTCACGCTCCGACATAAGTAATGTCGCAGCCTGCATTTTCGTTTAGCGGCGAGCCGCAGGCGTAGGCGTAACGAGACAACGACGCCTGCGGCTTGCCGTTAAACGATTCTGTATGTTGGACGAGATCACGGATTCAATAATTTGACGGCTCGTGCATGATCTCGAATCAGAGCGGAATCAGGGCGTTGCGTCTGGAGGCGAGCGTTTAGTTCTTCGACGGCTGCGTGCAACTCAAGCTCGGCGAGTTGCCGGTGATCGCAGAGCAACAGAAGTTCGGCGTGTCGAATCTGCCATGCACTCTTCAGGCGGGATGTGCTGAGTTCCAGCTGAATAATATTCGTAGCTTCGCGAATCAAGTCATCGCTCGAAATGTCTGAGTCCGTAACGTCTGAGTCAGTCAAGTATCGAACTGCTTCGATCAAAGCATCGCACAACGCGGCTTTGATCACCGGGCTTTGCGTTTCCGCATCGGCGGCGCGCAGTCCTTCGACACCGGCGATGTGCTGGTTGTTGCACTGCTGTGCCTCCGCTCGCCAAAGATACCACTGGACTTCCGGCCGATGTTCCAGTGCGGCAGAAAGATCGTCAATGGCGGAAGACCAGTTGCAGGCCGCGAAGTGAATCTCGCCGCACAAGGCCAGACTGGCGATGCGGATGGATGGGTCGTGGCTGTGCAGAATTGGTTTGACGGTTTCAAGTGGCTCACTGAAGTCGGAAACTCCGCGCGTGGATGCCGAGGGAGATCTCAGCAGTTGCAACTGGAGTCTCGCCAGCTCAAGCCGAGCGATCTCCATCGAACTGTCCAGTCGAATGGCATAGCCGAGATCCGCTGCCGCACGTTTATACTCTCGCATCGCGCGAAACTCGGACGCACGACGAAAGTGAAGATCGGCTGTCGGGCCGTTGTGAAGGATCGCGGCGTTCAGAGTGGCGATGACTTCCTCGGGGCCGTCATGAGCGATCGCTGTTTGTGACAGCATCCGCATGATGATCAGAACAGCAGTGAGCAAAAGGGTGCGACGAAAGTCTTTCATGGGGATACCGCTCGCGGAACAGCCAGAAGGTAAGGATCCAGCGTGAAATCACTACTGCTGACATCGGTATTGTGGCCTTCGATCGACAGAATGTTGTCATCATCCGTGAGATACTGCTTTGCTTCCTTCAACGGGAAGTACTCGTACCCGTCCGCTTCGTGGCTCGCCACCTGATTCGCGTTTGCGCCATGCCCTTCTTTGACACCGACACGCAGCACTTCGTGCCCGTTCAGATAAGCGATGAACGCATCGTCGTAGCTGATGGCCAGACCCAGCTCGCCAATCTTTTCTTTTTCGCCAGGTGGCAGCTCGAATTCGCTGCGAGCATAGACGACCGAGTATTTCTTTTCCATGTCCTTGAGTACCGTCACGTCGTCGCTGTCGCCGTAACCGATGCCGACCGTTCCGGATTTCCAACCGCCCGCGTCGTTCGGGATAAACGCAATGGCTGTCCATTTCTCTGGAGGATGACTTCCCGCAAGGTAATCCCATGCGGAGTTCGGCTTGATCAGATTCACCGCGTTCTTCGGGAAGGGCGTCAGTCCCGACTTCTCCACTTTTGGCTTGTCAATCGCCACGGTGTAAGGAGGCAGAGTTCTCGGTGACTTCACAATTTTCGGCACCACGGATCCCTGCTTCACGATGCCGAACAGATCGCGTGTTTCGCTGCCACGATTGATCATCACACCGGTCAGAGTGTCTCCATCGACATCCAGAATTGTTGAGCCGTATTCGACGATCACCTGTTTCATCACCGGCGACGTTCCGGATCGACTGACCTTGGCACCACCGTTGCCAGTCACAACCTGCACGGTTCCCTGATGGGCATGCAGACCCTTGCTCTTGCGATACGGCCCGTCACCGTTCGGATTGCCATCACCGTCATCAAGTACGACGCCATCGGCCGTCGTCGGTGTCTGGTAGGCTCCGTCAATCAGCATTGATCGCTCATAGATATGCGAATGGCCTGTCAGCACCAGATCCACGCCGCCGGCTTCCAGAATCGGCATGATCAACTCCCGCATCTCAACCAATTGGTTTTCCGTGTCGCTGTCGTGAGAACCCTTTGTATATGGCGGATGATGCCAATAGGCGATGATCCAGTCCGCTTTTGTTTTTTCCAGGTCAGCGCGCAGCCATTGAGCCATCACGCCGGTCGGGGCACGGTCAAGGTCATGGGAATCCAGACAAATGAAATGCACGTTGGCGTAATCGAATGCATAAAACGCTTCGCTGGCGGATGGCAGACCACCTGCTTCACCTCGTTTTGGACAAACATAAGCGTCGTAGTATGGCCCAACGCCCAGCAATCCCTTTGAATTGATCCCTTCGTGATTGCCCATCGAGGCCCAGCAGACCGTGTTGCGCAGCGTGGGCTGATAAACATCGAAGAACGCCCTCTGGAACTCGGCGTCCATTCCTGTTGAATAAGCCATATCGCCGACATGGAGATACAGGTCCAGCGGATGCTTTTGCTTCGTCACATGATCCCGCATGGCCTGATAGACGGCGGCCTGCCGTTCGTCACCGGTACCGGAGTCCCCGACAATCCAGATTCGAACGGGTTTCGCTTTGCCCGGTTCAGGGTGGGTCCGGAAGAAATGATCCGCATCGCCACCGGCGAGTGTTGTTGCTCCATTGCTGATGGCGTAGTAGTAAGTCGTGTCAGGTTGCAGGCCCTGGAGAGTTGCGTCGTACTGCACTGTTCCTTCGGGAGCAGAATGAAGACTGAGATCACCTGCTGCCTCGCCTTCCTTCGGCACTCGCCTCACAAGGATGGATGAGGCGGCCGCAGTCTGATCAAGGCTTGCGGGATCAAGTCCGTACCGAACGACAGGCTGAGTCTCGCCGACCGTTCGCCAGATGATCGACACGGATGACGGCGTCGAAAGCTGCAGATAGGGCCCCCGCGTGAGTGTTGGGATGTCAGGACCTTCCGCCATTGCCTGCCAGGTCAGGATATGCAGCGCCAACAGAAACGCCATTGTCCTCGGGAACAGTTTGTTGTTTGGAGTCATCGCTGATCACCCTCAATAAGTGACTTACTGTAACGTTGCAAACGGATTTGACCGATTGCAGCACCGCAAAGCAATGTGCGGCGACAGTTTCGGACTCCCTTGCGACGCGATTGACGCAGAGGCGAATGTGATTGTCTCGGAAACCCGAAAATCAGGTTCGGGTGAGGAATTTCAGAGCAGTCGTCTAATGGACAGGACTTGAATCGTCATTTCAAGGAATCCATCAACGTTTGCCTTACCGCCTGCAGTCCTGCACGTCGAGTGTGCCGTGCCGATTTTGAATTCGCGATGCCGCTGCAACTGCATGTTTGGGATTTTACGAATCTGCACCATTTGGGCAGCATTTGTGTTTCCCGCTTCCCTGTTCACGAATCATTGTTTTCGAGCATTAGTAGAGTATGCAGCAAATTCCGATTTTGTCCCGACGACGAGCCCGAGGCTTTACGCTCATTGAGTTGCTCGTGGTGATTGCCATCATTGCGATTCAGATCGCGCTGTCGCTTGCAGCCGTGCAGCAGGCGCGCGCGAAGCCGCTCGACGTACCCAGTGTAACACAGGGCAGCAGCATGCCAGAGCAGGAATGAAACGGTGCGATGGCCGAAAGATCCGATGCAGGATGGACATTCATGTCCGTCGCCTGGCCATCAAACTGCGATTCGACAGGATGTCCTAACGCGAATCTCCTGTGTCGGGGCACATTGAGGTCACTGGCAATAGCCGCATGCGATCGCGGAGAATCGCTGTAGCTGGTCGACCTTCCAGTCGGGGCTTCGATTGAATTCTCGCTGCAGCAGTTCTCCGACAAACGCCGCCGATTCCATTGCCGCGTGTGCGTCGAGAAACAACGCTCGGGTTCGGCGAGCCAGAATGTCTTCAATGGTTTGAGCCATCTCATGTCTCGCCGCCCAGATCACCTCGGCGGCCCGGTAAGGCAGTCGTGGATGCAATCGGCTCGCCAGTTCGGGACTTTCGCGAATCAGCGATTCGATCTGACTCCCGTCGCTGCCATAGATATTCCGGGTTTGAGTGTCGGAAGCATTGAAGTTTGAAGGACTCCCATGCAGCTTCAGCGATGCCGTGCGTGACTGTTGGCGGGGAAGTCCGGCGATGACTTCCGCGATGTTAATGAGTTCTTCACCCATGTGGCGATACGTGGTCCACTTTCCCCCAATCACGGTGATCAGCCCGCTCGCGGCGGTGTAAATCTCATGCTCCCGTGACAGCTTCGCTGTGGCATTGGATCCAGATTTCGCGCCGACCAAAGGACGCAGACCAGCGAAGCGGGAACGGATATCTGTTTCGGTCGGAGATCGCTGCAAGTAGCGACCTGCATGTTCCAGCAGATACTCGATTTCTGAAGGCAGCGGGCGTGGTTCGCGAGTTACGTTCCTGACTGCAAGATCGGTCGTGCCCAGCAACACTTTTCCGTGCCACGGAATCGCAAACAGGACTCGCCCGTCATCGGTTTCGGGGATCATCAGCGCAGTCGATCCCGGCAGAAATGATGCATCCAAAACAAGGTGCGATCCCTGACTCACGACCAGTCTGGAATGATCATCCGATGCTTCTAATTGCTGCGAATCCGTGTCCATGCGCAGAATGTCTTCCGCGAAGACTCCGGTCGCATTCAGCACAACTCGTCCCCTGAGTTCAAATTCCTTTCCAGATTCTGTATCGCGTACGATCACACCTGTGACGCGCTGCTGGTTTCTGACAAGTCGCACGACCGCCATGTAATTTGCGACAACAGCACCCAGATCCACTGCCGTCCTCGCAAGCGTAATGGCAAGCCGAGCATCGTCGAATTGTCCATCGGAGTACAGCACTCCTCCGCGCACGCCGTCGTCTCGCAATGTCGACAACCGTTCGCAGGTTTCGCTTCGCGACAATCTCCGGGCGCGTCCGGAAATCCACTGTCCCGCCAGCATGTCGTACGCTCTCAGCCCGGCATAATAGATTGTCCGGGCTCCCCATCGATACGTCGGCAAAACGAAATCCAGTGAATGCACGACATGCGGCGCGTTTCGCAGCAGGCGTTCACGTTCACGGAGTGACTGTCGCACCATGCCGATACGTCCCTGCCGCAGGTAACGCACGCCGCCGTGAATCAGCTTAGTTGACCGACTTGAAGTGCCCTTTGCAAAGTCTTCGGCCTCGACGAGTAAAGTGCGATGGCCTCGCGCCGCTGCTTCGACGGCTGCCCCAAGTCCGGTTGCACCGCCGCCGATGACGATCACGTCCCACACGGTGCGGCGATCTTCCATCGCAGTCAGCATCTCGCTGCGTTTCATAATGACTCGCGATTCTTGTCTAGTCGAGTTCTGGCGGTCCATCGAGAACAGTGGTCTGAACGGCATACGAATTGCGATTTCGAAAACGATCGTTTTTATCGAAGAATCGCACGTCGGTGGAGTTTCCAACTTTGTTGTAGACGCTTTCATGAGTCTTTGCAGCGCTCACAGGGGCACACTTGTGCGGATTGTCGCGCTTCGGGTTTATACTCCGCACGGTAAGGAAATAGCTCGAGAGATCCTATCACGAAATCAGTCTCTGCCGATGAAGCGGTCTGCGGTCTGCAAAATGGAATGAACGTCTTCATTCATGGTGCCGCAGCAACTCCGACGCCGTTGCTTGAAGCGATGTGCCATCGCCCGGATCTGGAAGGAATTCGACTTTATCACATGCACACGGAGGGACCAGCGCCCTTTCTGCAGTGTCTCTGCCGTGCGTCGCGTCTCCGCAAATTGCCAGCCGGTGCGAAGCTGTTTCAGGAAGTGGCCGTTGAAGACGAGGTTTTCGTAATCTCGTCGGGACGATGAGGCGTGTTTCGGCTATTTGGTGGGACCGTTGTTTTCTTTGCCGCTGGCTTTGAGACGACGGCACCGTCCACGGCCCTTGCAGTCCTGCAGGCATATCAACTTGGACTGGCAAATTTTTCGGTTCTGGTGTCGCACGTACGTGTTCAGCCTGTGATGGAAGCACTGATGCAGGCACCGGACAATCGAGTTCAGGAATTCCTTGCAGCGGGCCATGTGTGCAGCATCACTGGCTAAGACTCTTACCACGAGTTTGCGAAGCGTCATCGCGTACCGGTTGTGGTCACCGGATTTGAACCGGTGGATCTGCTGCAGTGAATTCTGGAATGCGTAAGACAACTGGAATCCGGGACAGCCGAAGCCGTGGAGCCGAAATTGTCCGATTCCCTTTGCTGCCGATGCACAACGAATTTCGCTGCTCGCGGCGGAGTTTCAGCAGTTCTTCACGAATGGGCAATGGAATGTGATCACACGTTTGCATTGACGGAATCCAGCATTCCTGTCACGTATGAGGTTCGCGGTGCCTGCGCGCTGCCGGGACTCGATCCGCTCTATGTCGCCAATGAGGGAACGATCGTCGTCGATGTTGACCCACGCTTCGCCGAGATTGCCGCGACCGCGTTGCGCCAAGTGCCGGAGTGTGAACAGGTCGCGATCATCGGAGAAGCTTAGGCGAAAGGCATCAGTCCGGTCACGATCAGTCGTACCAATGGCTTGCCTTAACCACTCGACGAACCCTCAGGTGCCCCACTGCCCCGGATCTGCTGAGTCGTTTTCCTGTGTGGCCGTATTTCAACGAGATAGAATTGCCGCGATGTGAGCGTTGACGCAGGTCATGAACTGTGAACGGGCTGCATCACAGACCGCGAGACAGGATTTCAGCGGGATTTGGTGATTGATCTGTTGACGGGCAGCGGAAAACATACATAATCCGCGGCGTGCAAGGGTCTGTGGGGCGAACCGGGGAACTTTGCGGCTGTCTGTTTTCGCATCTCAAGGGCGATTTTTGCATGTCGTGAGGCTTCTCGAAACCGCTATTTTTGAGCGAACCCTTTCAGTGGGTGGCTAAGACGGACGACAGTTTCGTTACAATTTGATCGTGTTCCCGCTGGGAACATTTGCATTGCGGGTGTAGCTCAGTTGGTAGAGCACGACGTTGCCAACGTCGTTGTCGAGGGTTCGAGTCCCTTCACCCGCTTTTTTCGTTGCCTCCTGAAGCAACAGTGGGCTTTCGCCGATGCAAGCCAAAGCATACTGAGGCAAATTCGACGCAGGCTCGGCAGTTTGGAAGATCTTGAAAAGGTTGCAGAATGAGTTCTGACGTAGCAGGGCAGGCATTAGCCGACGGCGAAGAGACCGATTCTCGCATGGCGTTGAAAGTTGAGATCAAGGAAATTGGTGCTTGCCGCAAGCACATTTCTGTGACCGTGCCAGAAGCTGATATTCGTACAATCCGCAACGATGCGCTCGGGGAATTAGCCAAAAAGGCTGAGGTTCCAGGCTTCCGCGTCGGCAAAGTGCCGATTGCGTTGCTGGAAAAGCGATTTAAGAAAGAGATCACCGCCGACATCAAGCAAAAAGTCTTGATGGCGAGTCTTGAACAGCTTTCCGACGAAAGTAAGATCGAGCCGATCAACGAACCGCGAATCGACGTTGAAAGTCTGGACATTCCAGAATCTGGTGACTTTCACTATGAATTTGAAGTAGAAGTCCGACCGGAATTTGATTTGCCGGATTATACCGGCATTGCCATCAATCGCTCCATCGCCGAACCAACCGCGGAGGAACTGGAAGAATATAAAGAGCAGTTTCTTGATTCCTATGCCGAACGAGTGACTGTTGATGAGCCAGCCGCGGCGGGTGACTATGTCATTTGTGACTTGACCTTCGTGCATGACGGCAGGACGATTCGCGAAATCAGCGAGCAGAGTCTGCGGGTGATGTCGCAGCTGGACTTCCCTGACGCCGTTCTGGACGGTTTCGATAAGCTCATGGTGGGTACGAAAGCGGGCGAGACTCGCACGGCGAACATTCAGATTTCGCTGCAGTCGCCAATCGTTGAAATGCGTGGCGAAACAGTGGTGGCGACATTTGAAGTCACGGAAGTTCAGCAATCCCAAAGACCAGTGATCGACAAGGAATTCTGCGAAAGATTGGGGGCTGACAGCGAAGAGGCCCTGGATGATCTCCTGCGCAGTTCGATGACTCGCCAGTTTGAGTATCAGCAGCGTCAGGAAACTCGCCGCCAGGTTCTGGACAAGATCATGGCCTCGGCTGACTGGGATCTTCCGGAATCACTTGTGCGTCAGCAGACCGAAAACGCACTGCGGAGAGAAATGCTGGAGATGTCTCAGGCTGGTTTCACTCGCGAACAGATCATGGCGCGCGAGAATAAGATCCGGCAGGATGCACTGGCCACAACGACGCAGGCGCTTAAAGAACACTTTGTGCTCGACAAGATCGCGACTGTGGAAGAGATTGAATGCCTGGAATCCGATATTGAACGCGAAATGCTGACGATGTCGTTTCAGAGTGGTGAACCTGTGCGACGCATTCGGGCGCGCTTTGCAAAGTCAGGTATGATTGAGAACCTTCAGGCTCAGCTTCGTGAACGCAAAGCTGTGGATTTCATCCTGGAACGAGCAACATTTGTAGATGTACCACGGGAACCACAGAAGAAGCAGGATCAGGCTTCAGCGCGTTTTGCGATCTGCGGTAACATGAATTCCAGCCTGATCGATGATTCTGCAGTCACTGCTTCCGCTGACGACGAATCTGCATAAACTTGACTGTTCGCAACAGACAGGCGCGCGTAGGATTACGCGGCGCCTGTTTTTATTGGCAGTAACCAGATCTTATTCTTCAAAGACGTAACTGAATACAGCAGGATCAAGCGAATGAAGGACCCGCGATTCGAATATAGGCCGATGGCAGCAAGAGAATATTCCGCCCAACGTCAGATGACGGTCGGCGATCTGCTGCTCGACAATCGGATTATCTTTCTCGATGGACCGATTCATGACGGCAGTGCAAATCTTGTCATCATGAAGATGTTATTTTTGCAGTCAGAGAATCGCCATCAGGACATTCATCTATATATCAACTCGCCGGGTGGCTCTGTCACCGCCACATTGGCAATCTATGACATCATGCAGTTCATAGAGTGTGATGTGGCGACGTATTGCGTAGGGCTGTCAGCCAGTGGCGGTGCAATTCTTGTCGCAGGCGGTGCGGACGGGAAACGCTTCGCTCTGAAACATTCCAAGATCATGATTCATCAGCCGTACGGGCAGGTGGGCGGACAGGTTTCAGACATCGAAATCCAGGCACGCGATATTCTGGCCGCCCGACAGCTGCTCAATGAAATCCTGGCCAGTCACACAAAGCAACCGGTTGAAAAGATCGCCAAAGACACGCAGCGCGATCACTATCTCACAGCGCTGGAAGCGAAAAATTACGGTCTGGTGGATGAAATTCTTGACCGGAAACCCAGTGACAAGAAGAAATAAGGCTGGCAAGATCTAACTCGCCGCACAGCCAATGACTTTTCATCGCACTGGATGCGATGCCGCAATTGTCCTGACCCTGAACTCTTCATCTCTGCTGGATTCCAGAAATGTCAGTACTTGTTCCTTATGTAATCGAAAAGAATGGTCGCGACGAACGCGCGATGGATATCTACAGCCGTCTGTTGAAGGATCGGATTGTGATCCTGGGCAGTGGTGTGAATGATGACGTTGCAAACAGCATTGTCGCTCAGTTGTTGTTTCTGCAGTTCGACGATCCGAAAGCAGACATTCATCTGTACATTAACAGCCCTGGTGGTTCTATCACGGCGGGCATGGCGATTTACGATACGATGCAGTACATCAGCTGTGACGTGGCGACATATTGTATCGGGCAGGCCGCCAGCATGGGGGCCATACTGCTGACAGCAGGCGCGCCAGGGAAACGCAATGCTCTGCCAAATGCTCGCATCATGATTCATCAGCCTCTTGCTGGCATGGAAGGCACTGCAACAGAATTGGAAATCCACGCCAAAGAAGTGCTTCGGATTAAAGCCAGAATGAACGATATTTTGCTGAAACACACCGGTCAGACGCTCAACAAGATTGAAGACGACACCGACCGCGACAATTTCATGTCAGCCGAAGAAGCCAAGCACTATAATCTGATCGACAATGTATTGGAGCGACTTACGTAGTCGCGAAGCTAGGACTTTGCGAGCCTCGGCTACCTTGTAAATGAATTCCAAAGGCGACTGGATTCATTCGTTTTCGCCCTGAAGACTCCCGCAGAGAAGATCGGGAAAATCAGGACTTGCCGCATTACACGCCAAGTTTATTCTCTTGAGTTTTGCTCATCGATGATATCGGCAGGATCGACAGTGGCATGATGAGGCACAGTTTGGATTGACATCGACCATGCGATAAAGTCGTCGTGGCCGTCCGTCAGTTCGTCAGCCAGCGTCCGATCGCGACACCCAGAGTAGTATCGATGACTCGATCCATTGTTCTGCGATAGTACCACCATGGATCAGGATTCAGGTAGATGATGTCGCCGGCGTGGACGAGCACGGTCTCCTGCGGATCGCTGCGAGCGGCAATCAGATCGACTTTAATCAGGATTGGCATTCCATCGTGACCGGTCCTGTGAACTGTCACCGTTGTTGGCGATTCGATCGGATCAATGTAACCGGCCATCGCAACTGCGGTCACCACGTCCACTTCACGATCATCAGGCAGCAGCAGGCCGTTTCCGATTTCCCGATCCCGATCTCCCACCGAGAAGCGAATGCGACTTTGCTCACTCAATGGTCCTACAACGTAAAACACTTTATCCTGCCTTCGAGGGACAACCACGACGTCCGAAGCATTCAGCACGACATCGGATTGACTCGCGTGGAAATTGATGCCACGAAGTGGAATTCGGATAATCGGCAGTCCTGCAGAACATGCGTCTGGCGTCGTGCCGTTAGTTTGTGGACCCTGGTCAGTCGGTGGTTGCTCAGGAACCTGACCCAGTGAATGCCCGCCGTAACGATAAGAGGGCACCTGAGGACTATGCGGCACTTTCGCGGAATACGATGAGTTGTCCGATTGCAACCACACTTCACCAGTGGCTAATGCTGGCGGAGTGACACCAGGGTTATCGCCCGCTGACTGAAAACTCATTCTCTGAATCTCTGACTGAGGCGGGGCCATTTCAACTGCAACGAACTGCTCGCGGCGGTGAACCTCAATGAAATCCCCGGAGTCTTCCGCAAACCCCTGCGCCGCTGCGAGTGCATGGGCAATGTCATTTTCAAAACGCGGCAGAGCATGGACACCAGGCTGCTTGACAGCACCCAACACCAGAACGTTGACAGTCCCTTTTTCTACCAGACTGACCATCGCGCTGGGATTCTGCAGCAGCGTGCCTGAAAGGGATTCATTTATTTGCTGCTGGGCCTGAGCCAGGGATAAGCCGCCCACCATGACCGGTCCACACCGCGGAAGATGGATCTCTCCATGATCCAGGACGGTGACCTGAAATGACTGTACGTTGCCATTTGCAATAAGGTCCGGAACTGTCACTTCAAGGCGATCGCCCGGGCCAAGCAGATAGATCGCCGGAGCTGGCCCAACCAGGCTTGAGTAATTCAAATGCAAGGAAGTCGTCCGCTGCGGCCAGCGAAATTCATTTGACAGCGTGCTCGCTGCAATTCCTCTCGAGTGGATCGGGGCATAGCAACCCGTGACCAGAAGGCACAGGAGTCCATTGATCACTGCGACACGGCGAAGGATATGTCTGAGGCGGTAAAATGCCTCCGGTAGAATCGAGCAATCGCCCGAACTTGATTGGTTCGCTCCCACACGTTGCTCCAAAACATCCGCAGAGGTTGCGCGAAAGTTGCAGAGGAAAACGGTGAGTGCGTTGCAGCCGACGTTGTGGTCCCGACCCTCCATTGAAATCCCCATGACTATTGCGCAATGTTGGCAGTGTTTCAGGGATTAGTATCGGACCGGATAACCGGAAAAATTAGATAAATCTTGCTAATTGCCCCAGTTTGCCAGCTGAAGTCGCAGCAGCCCAAGAGTGGTTTTGGCACCGACATTGATGCGGCGGAGTCGACAGGGATTGTCAAATCTCTGATCATTGACTCCCCTCTGCGTGGTAAAGCCCAGAGACAGGCCCGCTGCCGCCATGGCAGAAACGACGGCATCACTCACTCCGCCGGCAGGATATGCCAGAGTGCGTGAGATCTCGTGTCCGATCTGAGTTTTCAGAACCTGACAGGATGTCGTCATTTCCTCGTGAATCTCATCGATCGAAAGCTGATTCAGCATGGGGTGGGTGTGCGTGTGTGGTGCGAGCGTTACACCTTCGTGATCCAGACGTCGCAGCGCATCAGCTGAGAACGTTGTTGTGTGGCGGGTCAGCGACTGCCGCAGCAGCAACAATTTTCCCCAATTGCTGCTGAAACTGACTGTGCGAGATCGTCTTGAAGTATTCCTTCAGGCGGCGAAACAGCTGTTGCCGTTGACCTGAAGCAGAAAGCGTTACTGAACCCGTTGACGTGGGAATACTGGTGCCGTCCGGCGACATCTGGATGGCGCGATAAAGCTTGTCCCACCAGAAACCCATTGCAGGGTTATCCGGGTATGCCGTCGCCACGAACAGGGTCGCGGGCAGACCGTGCGACTGGAGAACTGGCCATGCATGCCGTGCGAAGTCAACGGTCGCGTCATCAAATGTCAGTAATACCGAATCTCCAGGCAGAATCCCCGCACCATTGGCGGCAGCAAGAACGTCATTCATCGAGCAGACATGATAATGATTTGCTATGAATTCAATCTGATCAGCAAATTGTTTCGGCGAGGTGCTGATCAATCCAGGATAATACAGATCACCTGACCTCTGGGCATCGATGCGGTGATAGGCCAGAACCCGCAGTCGAGCTTTGTTTCGGCTATTCCTTTCAAGTCCTCGCACGACAGGGGCAAATACCCGCGCATCAGTCATTCTTGTCGCCATGGTCTTGAGAGTTCCGGTGATCATCGTGTTGGCCTTCTGTCTGGGATTTCGGTTTCAGCTGCGGAGTATCGCGAACCGCAGACTTCAGGATGCATTCGCTTGTGTGAGGCCGGAAACTGCGAACTGTTTGCGTGGCCGGATGTCGAAGACCTCCGACATCCGGAGATGTTCATTTTCCGGAGAGTTCATGTTCATCCGCTCAAGGATGCCGGACAGCGTCAGCTCATCGACACCAAATGCATACGATGTCGACTCGATGCTGATTCCGAGCTGGTTTTCAATATCGCACTGGACGCGGTGCGCCATCTGCTTTGCCTGAGCTTCGCTGGTTTCCGGCAACATCATCAGGAATTGATGGCCGACGCGAACCGCAAGGTCGTGAGATTTTGTTGTCGTCCGAAGAATTCTGCTGATGCATCCAATCAGGTACTCTCTGCTGAGCGACGCTTCCATTGTTCTCACCAGTTCGGACAAAGCGGCGGGCGTAATGCTCCCAGGATTCAGTGCAACGAAAGTGAGTGGGCGTTCGTGCCTCCGGGCTCGACGAATTTCTTCCAGCAGCTGTGGCTCACATTCTCGAAGTCCTCCGACAGTCGCCGCTCTCAACACGTCGAGCAGTTGCGCTGAGGTCATGTCAAATTCATCTGTATTCTGAGCAACCTTCAGGCACAGGAACTGAGAAATCACCAGCGCGAGCACTTCTGTCAGGGCAACCGGAAGTTCGTGCAGATCGACTGAGTAGCCCAGCAGGCATTTTCCGACGATCCACAGAACTCCAAAGCCGCAAGAGGTGAGAGCGAACGGTCGCCGGCGCAGTTGCGGCATCGCCAGCATGGAGATGCCGGCCACGGTCGCCAGACAATAGACATAGGAAGCCAAATTCACGGCCGGTACAATCCGTTCAATATTGAACAAGATGAAGAACCAGCAGAGTGTGGCAGTTGTCCAGAGTCGATGTGTTTTCATGTTTTTGAAACTGAGAGAAACCATGGATGATCAGAAAATCTGGAAAGGCTGTCCGGTTTGTCGTCGTGACTTGATCCTCATGTCACGATTCAGTGCGATCAGCTGGATTGTTTTCGCTACTGCTGCCGGTTTTATGAGCCAGCGATCAGCTGATCGCAGGTCATCTCGATGACAATGTACTAGTAAGCACCTTTGGATTTGACGACGGCGACGACGGTTCGGTAGATGAGGCTGAGATCAAACCAGAAACTCCGTTGACGAATATAGGCGATGTCCAGTCGTAAGCGGTCGTCAAAATCCACATCGCTGCGGCCGCTGACTTGCCAGAGCCCCGTAATGCCGGGCTGGACTTCCAGTCGCTCCGTGTGCCACAGTGTGTAAGTGTTTGCACTGAAGGACGTCGGGCGTGGACCAACTAGACTCATATCGCCGCGGATGACGTTGAAGATTTGCGGCAGCTCATCGAGACTCGACTTTCTCAGAATGCTGCCGACGCGTGTCACTCGAGGATCATTGCTGATCTTGAAGTCTGGCCAAGTCAATTCATTGAGATGACGCAGCTGGTGTTTGATTTCTTCGGCATTGGTGACCATCGTTCTCAATTTGTACATCCGAAATCGGTAACCGCCGCGGCCTGTCCTCAGCTGCGTGAACAGCATTGGCCCAGGGTTTTCCAGCCACAGGGCGAGTCCACAAATTCCGATGACGGGAAGAAGAAATGGCAGCAGAAGAAAGCAGACCACCACATCGAACAGGCGTTTGCTGATATAATAAAGCCAGCCCGGTCCCAATACCGAATGATCCATAGCTCCGGCGGGAGGGTGCATTCGGTGGGAACCGCTGTACAAGTTGGTTGATTTTGAATGTGTTGCAAGGATTGCCATGAGCCAACCTAATCTACTGAGTGACAGGAATGTGAAGTCACACTTCTTGTGTCGATTAACATTTTGTTAAGGCAAAGGCTGTGCCACGGGATGTAGTGTTTGCCTTATAATAGACAAACATTCGTTTTGCGTCTGTTTCCATCTTCTCTGCCCCCAAATCTTTCGAGCCCCCTTCGGAGGGATTATCATCGTGCTGTGCCAACTGTTGTCACAGAGCATCAATTCGTTGACGTATCGAAACACGTGCAGTCGCTCTCCCAAAAAATGCACTCACTATGACTTCATTATGACTTCATTTGACAGAGTCAGGCACCACGAGTTGCTTTGTCTTTCCGGGGGACAGGGCCGTCGCGGCTTTTTTTGCCGGGACTGAATGTTGTGGATTGATTTTCAACGATCCCGATTTTGTCGCAATTCTCGAAACTCGCGACCTCAGCCATTGGCATAGATAGGTCCGGATTTCCTCCAGAAACGGACGCAGATCCTTCCTGTTGGCGACGGCATAAATCTTTGGCCCACCCAGAGATTTCAGCCAGCCGCGAAGCGTCAACTGCCCTCGCTTCCAGGCATACACTGCAGCCTGAATGTCACGCCGCAAATGGACCCATTTCAATTGCTGCGGCTTCTGGACCGCTGCCACAGCCCAATTGTGCCGGATCTCTGCGGCATCGCAATACATGCAATACAGCAGTGGAACTCCGCTGGCTTCAGCCATTGCCGAGCGCCCCGTTGGCCGGCCGACGTTTGGTTCAATAATCAAATAGTCGCCGGTGCGATGATCGCGTTTGAACTCGAGATAGCCAAGACCCGTATATCGAACATGCCTGAAGAAATCGAGCGTCTGCGAGATGACAGTCGCGTTATCGGATTGACGGGCCAGACTGGCGGTACCGAAACCCGGTGGCCACTGCCGGATCTTCTGTGACGTGTAGCTGCAGACCGGCTTTGAGTTGCGATCAAAATAGGTGTTGACCGTAAAACAATCCTCGACGTCGCCAGGAATGTATTCCTGAGCTATCAGTGAGTCGGAAAACTGAGAGAATTGATTCCACGCGGCCACTAACTCGGCCGCTGAATCCACGCGAATCGCCTTGAGTTTTGTGTTCGCTTCCCATGCGGCGGTCTTCAAAGCAGGCTTCAGGAAAACGGGGAATGAAAGGTCATCGGCCGCCTGCTCCGCGTCAGAATGCGATTTCAGAATGCGTGTCTTTGGGACTTTGAAGCTGTTCGCTTCGGCGAATCGCGCGAATCTGACTTTATCGATCAGTGTCTCCAGAAGTTCCGGCTCGGGCAGGACAAAACTGTACCACGGCAGCAGTTCCTGTTGATGCTTTGAAATGGTCAGCACGCTCAGGTCAGTGCAGGGGACCAGAACCGGACGTCGCCCGAAGTCTGCGCGAAGCGACAAAAGTCGTTTGACAAGCCGCGCCGGATGTTTCGCACTCGTGAATCGTCTCCACTGTATTGGTGCGGCAGCAGAAATGATTGATCCGAGATGCCACGCCAATGACACGTATTCCGAGCTGACTGAAATTACGAGCCGTCTGAAGGCCTGTGACGCAATCGAGTCCGATGATAATAACGGGAGGCTGAGCCACGCATTCTGCACTTTCGTCGGCACAGTTCGCCCTTCGACGCTGCTGAAAACTCAGAATGCTGTCACGACACAGGGTTGTCACGTCATCCAGTATTCCTTCAGCATTGACGACAGCATGAGCCGGCATCTGGCTGACCAGTTCGCGATAGTGTTGCAATCGTCTGCCGAGATTCTCCGCGGTGCCTTCCTGCTTTCGAGCCAGCATTGTTTCTGGGGACACGTCAAGCAGAATGGTAAGGTGCGGTTTGCTGTAAACCGATCTCAGAAACCATCCATGGATGCGCTGGCACAGAGACCTGGGCTGGCCGTTGTCGGCGACATCGTACTCATAGTAGTCAACGAAGAAATCCCGATCCTGAATCACCACAATCCCGCGAAACAGCCACCAGCGAATCACCACCAGTCGAAAACACTCTTCGGCGACCAGATTTGTCGTACGAACGGCCGATTTGATGAATCTCGCCGTTCGCTTCAGGAATCCTCCGGAAGTCTTCTCAACTTGCTGTGGATGGCGCGGGCCGTTCGAATCCGGAGGAAGTCCCAGCCATCGCCTTATAGCCAGCTGCAGGCGTGACGTGGGCAGCATAATATTGCTGGACTCCAGGTTCACTCCCATGTAAATGCGGCGTACCGGAACCGGCATTGTTGTTACAAGCCTTTCCGTCACGGCAGACTTTCCACTTCCGTCAGGGCCGATGAGTGTGACGCGAATCATAACATCACGCCTTTGTGAGTGCTAAACAGCGGAGCGATCGTTTCAAACATCCGGGCCGGCGACATGGGGTATGGATGGTAAACAATGCTGGCTGGCAAGTGGCTGAGTCGAGCCCTGAGCAAATCTGCCTCCGCCTGACCAGCGGCAGAGATCCTCGGATTGTGCCGGTCCGGAAATGCGAATCGAAACATTCGGTATTTTTCCAGGAGGTGGCTCCTTTCCTGCTCCAGTGCTGCGGCCAGTGACTTGATCACGAAATTCACGTCAACTGGTTCCATTCGATATTCGGGTGAGTCATGTGAGATGACGAACAGGATATGTTCGAGTTGACCACAGGGATTTGTGATGGGGGTGTCGAACAGGGCGTTCGGGAGGACCTCCAGATATCGCTGCCGGTTCAGGAGAGAGACAAGCCGTTGTGTGGATCGATGAGGCACAAGCCAATTCATCGGTTTGGCGGATCCAACCCTTTCAACTGACCCCGCGGCCATTCGAAGGCAGCGCATTTTGAGCCGGTCACGCCAGTCCAGTCGTTGTCGAAAACCGGGTAGATCATCAACATGCCAATCTCGGACATGCATTGGCTCCGGGATGCCGAACATGGAGTGTTCCTGTACGTAGACCCACTCATCCCCGATGTAACGGGCACCGTTTGCCATGAATCCCAGGAGAGTTTCCGTCTTCCCGCCCTGCGCCCAGCCTGCACAAAGGATTCCGTGCCCATCGAACTCAAAGGCTGACGCATGCAGCGGTACTGCACCATGCTGAAGCGCGGTCAGGTTGATGATCTCAATGAGCAGCGGAATCGACCGCAGCCCTGACTCGCAAACGATCTCACACCGCCCGCCAACATCTTCAAAGGGAACCTGAACGCGAATGGCTGATTTGTTCTTTCCGCGCACAACGAAGAATTGATCGCCGGAAAAACCACAGTCATGACCGCCGACAAGGCACATTGGTCCTGCAGTCTCGATGTGGTGCACAAAACGCACGATAATGTCGGGAGTGCGATTTAACGGCTTCTGAATCGGTCCCAACGCCATGGAGACTGCTGCACAATCTTCTGATCGGTGCGAAACAGCGCGAATGCCGACCAGTCCGTAAAGATCAAAGTCGACGGTATACGAACGATTTGAGACGGGCGCGATCATTCACAGCTCAAGCAGACGGCCAACGCGGATTAATGGAAGAGCCACTGAGAGAACTTAGTTCCGCGAATGCAAGCACGACCGCTCGCTTTCTGAGGCAAGGTCAATTTAGCCCCCCGGCAACTGGCGTCGATCGCAATTTGCCGAGGTGTTGAGGATTGGGAACATTATCGCGCCGGTCGTTCGGCGTCGGGTAACGATTAGGCATGAAATATCGCTTCGATGCGTGAATGCCCGATCGATTGCGCATCAAATTGGATGCAGGGCACCATTGGCCATCCGGTCATGAAGTAGCTTTTTCGAGACATGCTTTCGGCGGCGGATTGTTGAGTTTCCGGATTCCGGAACATTCCGACTCTCAATACGTATGTCCGTGGAACAGGAACATGCATCCAAAAGCTCCCTCTACGGCAAGTGTTGACTTAACGCAACTGGTTCGCGGATGGCGAACAGTGTTAGGTACCACTGTTGCCGCGATGGTTCTCGGTGGCATTTTGATAAAGACCATCCAGCCTCGGCAGGAAGTCGGTGCAAAACTCCTCGTGGAACTCCGCAGTTCGACAGAAGGCAAGTCCAGTGCGGCCCGCGAGAAAGAGTTCCTGCCAACACAGGCAGAAGTGATCCGCAGTCCAGGTGTGATCTCCAGCGCAATTCGTCATGTTCAGCCGAAGCTTACAGAGGCCGAGATTGACAGTCGCGTCCTGCAGGTCGCAGAACAGCTGCAGGTGGATCCACTGGCGGGAACAAATATCCTCCTCGTTCGCTACGCTGATGAGACCTCACAGCGCGCATCCGATCTGGTGAATGCGCTGATTGATGGTTATCGCGAGTACTTGTCTGTGTCAGAGCAGCAACAACAGCAGGAGATGCTCCATTCGCTGGAGGGTCGAGAGCGTGAACTCCAGGCGGTACTGGCAGATCTGCAACTGGAGCATGATCAGCTGATGGTGGCACGAGCCAACGGGACAACAACCGACGGTCAGACATCAGCCCGTATCCTTGCCGGGCTCGAAGAATCGCTGGCAACTACTCAGAGCCGTCGCCTTCTTTTGGAAAGAACTGCTGATCTGGTCCACGCCGGCGGTAAGGCTCACTTTACGAAGGCGGACTCGCCACTTTCGCCAACCGGAGACTCCCCTGACGGCTTTCTCGAGAAAGGTACTTTCGATAATGGCGAACTGCCGTCCGTCCTCCAAAATCTGGCTTCCTTAGGCGGCGAGTCGTGGACCGGCATTCAGGCCCCTGCAGGACTCGAAACGAATTTGGCCGATGCCACGCGACGAGTGAATGAGCTGACCGTAGCTCTGGGACCACAGCATCCCGAACTCCTGGCTGCCCGGGCCACCGTCACCAGATATGAACAGCAACTGTTGCTGCTCGCGGAGACAGCACCGGCCCGAATTCAGCTTGCACTCAATGCCCTGCGGATTCAGGAAGAATCTCTGCAGCAGCGATACGATGGGCACCTGCGTCTGACCCGCGAGGCAGAAGTGCTGCAGCTGAAGGAATCCCGTAAACTTGAAGAGATTTCACGGGCTGAACAGGCAAGCGAATCTCTTCAGGCCGAACTGCAGCAGTATCGACTGGCGCATCATTCAATGCCTGCGGGCCAGGGCGGAATCGCTGTGACTGTGCTTGAACCACCGATCCCGGCCCCGCGACTATTTGCGGCAAATCCTATGATCGTGATGGGGATCTCTGGCTTTCTGGGTCTACTGTTTGGCGCCTCACTGCTCGTCATCTTGCCTCAGATTTCATCGCTGCTGTCGCGCCTGCCGCAGGACGGCCTGCGTCAGTCGGTCAGCGGCCTTCGCGCAGAGGATGCTTGCTCGTGACTGCTATTGCCAGCGATCCCACCGTTCCATGCAACGCCGCCTCTCAGGATGTCGGTCGTCCACGGATCGCCTACATGATGTCGCGATTTCCAAAGATTACGGAAACGTTTATTCTTTACGAAATGCTGGCCGCAGAAAACGCTGAGGCGTACGTTGAAGTGTTTCCGCTTCGTAAAGAGCCAACGCAAACGATGCATCCGGAGGCAGTGGCCTATGTGAAACGAGCCCACTTTCTGCCGCTAATGTCATGGGAGATTCTTCGTGACAATCTGATGCTGCTCGCCCGAAGGCCAGGACTCTGGCTGAGCACATTGTTCACGGTGGTGCGGGCGAATCTGGGGAGTCGCCGCTTCCTGACTGGTGCTGTGGCCGCCTTTCCCCTGTGCGCGACTTTCGCCCGTCGCATGCTGGAGTCACAGATTGATCACATTCACGCGCACTTCGCCAGTCACCCAGCAGCAGCGGCGTGGATCATTCATAAGTTCTCCGGCATTCCCTACAGCTTCGTTGCTCACGGCTCTGATCTGCACCGTGATCGGCACATGCTCTGTGAAAAGGTCCGAGATGCCGCGTTTGTTGTGGCCATTTCCGAATACAACCGTCAGATCATTCTGGATGACACGGGCCACCACTGCGCCGCAAAGGTCAGGGTCATTCACTGTGGAGTCAACCCTGTTGAGTTTCGTTCAGAAAATAGACCAGAGCCACCCGCCTCGGTAGTGAAGTGCCTGCATGTTTTTTGTATCGGCACACTCCATGAGGTGAAAGGGCAGCGGTATCTTATTGAAGCGACGCAGCGAGCGATCGCGAAAGGTTTCCAGATCGTGCTGCATTTGGTTGGCGACGGCCCGGATGAACAAAAACTGCGGGAACAGGTGACTGCTGCCGGACTGACCGACTGCGTGGTCTTTGAGGGACGCCGCAACCGACATGAGATCATCCGCCTTCTGCACACGGCCGACATTCTGGTGGCGCCCAGCGTTCCGACGGCAGACGGTCGTCGCGAAGGTATTCCGGTAGTGCTGATGGAAGCCATGGCGTCCGAAGTGCCGGTGATCGCCAGTCGATTGTCTGGAATTCCCGAACTCGTGGAGCACAATGCCAATGGCCTGCTGACCGAACCACGGGACGCAGCAGGCATTGCCGACGCAATCGAGCTGCTTGGCAGTGATTCTGCATTGCGCAGTCGGTTGGGCGTAGCTGGGCGAAACACAGTTCAGGATCATTTCAACATGGAAATCAGTGTTACTCGGCTGCTCGAGCAGATCCGGCGGATAACGCCAGGCACCAGGACTCGGGCTGGTGCAGGCACTGATGGAAACCTGTATCCGGGCAATCCAAGGTGTATGGTGTCCCCATGAGTGTGATTCTATTTTGGTCCTCCATAGCAGTCATTCTTTACACATATCTCGGATTTCCTCTCGTTACCTGGTTACGCAGCGTGTTGCTTCCTCGTCCCTTCCATACGGCCGGGATTACTCCCAATGTCAGCGTTCTGATTGCTGCCCATAATGAGGAAAGTAGCATCGGCGACAAAGTTCGCAACATGCTGGCGCTCGATTACCCGGCCGATCGCCTGCAGATCGTGGTGGTCTCGGATGGTTCGACCGACCGTACGATGGAAATCCTCCGTACGTTCAACGATCCCCGTGTGATCGTTCTGGAACTTCTGCGAGGCGGAAAGGCTGCGGCTCTGAACAGCGGTGCAAAACACTGCACGGGAGAAATCCTGGTGTTCTCCGACGCAAACAGTATGTTTGATCAAGCCGCACTGCGGGCGTTGGTGGCTCCATTTGCAGACACCACCGTCGGAGGAGTCGCGGGAGACCAGCGTTACTTGAAGGGCGGGAGTCGTTCAGCAGCAGATGCGGGGGAACGAAGTTACTGGAATTTTGATCGAATGATGAAGGACTGGCAAAGCCGGGCTGGAAATGTGACGTCCGCGACCGGCGCAATTTACGCCATTCGGTGTTCTCTCTTCCGGACTGTCCCTGAAGGTGTTACAGACGACTTTGCGACATCAACCCAGGTCATTGCACAGGGATATCGCCTTGTGTTTGCGCCGGACGCAGTGGCGTATGAACCTGTGGCGGCGAGCAGCGGCGTCGAGTTTAGCCGCAAGGTGCGGATTATCACGCGAGGACTCCGCGGAGTCCTGCAGATGCGAACGCTGCTGAATCCGCTGCTTCACGGTTTCTATTCGGTCCAACTGTTCTCACACAAAGTCCTGCGACGGCAAATGGCCTTCCCGCTGCTGCTGCTGCTCATCACCAGTGTTCTGCTGGCCCGCACCTCTCCCGTCTGTCTCTGCGCGGCGATCGGGCAGATCAGTTTCTACGGCGCGGCGGTTGTGGGATGCGTCCTGAACGCAACAAGTGTCGGATGTAAGAAGCCCTTTTCCATTGCATACTTCTTTTGCCTCGTAAATTTTGCGTGCGTGATCGCAACATTTCATTCCCTGGCAGGCCGACGTGTCGTTGTCTGGAATCCCCAACGGGCAAAGCCTGAAGAATCAGTGACTTTACTGGTGAAAGGGTAGTGCCGCGTATGGCTGTGTTTCCGGGAAGCATGTCGGTTCGGATCGACGGTCGCCTTGCGGTGATTGGTCTGGCCTTTCTGTGCGCCGGAATGATTGCGACAGGAGCGATGATCGAGCAGCAACCGCTGATTGCAGCAGCGGCACTGGTTGTCATTCCGGCCGCACTGATCGTGCTGTTTCGCCCGGAATTGGCCGTGCCTGTGGTTCTGTTCGTGATGTACTCCAACGCGGCCATCGTAGCCGTTCGATTTCACGGCGCACCTCCGTTTCTCGCCATGCTGGTTCCGGCACCGCTGCTGATTCCGTTCATTTACAACATCATGGTGTTGCGCCAACCGCTGATCGTGACGCCTGTCCTGCCATGGATTCTCGTATTTGTGGGATGGCAGCTGGTTTGTGCTCTGCTCAGCGTGGACTCCGTAAAATCAGTCAGCGGCGTTCTGAGCACGGTCCTCGAAGGACTGCTGTTCTATGTTCTGATCACCAACGTGGTGCGAACTCCGGGAAGTATGAGACTGGGTGTGTGGGCATTGATGGCAGCCGGGGCCGTTATGGGAAGCGTGTCTGTCTGCCAGCAGGCGACGCGCTCATTCGACTCGAACTTCGGTGGTTTCGGACAGGTCTCGGAAGGGGACGGATTTGAAGTTGCGGAAGGCCATGGGGTCGTACGTCAGCGACGATTGTGCGGCCCGATCGGTGAGCAGAATCGTTATGCTCAGGTCATGCTGATGCTGATCCCGCTGGCTTTGGCCCGCTTCCTTACGGAACGGGCGAACGGTCTGCGATTGCTGGCCCTGGCAGCCGCGGTTCTGACCGCTTTGGGGTGCGGGCTGACTTTCTCCCGCAGCGGGGCAATTGCCTTCGTGTTAATGCTTCTTGTCGGTCTTGCCGTACGATTTGTGTCACGTCGACAGGTGACCGCCGTTTTTCTGGGTGGGCTTCTCCTGCTGCTGGCTGTGCCACAGTATCGAACTCGTCTGGCCACAGTCCCTTCGGCTCTGGGAATCTTCGGATCATCTGTGTGTGCGGAGGAACCGGATGGTGCGATCCTGGGTCGCGCGACGGAAATGCTGGCGGCGGCCCGGATGGCGATTGATCATCCACTGTTCGGCGTTGGTCCTGAGTTGTCGGGAAGTTTCACTCGCCAATACGGACAGATCGGCGGGTTACGTGCTCTTGAAGGGGACCGGGAAACACATTGTTTGTTTCTTGAGGTAGCTGCAGAAAGCGGACTCCCGGGAATTCTGTTGTTTCTTGGAATGCTGGCGGCATCCGTCCTGTCACTCCTGCGGATCCGGCAGCAGGTCGTCGGACGAGATCGCGAACTTGAGCACACCGTGTCCGGCTTCCTGCTCGCTCTCACTGGTTATCTCGCAATGGGGATCTTTCTGCATATGTCCTACATCCGTTATTTCTGGCTGATGCTGGCCATGGCCGATGCCTGTTACGGCGTCGCCCTGTCGTCGGCCGCTCAAACGCAGGATCGACGTGCAGAGGAGGCGATTGTATGACTTCCTCAACAGACCCGCAAACTGTGACCGGAGCGCACGCCGCACGTCAGGCGACTGCCACGCGCACGCTGATTCGTGGCTCGTCGCTGCTGACGGTCGGCCGCATGATTGCCATCGTTCTGAACTTTTTCGTACAGATCATCACGGTTCGCTGTCTGATGAAAGCGGACTATGGTGCCTTCGAGTATGGGCTTTCGATTGCATCCATGGGTTCCAGTATCGCTGTGTTCGGTCTGGGCCGCGCGCTCAATCGGTTCGCCCCGATGTTTCATGAACAACGTGAATTCGGGCGGCTGGCAGGGACAATCGTCCTGGCACTGGGATGTGTGTCGGGCATTGGTATCGGCGTGGTACTGCTGGTGATCGCCGCTCAGGGCTTCATCGGATCGACAATCGTGCAGGATCCCCGGTCTCTATCGTTGCTGATCATTCTGATCCTGTTAGCTCCGCTGCGGGCCCTGGATTCAATTTTTGAAGAACTGTTCGCTGCGCTCGCAAAACCGAAAGCGCTGTTTTTCCGACGCCACCTGCTCGGACCGCTGCTGAAACTGCTCGCACTGGCAACCCTTGTCTTTTCCGGATCCGATGCCAGGATGCTTTCCATTGCGTTCGTTGCAGGAGGGGTCATAGGTACGTGTTGCTCGGCCGCTCTGCTGTGGTATCTGCTGAAGCAAGCCGGACTCTTGTTACACTTCCGCCGCCACGCGATTCAGATTCCAGCACGGCAGATGCTGGGTTTCAGCTTTGCGCTTTTGTCGGCTGACCTGCTTGTGATCGTACGCAGTTCCTGGGTCACACTGATTCTGGAATTCTGCCACGGAGCTGTTGGCGTCGCTGCATTTCGAGCGGTCCTGCCGATCGCCGGGCTGAACACATTCGTTGCCGACAGCTTTAGAATGCTGTTTTCCCCGGCCATTTCCCGAATGTACGCTCGGGGCGATATGTCCTCAATCGATCGCGTCTATTGGCGCACGACATCGTGGATTGCTGTCGCGACCTTCCCGCTGTTCTTGTGCTGTATCAGTCTTGCAGACTTCGTCACTGTGACATTGTTCGGTAGTGAGTACGCCGATTCCGCGGAAATCCTGAGACTGCTTGCCACTGGTTTCTATGTCAGCTCCGTGACCGGCTTTAACAATGACGTGTTGAAAGCTCATGGTCATATCGGCCGGATGTTTCTGACGGACATTTTTACAGTGGCAGTGGCAGTCATCCTGAATCTCTGGCTCGTTCCGCAATGGGGGGCCTTCGGAGGGGCGCTGGCGACGGTCGCCGTTCTCCTTATACGCCCGATCGGCAATCAAGTCACAATCTTCCGTCTGGGCCTGCTTCGCGAAGTTGACTGGAGTTGTTTACGGCTGTTGCTGGTGATGCTGGCCATCACGGTTGTGGCCTGGTTTCTGCCGCCTTTGATGGGAAACAGCGTAAGCGCTCAGTTTGTCACCACCATTGGAGGCATCGTCCTGACACTGATAGCCGGCCTGCCGCAGATTGAAATTCAAACAACGTTTCCGGAACTGATGCGATGGCGACCAGTTCGTCGGTTCTTTGAGCGGAAAGGAGCGAACGCATGACTTCTCCCAGCGTCGCAGCAAGGCATCCCCGTGTTTCGGCCGTGGACAGCAGCGAAGCCCGTTTTGTTGCTCATCTGCGATCACAGGCCAGCCGGTACATCCCTGGACTGAGGGTGCAGCAAACAACCGTCCGCATGGTGCAGCACATTATTCGAAAACATTCTTCGTTGCTGGAGTTCGAAGTCACTGACGGAACACTGCGGAAGAATGTGATCTGCAAGATCCCATTTTCTCTGCAGGATACGGCAAATACTGAACCAATGGATGAAGATCGCCCCCGTTTGTTTCCGACAAGCGAAGCTGTAAGCATCGGGCAGCGGGAGTACCTCGGGCTCGAATCGATTGCACAGCATTTCTCGGCACTGAATGATGATCGATTTGGCGCGATCGCCGTCCTTGAACTGCTTGAGTCCCCGTTCGTCGTGGTCATGGAGAAATCTGAGGATCGCAGCCTCAAGTCGCTGCTGAAGAAATCGACGCGATTTCATTGTCTGACACGAAATGCTTCCGAATTACAGGCGGCCTTTCGGAACGCCGGAGCGTGGCTGCGGGAGTTTCACGCTATGCCAGCTCTCCCGCATACAAAGGAACGCCATTCTGATCGAGCCTGTTACATCGACTCCGTGCTGAGATTCACTGATGCTCTGATCCTGAAATTGAATCACAAGCTGTACTTCCGTGATGTGCGTCAGCAACTTGAGTCAGCGGCGATGAGGATCCTTCCGCGCGAAGTCCCGTGTGCGACAGTTCATGGCGACTTTGCGCCCCGGAACATTCTGATCGGGACGAATTCACGCGTGACTGTCATCGACACACAACGCCGCTGGATTGCGCCGGTGTACGAAGACCTGGCTTATCTGCTGATGTCGGTCAAACTGTCGCGACTTCAAATGAGCAGTCAAGGTTTGATCTTCTCACGCCGACAGCTTGCTATATGGGAATCAGATTTGCTGATCGGATACTTTGCGTCTTCGTCCATATCGCTCGCTGCCGTTCGGCTATACGAAGTGCTGTTGTCTCTTGAATGGTGGACGGCTATCAGTTTTCGCAGTGCAGGTGACTCAGGGTTCAAACGCCTGGGGAATGATTTATGCAATCGCTATTTGTTTCGCTACGTCGAAGGACTTCTGAAAGACCTCAAGAACCCCCTTCCAGCATCTGAGTCACTTCACTCCTTTTTACATTAGATCAGCAATATCCATGCTCACACGGATTATCAAACCGGATCAGCTGACTGGTGACGAACTACGCGAGTGGACGCGCCTTGTACGAGGCAACTCCGCGCTGTGCAGTCCTTTCTTTATGCCGGAATTCACTCAGGCGACCGGCTTCGTGCACAGCGGAGTGCGCGTGGCGATCGCCGAGCAAGACGGGATTCCAGTCGGATTTCTGCCGTTTCAGAATGAGCGACGCGGACAAAGAGTCGCGGTAGGCGGATCCCTGAATGACTTTCAAGGACTCATCAGCGATGCGGACGCTGATTGTGACTTTGCCGAATTACTCGGGCATGCGGGCATTGATCTCCTGAGCTGTTCCAAACTGCTGGACTGGCAGGATCAGATGGGACCATTTGTCCTGCGCCGCAATCCGTCACCCCTAATCGATTTGTCCGCAGGGTTTCAGGGATGGGAATCGGGGTTGAAGGACCAGGGAAGTGAGCAGTTGAAGCAATTGGCACGTAAAGAACGCAAACTGGGAAGGGAATGTGGTGACGTCCGATTTGAGTTTCACACGACGTCGGACAGCGTCCTGCAGACGCTGGTCCGGTGGAAGCGGGATCAGTACACCAGAACTGGAGAACTCGATGTGTTCTCTGCCAACTGGCCCGCTCATCTCTTGTGTTATCTGCTCTCTTTACCCTCAGACGCACCAATGCAGCCCATTCTGTCAGCCCTTTATGCCGGGGAAGCACTGGTCGCAGCGCATTATGGGCTGAGGAATGCTTCTGTGTGTCACTGGTGGTTTCCTGGATACGACTCGGAATATGGCAAGTACTCGCCTGGAAAAATCCTGCTGCGTCACCTCCTGAAAGAGTCCACGATTCAGGGCGTCACCCGCTTCGATTTTGGTGCCGGTGATGAATCATACAAATACTCGTTTGCAAACGGCTCTGTTGATACTTGTCGCACGGTGTTCGATCGAAATGCTGCACGGCGTTGGCTGGGATCGCGATGGTATCGAGCGCGGATGGCTCTGAAAACAACACCGCTTGGCCCGATATTTCGCGACATGAGGGGACGGCTCCGCGGACTAACAGCAAATCTCTGCGGAGGACAATCCACACTGGCAAACTCAGACAGGCTCAAAGTCGAAGTGCCGTCTGCGCAGGGATCAAGGTTCAAAGAGACCAACGCTCACATTATCAATCAAACAACTTCAGACAGACAACAAACACTTTTTGCTGAGGCAAAGGCATTATGAGCAGTATCCGGATCATCAAGGCCTGCGAGCTAACGCCAGAGCAGGCTCTCCAGTGGAAGGAAATTGCCTCCGCAAAACGATATCTGCAATCACCATTTTTGCAGCCCGCCTTCACCCGCGCGGTCGCGCATGTGCGGGATGACGTAAAGATCGCTTTGATCGAGTCGCAGGGAGAGCTTCAGGGAGTCTTCCCGTTTCAGTGTGGACCTCGCGGTCTGCTTCGGAATGTGTGCGGTCGATTGTCAGAGTTCCATACTCCAGTCGTCAAGCCCGATTTCGCCGCAGATATTCCGGAATTGTTGCGGGCCTGCGGTCTGTCGTGGTGGCAGTTTGACCATTTGCCCGCGGCTGAATCTCCATTGGCAAAACATGCCTGGGGGACCAGTACCTCTCCCTTTCTTGATCTCGCTGATGGCTACAACAGCTATGTGAAGGAACGCAAAGCGGCAGGCTCTTCCATGAGTCAGGCCCTGCGGAAGGGGCGAAAGATGGAAAGGGAAGTCGGGCCACTTCGATTCGAATACCAGACAACATCCGAGGCGGCTCTCCTGGCACTCGTCAGCTGGAAAGACAGTCAGCACCGACGCACGGGACGTTTGAGAGTCATGCAGTATGACTGGTTGCTTCAATTGCTTCGTTATCTGAAAAGCGATAACGCCGCGAATGAAGTTGGACTCTTCTCAACACTTTATGCCGGAGACAAACTGGCCGCTGTCCACCTGGGGTTGCGAAATGAATCAGTCATTCATCTCTGGTTCCCGGCCTATGCTCCGGAACTGGAAGAGTACTCTCCAGGCCTGATCCTGCTGCTTCGACTCGCCGAGGAAGCTGCAGCCCGGGGTTTGGTTCGCATCGACCTTGGCCGAGGTTCAGAGCGGTACAAGTCCAACTTTAAATCAGGCGACATCGTGATTGCCGAAGGCGCCATCGACCTGAGACCGGTCTCCGGTCGTTTGCGAAAGCACTGGTATCATACCAAGCGATGGTTCAGGAATTCGAGATGGAAGGAACAGTTCGAATGGCCGATGGAAGTGACTCGCCGCCTTCGACAAAAGCTGGCCTTCGAATGAATCCCTGATCGAGAGCGTTGACTCTGAGCGATTCAATGAACAGGTGGATTTGCTGATATCACAATGAGATTCGTCCTTCAACTTCATGTTTCGTTCTGGGAGGATTGCTGTCATGTTAAGTCACCAAATTGTCGCGTTGCTGCTGTGTCCACAGTGTGGTCAGGGTGGATTGGATGCTTCATGCGAGGAGGCGAATGGACGATTCCGCAGCGGGAGTCTCATATGTAACTCTTGTCTCGCGACATACGCCGTGGAGGAGGGAATTCCACATCTCAAGCCGGGGGTGCTGGAGAACGATTCCGAATGGGAGATTTGGAGAAATCATCTCGACGGGTTTGCTGCGCGCCGGGCGCTTCGCAGTACCTTCATGAGTTCCCCGCGTGAAGAACGCTGGTCGCAGAAAATGCAGGCATTTGGCGATTTTGTGAATGTGCCGGACGGGCGAATTCTGGATGTCGGCTGTGGCCCGGGAGATCTAAGGAAGATACTCGATCCCAAACGTGTCACATATTTCGGCATTGATCCGCTGCCGGTTGAAGAAGTGGAAGGATTTCCTTTTGTGTGCGCAGTCGCGGAGTCGATTCCGTTTCAAGCAGGCACCTTCTCGAGCGTGGTTGTACGCTCGGCACTTGATCACTTCCGCGACTTGAATGCTTTCTTTGAAGAAGTGTCGCGAGTACTAACGGACGATGGGCAAGTGTTCCTGGAGCAAGTGGTTCACAAATCAAGCGGGATCGATGGAGTTGTTCGCGATTCCATTCATGCTGTCAAGGACTTGATCGACGGAGTCCGGACCCTCAAGGAAAGGAAGTCGGCACCCAAACACATGCGAGAGTTCTCACAGGAATCGCTGATGCACGCCGTCGAACATGGTGGTTTTGAGGTCTCTCGCAGCCAGGCTCATCACTCCAACTGGTACACACCCACCCAAATGTTCTTCAACCTGAGCCGCCGCGTCAGGAAACTGGATTGCTAGCCCGACTGACGGCGAGTTTCGCTGTCGACTTTTGCCTGGTCCCAGAATCGGCGTTGGTCCGCGAACGATGTCGGTTCAGACCGTTGGAGTCGTGCCAACGAATTGACGAGACTTGCATCTGAAATTCTGCGGCCGACAGGAATCAACGGCACTTGGCTTTTCGAGTGACAGAAACGTCTCACTTCGAGTTTCTGCGTGCAAAAAGGAGGCACGAAAAAACGGGCGGCAAAGTCATCACTTCACGGCCCGTCCTGTGTTGTAGTCATTGACGGATGTCGCTCGCGGGGATTAGCGTTCGCGAGCCGACGATCAGTCCTTCTTCGTTTGCATAATCTGGCGAATTGCAACACCGCTGCGTTTAGCGATCAGTTCTTTGCTGCCGTCAGCGTTGACTTTGACACTCACGCGCGTTGGTTTGTTTGTTCTTGGGCAGATGAGCATCACGTTGGAAGCATCGATCGCCAACTCCTTGTGCAGACGACCACCTTGCGGGCTCTTTGGATGTCCGCGTTTGACGTGCTTATAAACCTTGTTGACGCCTTCGATGACAACTCTGCCATTCTTCCGGTCCACGGACATCACGGGCCCACGAGTTCCTGAGTCGTCACCAGAAACGACCTCAACCATGTCACCCTTACGAATGTGCATCTCAACAACTCCGAAAACACTGAACTGAGACAAAATGGGCGTAATTTCACTTCCCTGCGAACGCCGGGGACAGCGAAGCGGGAAAGGATGGCAGCTTCTTGTCTGGAAATCAAGGCTTTTGGCCCGAAATCGCGGTCTTTCGCACGGGTGAATCAAGTCTACGCGATTCCAATCGATCTAAGAAACTGCGTTCCGGCGATCATAGTCGCAGCACACTGGATGGCTTCGTAAATCGCTTCATCGGAAAGGCCGGTTTGCCGTGTTTTCTGCACATGAGCGGCGGTGCAGGGCTTGCAGCCGTTAATATCGCTCAGGCACAGATTGATCAGTTCCACGGTCATGTCATCCAGAGAAGTGCCCTGAAACGTATGCGCCCGCAATCCGACTCCCATCCCGTCGAATACATCCGTGCCGCTGATGTCTCGAAACTTGAAGAGCACGTTGTACATCGAATTGGTCGCTCCGACAGCCAGTGCTTCGGTCACTTCTGTGGTCGTCACATTGCGCGCGGCGGCGAACGTCTGCAGGTATTCGAGCCATTTTGTGCTGCCCGCCTGCCCCGCCACTGCACAGGCAACGAGGAGTTTTCGCTTCTCATCAAGCTTACCGGCCGTCAGCACAAACTTTCGGAAGTTCATGAAGAAGTCATGGATGAAAGCTGGCACGTTGGCCATGTACTGAAAGATCTCCGGGATTTCCGAGACTTCAAAGATTTCGCGAATACGGTCATATGTTTGAGCGGCTTTGTCGGCTGCCTGTTCAGCAGAGACGGGAGTCACAAATGGCATGTCGTCGGTTTCCGGAATGAAATGCTGACTTCACAAAGGATGGAGCAGATGAGTCAAGAGTTGGATTTGGAATGGCAGCAGTGATGCGTTCATTGAGGACGAGAGCGGCACAGTGGCGATCCCTCGCCGGATGCTGAGAAAAAATGCACCCGCACCAATTACCACGGGGCTTCCATGAGATCGACAATTTGAGATGCGAGACGCTGGGCGGCTTCCTGTTGTGCGGTTGCGAGTGAATGGCCGACTTCCGGGGCAAAGCTGACATTGCTGGCTTGCTGGGTCAGTTGCGGGCCGACCGGAAATGTCTGTTGATGCAGAATCTGTCCGCTGCGGCGATCGACCCATGTCACTTCCGCTCCGAGCATCAACTGCAATTCACGAGGATCATCGTACCGTGTTTCGCTCAGCACCGACTTGCGAATTTCGACGATGCGGCCTTTCAAAATCGTGTCAGCCGTGTCAGCATCTTCAAGCCGGTACGGTGTCCGCGTACGAATCTCGCGCTGCACGGCTTCGGTGAGAAGGTAATCCAGATTTCTGCGGTAAGATTCACACTGAAAGACGGGGACGTGAACGGTTCGCACATCGTGCAGTGTCTGCGTTCCAAGCGTGTAGCCGCATCCGGCGATTGCGACGACGCTGAAGACAAGCATCCGATTGAGAATTCTGCGAAACATGGAAGCGCGTCAAGGGTAATTTTATGGAAGCGTGATGCGACCGCCACGGTCTTCGTCACCCGATGAATCGCTTACCGACCTCACCGGGCCCTGCCTGTTGCCGGGAGACTCAGACGGCGACGGCTCATTGGCAGGCATGGACTTAACAAACTCAGGTACTTCCGGAAGTCCCTGGAGCTCACGGCGATCGATGGTTTTCAGAATGGCTCGTGCGTCTTTGGCGTAATTCGTGTCGGGGTATTCATTGATCACCTGAATGCAGGCAATCGCCACTGCACGCGGTTTGCGTTTTTTCTGATAGTACTCAACTTCATACCACGCCCGTTCGGCTTCCTGCAGATAGATTTTCTGCAGGTCCGTCCGCAGTTGCTGTCGTTCCAGCGATGCCGGGAATAAATGCAGAGACTGTTCCTTTAACTTCTGAGCACCTTTGAGTTCGCGGCCTTCGTAGTACGGGCCTTGATAACTCATCTGTTTCACGTGTGCCCCAAGGACAAAGGCATCTTCCAGATGCGGGCTGTCGGGGTACTCATCCCGCAGAATCTCGAAGTAGCGATCCGCTTCGACAAAGTTTTGTTTGCGTTGATAATGCGTCGCCGTCAGCATGAGAGCGTCATCCGCCAGTGGCCCCGTGGGATCATTCATCCAGATCGACTTCAGACACTTGAGCGCGTTGCCCTGCGTGTCGAACCAGGGACGTGACTTGTCGTGAAAATTCGGCAGAACCGGGACCAGCAGAGTCGGATCGCCTGGTCGTTTGGGAGGCGTTTTTTCTTCGATGACTTTTTCACCACTCACCTGACGGATCGCATTCTTCGCAGCGGGTTCGGAGACTTCCAGCCATGTTCGTGCGATTGCGAACAGTCGCCGCGTGGCCGGTTCAACGTAGCGCGTCGAAGGATAGTCCTGGAACAACTGATCGTAACCGTCCTGTGCCTTGCCGTATTCTCCCTGAGCGAAATAAGACTCAGCCAGATAGAACTGAGCTTCTTCACCCAGCGACGTCTCTTTGAACTTCTTTGCGGCTTTCTTACTGAGCTTAATCGCTTGTGCGTAATCGCGACTCTCAAAGGCCACACGGCATTGCTGCACCTGGCGGCGTTCTTCCTCAGAAAACCGTCGCCCCATTTCCAGAGGATTGTCTTCGCCAAAGAGCTTTCGTTCCAACGGCCCGCGAATCGAGCCAGGTTTGAGCATACTGGAAATATCCAGCATTCCCGAATCGTCATCACGCGAAAATGTGGAGCATCCTGAGAGCAGGCACAGCAACAGCACACCCGGAATCCACAGGCTTCGCATCCCAACATCAAGCGCAGGGCTTCGCGCGTCGAGCCGATCGTCAGATCGGGTCCGACGAGCCGATTCCTTTCGGCGGTCGAGCATCCTGCGAAGCTGCATGGTGAAAATTTTCCTGATTCGTGGTCGAAGTCAACGTCGTCAGATCTGAATGTACCGCAGTGTTGATGGCCGCCGCCCGAGAGCGTGAGTAATGGCCGACACCGCCAGCTTGTGACATTCCTCCGACTGTTTTTTCGTAAATTCAATATGGCTGACTGCATTGGCAGATTCCTGAGTCAGGCGACGCAGGATGTCGATGGAACCCGATGAAATGGAAACTCCAGCGAACTCCTCACGTCGGCAGGCTCCACAAATCACACCGCCCTGGCTGACCCAATGTGCAAACTGTTTGCCAGTTTGCACGGCCTCACCACACACGGAACATTCAAAGAGATTAGGAAGCAGGCCAATGCGCTGCAGGAGAGAGATTTCAAAGTGAATGATGACGGGAGAAGAAAGGTGTTCAGGGGATGAGAGGGCCGACAACGTGGAGATCGCAAGGTCGTAAATTTCCGGTGCCGGATCAAAATCTTCCGTTAGTGCGCTCAGCAGTTCTGCGACATAGTAGCCGCCATAAAGACTGATCAAACCACTTTTTGCACCGGAATTCTGCGGCTGAAAGCGGCTGATCAGGCGCGCTTCCGTCAGCAGATTGAGAGTGCCGGAAGATTTCCTGATAAAGACTACGCGACACGCGGAGAGCAGGTCAAGAGCAGCATCAAAAGGCCCCTTCAGACGTTTCGCCCCCTTCGCTAAAGCCGCGAACTTACCAAATTCACGACTGAAGAACGTGACAACCCGGCTGGATTCACTGAAATCCACCTGTCGAATAACGAGCGCATCAGCTTTTTCGAGCGACACCGTGAGAACATTCCTTGGCAAGAATAATGTCGGATCCGCCTTACAACGGAAGCTATCCCTCGCGTGTGCAGCAATGAGGTGCAGCCGGATTCATAAGAATGCGGAGGCGGGCCTTGTCTCAGCCCGAAGTCTCAAGACTTAGGCTACAACAACGGGGCTCACCGACGCCTGCGTGAATTGTATTGAACACAGTCGCTCGCGGTACTAAGCCCCAGACACCAGATCGCACGATTCAGCAAAAAGAAAACCGCAGCGGAACAACAAGGTTCCGCTGCGGTCATGGTTTTTAAGTTGTCCACTGGTTCAACTCGCCATCAGCCTGCTGCGATCAGTAGGTGATAATCGCGTCGATACCAAAGACGGTTGAGTTGAACAAATCGTCGTGTCCAGGGGCCGCTAATGAGTTCGTGGCACCGGGTGCCCACATGTGGCGAACTTCGGGACGAATCACAAGTTTGTCCATCGGCTTAATGTTTACACCCCAGGTCAAGGTGTTGTAGGACGTGCCGTCAGCCTTGTACCACTCTTGTCGAGTACCGGCTTTCAGCTTATCATTGATCGTGTAGAACAGATAATTGATCTGACCGATCGAATTGTCGGCCAGTCCGTCGGTCTCAAAGTTAGTCCCAAGGTTTGTGTTGAGGACGTCGAGCTGGTGGACAGTTGAAATCTTGTCCGACCAGTTCTGAGTGATGTACATGCTGCTGAGCGTTCCGTCACCGCGCGAACCTAAGTTGCCAAACGTGCCCACATAAGTGAAGGTCGTGGCGTCGGTAAGCTTGTAGATCGTGCCGGCGAGCACATTACTGCCGTTGTTGAAACGGTCGAATCCAGTATCCCAGCCTGCGGTCCAGCCACCGAGGACCGTAAGGTTGTCACTGGCCTTGTAGGTCCCCAGAATACCTGTGTGTGTGAACGGTTCACTGTTATACCAGGTCAATCCTCCGCTGAAGAAGAAGTTCGCGTAAGTCGGAACTGTTTCATAGCCAACCGGCGTGTAGAAGTGACCGACTTTCAACGTCAAATCATCAATTGCCATTTCTGCATACAACTGGGGCATGGCCCATTCGTAAATGCCATGATCCCAGCCATTCAGGAAGTCGAATTCGCCTGGGTTATTGCCAAACGACTGGCCTTCCCCGGCATCAACCCCGTAGATCGTTTCTACCCGGAAGCCCCAGTCCACACCTTTGCTGCCATCAGCCAGCTTGCCAATGTACAGCCCCTGTTGTCTGAGGTTGAAGTTGTTTTCTTCCGTGGCGTTGTTGAAGCCACCGCCAAAGTTCGTGTTGTTAAACGCCCCATTGCCGGTGAAGGCTCCGTCTGGTCCCGACTGGTAGCCGAATTGTGTCCAACCGCCAGTGGTAACACCGTGGCCCCAGTCTCCGAACATGCCCAGTGTTCTTTCCGGTGCTTCGCTTGCAACTTCGCCGCAGGATTCTGCCAGAGCGTCACCGCAGGTGTTCGTGGATCCGGGATCGCAAACCGATGCCGGAGCACAGCAACTTCCTGCGTCGCAGCAGCTCATGCCTGCCAGCTGCTCAGTGAGCTTTGTGCCGGCGTCCGCGAAAATCTGTTCACACTGTTTACAGTCAACTCCGGCCGGAGTACAGCAGCCGTCTGAGGCGAAGGCAGCGTTTGCCGCCGTCATCCCGCCGACAAGTGCCATACCCGTGAGGAATGACTTCCATGATCGCCTTATCATTGCTTTTCCTTCGCTCTCATCCGTGAGTTCCTGCCAGCCTTCATTCCTCCCGAACGAAAGCCGACATGAGCCCGATTTATGTGTCAACAAAACTCGCCGGAGTCACTGCGGTCGGCGAATGATGTGACGAAAATCCCTGAGCCCACACGGTGTGGTCATTGCTCGATCGGGGCTAATTCGGTATCGGTCCTGAAGCCCCAGCTCCCGCGCCCGTGATTTCTTGAAATGTGTTCCGGAGCAAAGAATCTGACTTTCTCTAACACATAATTCGGCGCAGCTGCGAATCCTTCGCGATCGGCAATGTCTTCGCAGCTTTCCTGAATTTGGATCGTTGGTGGACAAGACGGAATTGCATCGAACGGATTAGGACAGTTCACGGCGCACATCGGCAGAAAGTGCGGAAGCCACGTATTGATTGTCTGTGATCGTTTTTTCGCGGAGCACGCGACGAAACTACCCGAGTCCCAGTCACTTGCGACGTTTCAATGGCAATGAAAACGTCGCACCGACTCCGCGGGACAGGCGTTTGTCAGATCAGGCGGGACTACTCAACCATAACTTTGACAGCCACGGGCTTGCTAATGACTGAGCCACTGGAAACCTGGGCTCGCACATTCAGATTTGGGACTTCGCCGGGTGCAGCCGACTCGGGAATTGTCAGGTTGATCGTGAAGGCGAATTGCCCGGCAGCGACGGTCGCAGGTGCCGCTGCAAAATCTTTGGGCAGTCCGTCCAGTTCCACCATGAATTCACCATCGTACGATGGATGACGCTGCAAGGTCCCGTGATGATTGCCCCACCTGCCTTGGTGCCTTTCACTTCTGCCAGCGGTGCGACGGTGATCGCGTCTTCGATGAACAGTGTCGTTGGGGCTGTCCACGCCCTGGAACCGATTCCGGAAGCCAGTGGCTGAGTGACGAAGTCGGCGGAGATCACGACATCGATTGCGGTGGACGGCGTATCGGTCGGTACGCGAACGGTGAGTCCAATGACGCCCTGAGAAACTGCACCGAACTGGAATTCAGTCAGTGCGATGGCGGCCTTTATTGGCGAATCAGGCTTGTTAGGATCTTCACGGCGAGCAGGTTCGGTGGTCGTCATTTCAAAACGCACGAACGGAGGTGTCTGCTCCACTAATGGGAGGACTCGCACAGGCACTACCGCTGACAGGCCACGCAGCAGAATCGGTGGCGCGGCATCCAGCAGGATTGTGCCGAGAGTCGGGTCGGCGGGGCCTGCCACCAGGGCTTCGTCGGCCAAGGTCAGTGCATTCTTCGGAACCGAGTCGAGAACTACGGATGCCATCGCCGAAAACCCTGACGCCACTCCGTCGGCCGTTCCTGAAATCGTCAGCGAATGTCCGTCCGCAGCGACTGCGGGATTACCCGCAGCGTTGCGCGTCAGCATGACCAACACATCCTGATTTTGCTCACTTGACGCAATCGTCTGCGGCACAATTGTGACCGACGACATTCCCGACGTCGAAAGATGAATCGGACCCGTGTATCGAAACGATGGTGACGTGCGAATGACTGACAAGCGGACCGGAGTCGATCCGTTCAGTGGCAGTCGAATCGATTCTTCGCTTGTACTCAGGGTAAATGCGGGACGATCCGGGCGGGCCACTTGAAGCTGATAAACCGACGCTTGTGAACCCTTTTCGTTGATATCCCGCACGCGGACCTTCAATTGCGTTACGCCTTCCGGTACAGCAAAGTTGAATGTCGGATCATCGACTCCTGAATTTCCGTCATTCTGTACGACGATGGCATCACCATTCAACAATGCCAGATGACCGCGCAACGGCGACGAGATCCCGCGCGCGGCCAGTTGGAAGTTCAGCGTCTGCCCTGGCGTGACCGTCAGCAGGACGGTATCGGATTCACCCGCCGCGGCGATGCGACCGCTGATGAATAGGGGCAGAAACGGAGCTGCAGTGAACGTCGCATCGACAGCGGCTTCCGGAAATGTGGCTTCCAAAGGTTCTACCACATGCACGCCGTTCAACGTTCTGAGTGCAGGCAGTGGAAGAATGGCGACGCCCGACTGAATCGCAATGCCGCCTTCGTTTTCCCGGATCGAGACAGCTTCAGAAATGGAGTTTTTGCTCAGTGTTCTCAATGATGTGACCGCAGACGTCAATGTCGCCGGAAACGCAATCGACGACGGCGGCAGGTCTCCCACAATCAACCGCCAGATGCTGCCGCCTGCTGCTCGAAACTGCAGATCGTGCACTTCCGCCACGTACAGGCCATCGGCTGGCAGGGTCACGGTCGCTCGTGCATCTCCCAGCAGTTCGGCTTGCTGCCATTGTAACGCCAAAGGAGTTCCTTCGGCCGAACGGATTTCAACGACGGGGTCGTGTTTCGAACCAACCGGCTGGCTTCGACTTCCGCGACGATTTTCTGGTTCGCTGTCCCCCGAAACCAAAGTTGCTTCTGTTCTGTGCCTGCAATGACGCCCGCGACTGCGGTTGGCAGCGCCCGTCGCAGGTGCTTCCTTTGTATACGTGCCTTCCGCCGCCGTTGGAATGCGGTCGACGGCGATTATGGCAGGTTTGCTGACACCCCCACCTGTCACGCAGCGCTTTCAGATAGCGTCCGGGTAATACTGTGTCTGAAACGGTCATATCGAAGAGTCCCAGGTTTGCGTTCCCGCCTTCCACGACGGAACAGGAAATTCCCGGCACGTCTGTGTGCAGCCTTGCCCCCTGCATGTTTTGACCGGCCAATTGCAAACGCGTTGTCTTGTTGATTTCAACCGCGTGCGGGTTGACTCGCCCAATGATGGGCTGTAGTTGAGTGCTGTCTGCTCCCGCTGTCTGTTCCTGCGAAATCTCTGCGGCGGATGCACCTGCGACTTCGTTAAACAAGGCAGCGGCATCTTCGTCCGTCAAAGACTCGGCAAAGACGTGAAATTCATCACAGACCAGTCGCAGCATTTCGCCGTCGGTGAAACTGGAACCAATCGTGAGGGGCGTATCGCTCACGCACTTTGCCAGCGAAACGTCCTGCAGCCACCCGATATTGCCTTCGGCGAACCCGCCCGAGACGACCGTGGGAGTCGCAGGCTTGCCATTGACAAACACTCGCAGCCGAACATCATCCACATCTGCGTCTGCATCGGCTCCAGGAGCGTCGGCATGGTCCAGGCTCATGGTCAAATGCATCCGACGTCGATAACCAATCGTCTGCTTCACGCTGTATTGAGCAAGTTTGTATCCCGTGCTGTCATTGACATACACCTGAAACGTATCAGTCCCGGGATTGAAATTAATTCCGTAGTTTGATGTGCTGCTGGTCGGATGGCGTTTGGCAAACAGGCCATGATACGTGTTGGAGTCGGCTGACTGCAGATTTGCAAACAGGCCGCTGACAGAAACCGCATCCGGTCGGCTGACGTCTTCACTGTTTGCAATGACAATCTGTTGCTTACTTTCCGGATTGAGCAGCAGCGACGCACCTGTGCTGCCCGCGACAAATGCCGATGGAATTCGGGAAGGGGCCTGAGTCAGCGATACCGCATCTGCCAGTTTTCCACCCTTCGCCGAATCGGCGGTCGTCGCGATGACTCCTGATTCCGGCAAATCATCAAACGTCAGGCTCACGACAGCTCTGTCACGGACGTCCGCTGCTGCCAGATCACATACAGCTGTCACGGCGGAAATGGAGACGCAGAGAATTATCGAACGCAAAGCAACAGTTCGGGCACAGGATAGGATCACGGCAGGAGTCCAGCAGTTCAGAGTTTGGGCAGGATTCATCAACGAAGCAATGAACATAGTGGCAAGAGAATCGCCCCGGAGCAAGTGGGCGGGGAAAAAACACACTTGTCAGTTCGATTCGCAGCAAGTCGTCGCGGACTCTCAAGGGCGGATGTCGCCGGTCATGCCACGACTGAGCCTGAAAGGCTCGCGCATATCAGCCTGGGGCAAGAGAATCCGCGGATGCGGATGAACGCAGCCCCAGGTTGATGTACCTTCTAAAGACGAACCCTGACAGGGTTCCGCAATGCCGGTCTGCGTTGCCCTTTCAGGGCAAAATGCGTTGCTGCCGTGGACACCTGAGGCGTTGCCCCAGGCTGACTTGCCGAGGCCCGTGGGGCCGAATCACAGTGGTTCAACACCACAAGCAGGATCAACGCGCCCAGAGTCCGCCATTTCTAAGTCGCGCACTTCATTTGTCGATGAACCCAAATTAACGGAACTCGCCACACGATTACTGTGAGGTGTGCATTATTCAATGCGTTTCGCGTCGAGAGCAGTTTGTCGCGCAAAGCCATGGGGCGCTTCGGGCAGGCAGAGGACAGAAGTGAGACGAGAGCAAACGCCAAAACGCTGCTCTCACTGTGTCTCAACTCCTGCCACATCGAATCACACTGTTTGCGGAACCTTCGATCCTTGAAGAATCCGAATTACTTAGGCTGCTCCCCTGGATCGTTGCAGACGAGGCTCAGATTATTGTCACAATCACAAGTGTCCGCATGGTCGTTGTACGATGCACCATTTGTGCGCCCCTTGGTGCCACCGTTCTGTTTGTAACTTGCCAGCCCGGAGACCTGATAAGACTGATCCAGGTTTCCAATCGAACTTGACAGGTCGCTCAGTTCAGCAACCACTGCACACTGCAATTCAACAAGCCCAACAATCATGCCCAGAACCAGAATCGTGCCGATCAGTACGATTTCGGCCGACAGAATGATACCAGCTTCGTCGTTCCACAGAGACTTCTTCGACATGTGAACTCCTTTATGTGTTCTTGAGAGAGACCAGATGGGAGACCGAATAAAATCTCCCCAGATCTCTTGAGAACGCGATTCCCGTTCCTCGATCCTCCCGCAGCACGCGAACGAGCACCATGGCGTGGCCTAACTTCTGTGCGCGCAGCAGTTTGCAGCTCGTAAACTTTTTTTGTTCCGAGGGCACAGAATTTCATGCTGTCAAGAAGCCGTAACACGGCGCTATTTGCGCGTGTTAATCGACTGAAACGTTTCGCCGGAAATTGAAAAAGGACGTCACGATTTCCAGCGTCCTTTTTTCAGGACCTTTCACAGGGCGGTTGCTGATGCGGTGACTCAACATTGTTTCCCGAACCACAGAACCAGAACATTCGGAATGTCAGGATAGCAACCGTCATACCACAAAGCGATAAATCCGCTGCTTTGAGCATATTCGCCGGATCATTTTGTTCTGGCTCCTTTGCCGCAAAACGAAAATCAAATCGTGATGAGAGGTTAGCGCATTTGCCCCGCCACAATCCACCCGCGTGTGAACGACAGGTGGATAAACTCTTCGACGATGGACTGATCCGGTGACTCGCACCATTGACAACGGACCTGTTCCTATGTGTAGTGCCTCATTGGGAATCGCGTCCCGAACGAGATGGCTTGCTTCAAGGCCGTCAAATGGCACGAACGGGTTGCGAGCTGTGAGTCACACAAATGGAGTCTGCAGTCATGGTGGTTAGTCTGATTCCTGAACCTGTGGTAATTTCAAATTGAACACTGTCAATCGAAGAACAAGAGATGATCTGGTGTCTCAGGTGCCGTCTGAATTTCAACGTTGCATTCTTAAGTTAATACACCTGCCGATCATCTGGAGGGATTGCCGATCCGGTAACGGTTTGTTCTTTGCGCTAACTGTGATTAGTGCCGCGCTGTCGATGGCTCAGCGTGCCACGGCTCAAGAGACTGTTGTCACGCCGACAGTCCAGCCAAATCTGAAAACGGCGGAGACAGAAATTTCACCCTCAGCCGCACTCGATGATAAAACGGCAGAGAAGAAAGTGAAAGAAACTGAGACGGTTGATTTGTTGACGGACGATCTGACTCAACACTGGAAGATTTTCAGTTCTGCACCCTCGATCCCGGATGCTCCGGTATGGAAAGTGATTCGCGAAGGGGTTGACAAGGAGCTCATCCTGATTTGTTCCGGCGAGCCGAAGGGCTTCCTGTACACGACCGAGACCTGCTCTGAGTTTGAACTGACGCTGGAATGGAAGTATCCCAAAGATGTGGACGGCAACAGCGGTGTGCTTGTTTACATGCAGGACGAACCACGAATCTGGCCGACTTCGATGCAGGTGCAGCTGCATCAACCTAAGGCCGGGAGCGTGTTTCCCGGTGGCGACGCGACGAGCGATCATTCCAGCGAAGCAGAACCCGATCTTGCGCGGCCGGTGGATACCTGGAACGAAGGCAAGATCGTCAGCCAGAGTGGACGGCTAAGCGTGGAAGTGAACGGCAAGAAAGCGGGTGAAGTGAGTGGTGCTAAACCATCCACGGGCAGCATTGCCTTACAGAGCGAAGGCTCTGTTGTTCATTTTCGTCGAATTCGCCTGCGCAAACTGCCTGTTGTCGCTCCGAAAAAAAGTGCCAATGCAGGCCCGGGCAATGACACTGACAGCACATGCTCCGATCCCGTGATTTCTGTGTCACCAGGTCTTCCGCGGCGGTCCGTCAGTGAGCGAGGTGGCAGAACTGTGTTACGTCGCAATCCAAAAGTCACTTCGACGATCCATCGTAATCGACGGCAATACTGATTGGCAGACACTCGCGTTGTTCTCCAGTGCCATGCTTCTGCTCCGCAATCCGGAATCTTTCACGGTGTTGCCGGAACTGTGGCCACCACAGGGCTCAATTGTTATCTTGCGCTGATCGGGTGGTATTCACAATTCATGATAAGGAAGCGGACGTGAAGGCTCTGGTGAAGCGACATCCCCAAAAGGGGCTCTGGCTGGAAGATGTTCCGGAACCGAAAGTTGGCGTCAACGACGTGCTGATCAAAGTGGATCGCACGGGCATCTGTGGCACGGATGTGCATATTCATGAATGGGATGCATGGGCTCAGAAAACAATCCCGGTTCCCATGGTGGTTGGGCACGAATTTGTCGGCGAAGTGGTCTCAGTGGGATCGAATGTCGTCGACTTTCATCCCGGCGAAGTTGTGAGCGGTGAAGGCCATGTCGTCTGCGGTCGCTGTCGAAACTGTTTGGCAGGCCGACGTCATCTTTGCGCGAAGACGCAGGGGATCGGCGTGAACCGTGCAGGAGCGTTTGCCGAATACATCGCGCTGCCGATGACGAACGTGTGGCATCATGACGCTGCGATCGATCGTGACATTGCATCGATCTTTGATCCGTTCGGTAACGCGGTGCATACGGCATTGGCATTTCCGGTTCTTGGTGAAGATGTGTTGATCACCGGAGCCGGGCCGATCGGACTGATGGCAACGGCCGTTGCGCGTCACGCTGGTGCCCGCTTTGTCGTCGTAACGGACGTCAATCCGTGGCGTCTGGAGCTGGCGAAGAAGATGGGCGCGACGCGAGCGGTGAACGTCAAAACTGAAACGCTCGAAGACGTACAGCGTGAGCTGGGAATGGCGGAGGGTTTTGACGTCGGGCTGGAAATGTCGGGCAATCCATCAGCGTTTCGCGACATGCTGAAAAACATGGCGCATGGCGGAAAAATTGCAATGCTTGGCATTCCATCGGAAGATATTTCCATCGACTGGAATCTGGTCGTGTTCAATATGCTCACGATCCACGGAATCTACGGTCGTGAGATGTATGAAACGTGGTACAAGATGACCGTCATGCTGCAAAGCGGACTGGATATCAGTCCGGTGATCACGCATCGTCTGCACTACACCGAATTTGAACAGGGCTTCGCGGCGATGAAGTCCGGGCAATCCGGGAAAGTCATTCTGAAGTGGTAGTCGAAGCGATGGGCACCAGTTCGGACCGCCAGTCGCGGAGCGCAACGTGTTGCGCAAACGCGACGACGTTGCTCCGGTCATCCTTGAAGTAGTAGCAGCGGAAGCCGTGCGCCTGAAGTAATTTGAACACCTCAGCCGAGCAACTTCCAAACTTCTGAAGCGTATGTTCCAGGACTTCAATGTAGATGCTGTCGACCTTGTGCAGGATTGCCTCGGCCCCCCGCAGAACGTGCATTTCAAAACCCTCGACATCAATCTTCATGACAGCAATTCTTGAAATCGAATGTCCATTAACCAGACTTGTTAGAGTCCTGCATGGAACTCTGATTCCGGATTCAGCGTTCAGCGCGACGCAGTTGTTGTCGTCCTTCCGGCGTTCATCGGTGAAGTTCACGATTCCTGCCTCAGCACCCAGCGCAATATTGAGACTTGTCACGTTCGTGCAGTGATTAATAGCGATGGTCTTCTGCAGATGTTTGAACGTTTGCGGATGAGGTTCCACGGAAAATACATGTCCTGTTTGACCGACTGCCAGTGAACCTGCGGCTGTCACACAGCCGATGTTTGCCCCGACATCGATGAGAGTGTCTCCTGGTTTCAGAAAGTCGTATACAAATTCCTCAGCGCGATCAACATGATTCGGGTTCACCCACAGGGTCAACGCCATGTTGCTCTTCGCAAAAAACGGAATTTTGTATTGAGAACGTTTCATCTGAATACGTTCTGAGAATCCGCTGTTCTGAAGAGCGTAGCCCCAAAGGGCTCTGAACGGCCTTTTGAGTTTCGGGCTTTCTGAGTGGGCAAGTTTCTGGAGCAGGTTCATCGCAATCCCTCTCTGCACCCGGCAAGTGCCGGGCCGAACATCCTTGTCGGAAACGTCACAACTGGAGTATCACGCACTTTTGGTCAATGAGTCAATACGGGTGTTGGGCTGTACTCCGGCAGGTCTTGTGAGCAGCCTGAGCCGCGTCGTTCATGCAGCGCGGACATTGCATGGAATACGGACTGGAACACACGGATAGCCGGCAAGCCGCAGGTCGCAAAATGCTCGGGCCAACCGATCAGCAAGCGGCAGATTGTCAAGATGATCAATCAATGTGCCTTCCTGATCAAAAGATGGATGAGTCAGAATCTCAATGGATGCGGTGGCAAGTCGATCGGCTGATCGAAAGTGTTCGAAGTTCTCGACCGTGCCGAAATAGTCGGTCCCCCGGAATCCGTGATGTGCGATCCAGCGGTTAAAGCATGATTTGGCGATGCGTTTTGAGGAGACGATGGGCAGTGAATCCATATTCCGCGAAATTCTGAGGTGCCGGATTCCGAAATGTTTCAGAACAGGCTGGATCGCCAGAAAAACCATTGGTTCATTGTGAACATGCTGATGCGAATCCGCGTGAGTCAACGGAAGTCCTGCATCGCGACATCGCTGAATCTGAGCGCCGACTTCTGCGGCAATCATCGCTCGGTCAGACTTCGAAAGCAGACGCGACCGGAATCGACGGAATCTGCCGGATGCGTCACACAACGCCGGGTTGCTCCGCAGTTCCGGCAACAATGGCCAGCCGTCAGTGAGGTTCAGATGCACGCCGATGCGTTCCGTCAGTTGACTGGAAATCGCCATCCCACAGGCTTCGTCGAAGCCCGGCATATTGGCCATAATTGTCGCACTGGAAATCAGACCGCGAGCAAAACACATCACAATCGCCCGATTCACAATGGATGATTGTCCGAAGTCATCCGCGTTGACGATAATCGTACCTGGCGGAACTTTCATGCAGCTGCTTTCTGATCCTGATTCTCGCCTGCGGTCTGATCGTCAATCGTGATCACATCGGGAATGACGACGTTTTCCTCAAATCGAAGTTCCAGCAGCTGTCGATCGTCTTCGGACCTCAGACAGGTAAAGCCCAGTTGCGCCATGACTTCACGCAACGGAGCGTTGCGTGAGGTGACCCGCAATCGGGCTCGGAGTTGCTGAAATCCAACAAGCTGCTGCCGTGCCGCGTACCATTTCAGAAACGTGGCCTCGACCATTTTCTGTGCGACCCGGCAGGAAAGTACAAAATCCACCAGATGCGGACCATCGTCAGTTGCTTCAAATGCGGCGACGCCCACGATCCCGTAGCCGCCAAAGTCATCATTGACTTCGAAGCAGAAACAGTCGTGCTGTCCGGACTGCAACAGTCCGTGGAAGTCGTGCGACTCATAGCTGCGGCCAGAGAGATTAAATTGATTGCTCCGCTGCAACAGTTCGATACATCGAGAATGGTCTGACAACTGCGGATGCCGAATTTGCAGCACCATGTGGCAACTCTTCAGAAACTCACCATAATCTCCTCGCCATGACTGATGGATGCGCTTGCGCATGGCTTCCGTGAGATAACTCATGCGCCGTCCCCGGGATTCATCGCTCACCGGAACATCAAATGCCGTGTCATCCATCAATGACGGACCGACGGCCGGGTCAAAGACGCGGACCTGAGGCAGAAGGTTGCTGATTTCACGCCGTTCGAACGGTGAGTCGTCGATCACGGCAAATGTATCGACGTTGATATTCAGTTCGTCCGCGATCTGCTGCACACTGCGACTCTTTGGTCCCCAGTGAATTGCCGGATACAGAAAATAGTCGGCGAGTCCCAGTTGTTCAATTTTCGGCCAGGCGGTGTCGTAATGATTCTTGCTGACGATAGTCTGCAGGATACCACGTTCATCCAGTTGCTGAATCAGATCAACCATCTCACGATTCGGAGTCACTCCTGATGCACCTGCGTCGCCGATCACGCCGTGCCAGAGTGTGTTGTCCAGATCCCACGCCACGCACTTGATTTTCTTTGCCGGGCCAGGATGTTTCGGAGTTATAGACGAGGGCTTTGCTGCACCGTTGAGCTGCGGGATGGAACTGAGTCCATGCTGCAGACGCACAAAATCCAGCCACGTAAAGATGAGCCTCACTTCGCGATCATTTTCGATCGACAGTCGCAGGATGCCGGGCTTGTGATCGGCCAGTGAAAGCAGTTCTGCCGCGTCGAGATAATGTTCATTCCAGCCCGGTTCAATCTGCAGGCTCGTGCGAAACACAGGGACATCGGTCACGAGTTCCAGCTGGATGCGAAACGCAGTGGATTCACTGGAAAAGCATTTTATAAAGAAGGCGTGAAGATTTGACTTGCGTTGGGAAAGCCAAGCCGACTGATTCTCAAGCAGCTTGCGACGTGCCAGCGTGAACGCCCCGTTGAGGCGTCGCTTCGGAGACCAGCGACGAATAATTTCAGAGGCACTGCTGACGGCTTTCTCGGTCCAGTCCATCAGCGCGGTCTGCGTGCGAATGGTGCCAGTGCCGAGCATCGCCAATTGTGCCGGCCACGCGGTCTGCAGTTTCGCCCAGCGTCGAAACCGGATGTCGGCGCCAAAGGGAAATAAGCCACGCACCTGACGATTTGGCATGATGCCGTACACGAACCGGGCGCATTTCTGGTCAGGACGTGCGACGAACAGGGAACACGTCGCATAACATTGCGGCATTGAACATTCGACGCAGTGTTCTTCCCAGCACAGCAGCCCGACCGCTGTTACGGCTGGATCAGGCGGCGGGGCCGGCAGAGACTGATCGCCTCCCTGCCGCTTCCATGCGGTGGCATCCTGCCACGTCACTTGAAACACCGTGCACTCCTTTGCAAAACTCGCACGCCATTTTACCCAGTGAACCTTAGGTATTATTGGAGATCTGGTCAAGCAGAAGTTCATTTGGAATGCAGGCTGGGTGCGGTTGTGGATACGCGAATCAAGCGCCCTTTGGAGTGCGGTGACTCGTCACCGCTTTCTTTTGCAGGCAATCCAGTTCCGGGAAACGCGTTCGTTTGTTCTGCCGACTTCACCTGAAATTGAAATGGAATGTCCGCTGTTTTCCCGCGTCGATTGACCAAAATACTTTGTTGGAAAGGCAAAGCGGCGACAAGTCGCCGCACTCCAAAGGTCGTGTGTTCAGCCGTCTATTTGCCACGCAGGCGTTTGAGGGAGCGATTCGCGAAGTCTTTGATCATCGATTTCAGCAGCCGAATGCGATTTTCCCGAATCAGCGGATGTTCATGCCATCCGGATGGTTCGTAGCCATACGCCAACATGCCGTATTGAGCAATCTCTTCAATCGCCTGAATCTGTGCGGCGTTGAGTTCGGACTTGTGTACCGACGCGACTGGGAGAAATAGGTTCCGTGAGTCGCGTGTGATGCGACACAGTCGCCACCTTTTCAAATCCAGTGGCTGGTTTTGATCCGTCCGCTGTGTGCCGTGCGCCGCGGCGACTGAGTCCGCTTCAGTGCGGTTGAGAAATTTCGCGAGGCAGGCCATCGTTTGCTCGGCGCGGTGCAGAGATCTTCATAGCGGCATTCCATCCGTCGATCGGCGGAAACGATGCGTTCGGCCATCAGCCAGCATCCCAGCGTCAAGTGCCATTCCATGGCTGCCACCACCACATCATCGGCTCCGAAACGCATCTTCAGGACAGAAGAGACGACGTCCCTTGGATCGCGAACCATGTGAATGAATTGTGCATTGGGCAGGAGTACCTGAATCGCCGGAATTGCCATCACGTACAGCGGTGTGTTGTCTCCGATGAATGACAACTCATGCCAGGGGACTGTGGAATCCAACTGCCAGATGTAATGAATAAATGCGGCACCTCCGAAAAACTGATATCGTTGACAGAAGTCGCGAAAGCCCTGAATGCTGGCTGAGTGTTCCCAACGCTCCTTCTCCAGCCACGAATTGACTTCCTGCACGAGTCGAGCGAGAGCGTCCGGATGTTCGATGTCCTGCAGCAGTGCCAGGTTCTGACCGATGTAACCCGTCTCTTTGGCGATCTGAACGCCCGGCAGGTGATTCAGCAGCGACGCCGTGATTGTCGTGCCGGATCGGCCGCTGCCAAGAACAAAAACAGGTATTGGATGCTGAGACATGTCACGCTGCTTTACGACTGATGATACCGGTTTGATTAATCCGGCTCCATTCATGTTCCCATGTCATTTCATCACTGGACATCAGGGCACTGGCGTTGCGAGAGAACTGATCGAAGAGTGTGGCCTTCCAAGCTTCTGCATGGGCATAGCCAGTTGCTGCGAATTGAGATCGCAATCGATGAGCAATCCCACCTTCCGGCCATCGATCCACTGAGGAAATTCTCCCACCCGCGTGCCGATTACCGGCATCCCCAGAGCCAGGTACTCGAACAGTTTTGTGCAATTTGTTCCGACAAGGTTGTAACGTGGTGTGCTGGCCAACAGTGCCAGGCCGCAGCAGCGGTGTGTAGCAGCGAAATTCTGGAACTCGGCAGGTGTGACTCCGTTGTGAACTGTAATCCCGGGCATTGTCCGCAATCGTTGGATTAGATTTGTGTCTCCTTCGCCAAAGACATGCAGTTCGGAATTCTTCTGAACGTATTCCGGCAACAGTTGAAACGCTTCCGCTGCCGCGCCGACGCCTTTTTCGGTGTAGACTCCACCAATGTAGACGAAGCACAGCTTGCCTGTCGGGGAACGGGTGCGCCCGATTGCACGCCAGACGGACGCCGGGAAATTGTGGATTTCCAGTACCGATGGTTGCCAACGTTCCAGGTGGCGTTTCAGCGTTTGCTTGTCCATGTGAATACATGTCACCAGCGAAACCCATGGGAGGCAAATTCGATGGATCGAACGCACAAGCAGACTGAAGACATAGCATTTCAGCCGCGAGCCACCGCCTTCGAGGGTATTGATTTCATAGTGATCGTGTTCATCGTAAAGGACCGGGACTCGACGAATAAATCCGATAGCGACCGCCAAAGGCAGTACGATCCAGTGAAAGCAAATCACTGCTGATAGCTTTGCTCCCTTGACCTGTCCGATATCGACTGACATTCGTCCGATGCGACCTGGCACCGTTGGGTTTTCAGACTTGTCCAGGACCCACACACCTCGCGGCAGTGCCCATGTTCGGATCCCCAGTCCGTTCGACTGAATCCCTTCAAAAAACATGGCCATGCGTTTGTTAACGACGCGTGATCCGTTCATGCAGAGGACATAGTGACTGGTCGCAGGCAACATGGGAATCTTCCATGATTTCCAGGGACGATTCTGAAAATCGGGTGTCTGCTCAAGACAGGAGAACCGGGACAGAATTTGAATGGCCGAAGAGTATCAGCCGCGACAAACCGAAGCCAGAGAAGTTGCACTGATTCGCGTGACATCCAGCCCTGGCTGTCTATGTCCCTGAAGAATGCCGGAGAGCCTGCCTTCATCCCGGAGGTAACGGACTAAGGCATGTCCGCCCACATCGTATTCATGAATCGTAGTTCCGCTGACCCCGTGCAATCGTCGAGCGTGCATCAGATCAAGACGGTCCTTTGTCGAAACATGAATTTCAATCTTCAGCGTGCTCTGATTCGCTGACAGCAAGGCTTTTAGATCCCAGACGTGCCTTTTGGCAAGGGTCGTAAAACAGGTTGTGGCGATCTGTTTCGGCCACCGCAGATCCAGGTGTTGCAGTTTGCTGATGGGTGAAATAAATGTTTGCGGAGCAAAGGCTATGGCTGTCCCTGAACCAACCAAGGCTGCAAACAGAATGGCCGCATATCCACCCATGGAATTGCCCACGAAGTAGACATCAACGGGGTTCACCTGCCTGATTTTCTCGGCAAGGCGCTCGGCGATCTCATAGACATCTCGTCCGAGACCAGGTAGTCCATTCTGATACCACGACTGACTGAAATCCCGCAGAAAGATCTTATTCTCTGTGAGGATGCGTGAGGCATTGTAGAATTCGAACGGCGGCATCCCGATTTCTGCAGCGATTCCGCCGAAAATGAAATACAGGCGATTTGACGCCGGGACCAGTTCTTCCAGAATCGACGGGGCAACGCTCACAGGAACTCCCTAGTGCTCTGTCAACCATGAAACCCGGCTTGGAAAAGGGGTCAGGAACCAATAGTGCGGAGCACCCTCGGGCCATTTGGCTATTGGTTCCTGACCCCTTTTTAAAGCTGTGCCGCTTTTTCGACCGACGATTTCATTTTTGCGAGGCCGGTTTTTGCGACTTCCAGCGGATCCAGTTTCCAATAGTCGCGGTTGAATAATTCCAGCGACAGCACGATGCTGCGCCCGGGGCCTCCGATCGAGTTTAGGATCTGAGACATGGGCGCGATCCCGTCCCCAGGATAGACGCGGTCCGAATCGTTCATTTTCTCGCGTGGCGGCGTCGCCGGATAATCATTGACGTGAAAAACCTGCAAGGCACCGTCGCTCATGAGGTCGAGTCCTGCGAAGGCTGAGCCGCCTCGGTAGAGATGATAAATGTCCAGCAACAGACAGGCTTTCGGGTGTCCGGTCTCACCGACAACGTACATCACTTCGCCAAGCCGCGACAGGTTCTTTGAAAAGCCCCAGATTTCCAGTTGAGGCACCACGCCGGTCTGATCGCCCAATTCCAGGAGAGCTCGAAAACGTTCGGCGACGACCGGCAATTCAATCTTCGGACTGTCACCCTGATGTGCGCCGACAGGAGGTGCCGCGATCCGTGTGCCGCCAATTTCGCGGAGCATATCCATGTCGCGTTTTGCTTCTTCCAGAGCTTCCTTGCGGCGTGTATCGTCGTCAACGATCCATTGAGCAAATCCAATAGCGCTTTCGACCGTGAGTCCAGCATCGGAAATCCGTTTGCGAAGATCGGCCAATTTTCCACCGCCATCGACGAATTCCCGCAGCGTTGGAATCCATGGCTCGATGCCGTCGTACCCAGTGGCACCGGCAATATCGACTTCCTTTTCGATCCCCAGTTTGGGTTCTCGAATTGTGCTGGTGTTGAGACAAAAGCGAAAACCGTTTGCCGCTTCGCGAATTGGAGGAGCCGCCAAAACCGTCGATGCTCCGACAGCGGCATCCGAACCTGCCAGCGTCAGCCCGGCACCTGACAGCAGAGCAGAAGACACAAAACGGCGTCGATCAATGGACATTCTTGACCTCGGTAGTGCTGAATTTTGAAATGAGAGAAGACGAAGAGGGTTAAAAACTCGCAAAAAACTAACGATTCAGGCTCCAATATGGAACCGAGCTGACTTTCTCGACGATTCTTGTCAGATCAAGGGAAAGCAGTTCTCCCGAATCTCGTCGGCATCCCATACTGCGTATTCTGTCTGTGATTCCGCCAGAACTCAGCTGATGCGTCAAGACGGGCGATTCTCACTTGAACCGCAAGCCGCCAGCGGTACTCTTTTGGCTCTTACCCAATCACGGATGTTTATTCGTTACCGGCAAAACATGAAGCTTTCGTGGCATTTTAGTAAAGTGAACCCTCGGTTTAAGAACCGCGAAGCGACTCAAGGTGAGTTTTTCGCGAACGATACCGAGCTGCGCGCATTCGTGCGAGAAGCCGTTCAGAATTCTTTGGATGCCCGCCGCCCTGGCTACACTGGGCCGGTTTCCGTCCGGATATTCGTTTCCGGCAGCAAATCTGCATTAACCATCGACGCGTCTAAGCGGTACTTCAAAGGTGGCTGGGACGAATGGCACTGTCGTGATTATAAGTTACTTC